>NZ_LPMU01000037.1:0-358399 GCF_001534535.1 Burkholderia sp. MSMB1459WGS
CTTCATAAACCTGACTTACTTTAGTGTGAGACTCTTGATACTTTTGCTATCTGATCCGAGGATCAGCTCGCTTTCATCAAGCGCCCACACTTATCGGCTGTTAATTTTTAAAGAGCATTCTGCGAGGAACCTGAAGTTCCCCAGCAGCGCTGCGTTTTCAGCAGCAGAGAAGCGAGATTATGAACCGTGTTTCGCAGCGCGTCAACAACTTTCTGCACGACATCGTTGCGACTGCGGGGTCATCTTCCTGCGCTGTCGGGCTCGCTACTTCCGAACCCCAACAGCACCGCTTCCCTTCCTCCCGCGCTGCGTTTCCGTTAGCGCGAAAGAGGCGTGATTCTATGCATCCGCCGGCAATCGCGCAAGGGGTTTCGCAAAAAATATAAGGCGCCGCACGCTGACGCGTGCGGCGCCTTATATAGAAGTAGAAGCAGCCGAACCGTCAGGAGGCCGCGCGCACCTGGCGCGCGACGATCTCCATATAGTGATCGAGATCCGGTGTCACCTTGCCTTCCTCCTTCGCCGTGTCGTCCCAGCGGCGCAGGCGCAAAGCGTCCTCCGCAAACGGGCGCAGCAGGAACGCTGCTGCCTCCTCTTCACTGAAGACGCCGCCCTGTAACGCCAGACTGCGCACCGAGTCCGGCGACAGGCTCTCGACGTAGCCGGCATCCGTGCGGCACAGACAGCGCTTCGCGTCGACGTGCAGCCGGATCGGCTCGAGCACCGCATCGTTGAACAGCGGCCGCAGGAACGGCAGCACATAATACTGATGCAGATCGTCGATCCCGCGCGCACTCGGCGTCTCGCCCTGGCGATTCAGCAAATGGCCGAGGTCGTGCAGGAACGCCGCCGCGACCAGCGCTTCGTCCGCGCCGGACGACTCCGCCAGCAATCCGCTCTGCAATGCATGCTCGAGCTGCGTGACCGGTTCGCCGCTATAGGCCACATGGCCATGTTCGCGATACAGCCCGTGGATCTCTTCCACCGTCAGCGCCATTCGTTTACTCCCAAGGCAGCGAAAACGTCTTCAGGTTCGTGAAGCTCTTCATCGCCTCCTGAACGCCTTCCTTGTAGCCGAGCCCCGAATCCTTGACGCCGCCGAACGGCGACAGTTCGATCCGGTATCCCGGCACTTCCCACACGTTCACCGTGCCGACGTTCAGTTCGTTCACGAACCGCACGACGGCCGCCGTGCTGTCCGTACAGACACCCGACGACAACCCGAACGCCGTCCCGTTGCTGATCCGGATCGCGTCGTCGATCGTGTCGAACGCGATGACGGGCGAGACGGGGCCGAAGGTCTCCTCACGCACGATCGTCATCGACGGATCGACGTTGTCGAGCACGGTGGGCGCGTACAGCGCGCCGCGCCGCACATTGCCGGTCAGCAGGCGCGCCCCCTGCGCGACCGCCTCGTTCACGCGCGCCTCGAACAGCCGTGCCGCTGCCTCGTCGATCACCGTGCCCATTTCGTTCGCTGGATCGAATGGATCGCCGTATTTCCATGCGCGCGTCTTCTCGACGAGCAATTCGGTGAACGCGGGCGCGATCGAGCGCTGCACCAGCATCCGCTTGACGGCCGTACAGCGCTGGCCCGAATTCCGGTACGAGCCGAGCACCGCGAGCGACGCCGCGCGGTCGAGATCGGCATCGGCAAGGACGATCAGCGGATCGTTGCCGCCCAGTTCCAGCACGATGCGCCGGTAACCGGCCCGTGCGGCAATCGCCTTGCCGATCGCGACGCCGCCCGTGAACGTGATCAGCGACGCATGCGGATGCGTGACGAGTTCGTCCGCGATCTCGGCCGGATCGCCGGTCAGCACCTGCAGCATCGGCTCCGGCAGCCCCGCTTCATATAACAGGTCGGCCAGATAGAACGCCGACAGCGGCACCTTCTCCGACGGCTTCACGATCACGCGATTGTTGGTCGCGATCGCCGGCGCGACCTTGTGCGCCACCTGGTTCATCGGATGATTGAACGGCGTAATCGCGACGATCACGCCGTCGAGCGGCTGCCGCTGCGAGAACACGCGCCGTGCCTTGCCGTGGGGCGTCAGGTCACACGAGAAACTCTGCGCATCGTCGCGCAGCGCCTCGACCGCCGCGAACTTCAGCACGTCGGCCACCCGGCCGATCTCGTAGCGCGAATCCCGTTTCGACAGCCCCGACTCGAGCGTGATCAGGTCGGACGCCTCCTCGGTGCGCTCGCGCAGCAGCGCAGCCGCACGTTCGAGAATCTGCGAACGTTCGTAGCGCGTGAGCATCGGCCGGTAGGCCATCGCGTAATCGAACGCCGCGCGCACGTCGTCGACGCTGGCGAGCGGCGCGGTGCCGACGCGTGTTCCGGTGTATGGATCCGTGACGTCGAGCGTGCGTTCGCGCATCGCGCGCGTGCCGCGCCAGCGCAATGCTTCCTCACGAAACGACGGATGATCCTGCCGCGGATGAGCCATCATGTCGCGATCCGGTTCAACACGAAATCGAACACGTCGAAGTTGCGCGGGCGACGTGCGGGATCGTCCCGCTCGATACGGCGATTGAACAGCAGCGGCACTTCCTGCTCGGACACGCCGCCATGCGAACGCAGCGGCACCGTGAGGCCCGACAGGTCGTGTTCGCGCTCGCGCGTGCCGAGCGTCATGTCGCGGCGGCCGATCACGACGAGATCGCCGATCCGGTCGGCCGGCAGTTCGAAGCGCGCGGCGGCTTCCGCGTTGTCGAGCACGAGTTCGACGCCGTCGAGGCCGCCGACGCGCCACATCGCCTCGGCCCGGTCGACACCCGGCGCGAGGTAGATCGTCGCGAACGAACCGAGCGCACCGTGGTGCACGACGTACGGATCGGTGATCGGCAGGATCACGCGCGCAGCCTGCGCGCCGTACCAGCCGTCGAAGGCATCCTGCAGATAGATCACGTTCGGCCGGCCCGTCGCCGGATCGTGCTTCGCGTTCATCCCGTGATCGGCCGTGAGGCCGATCGCCCAGCCGAGCGCGTCGAGCTGGGCGAGGTAGCCGTCCATCATCGCGTAGAACGCGTTCGCGCCGGCACTGCCCGGCGCGCACTTGTGCTGCACGTAGTCGGTGGTCGACAGGTACATCAGGTCGACCTGGCGCGTCTGCGCGAGCCGCACGCCGGCCGCAAACACGAATTCGGACAATGCCGCGCTGTACACGTCCGGCGACGGCAGGCCGACCCAGTCGAGCACGTCGACGATCCCGTTTTCCGCGAGATTGGCCTGTGCGGCCTTCTCGGCCGAAAAGCAGATGCCGTTCAGCCGCCAGCCGAGCAGCCTGCGCAGCTTGTCCTTCGCGGTCACGACGGCCACCCGTGCGCCGACGTCGGCCGCCGCCGCGAGCAGCGTGCCGGCCCGCAGATAGGCCGGGTCGTTCATCATGACTTCGGCGCCGCGCCCGCCGTCGGCGGCCGGATCCCAGAAATAGTTGCCGCAGATGCCGTGGACCGACGGCGGCACGCCGCAGACGATCGACAGGTTGTTCGGGTTGGTGAAGGTCGGCACGACGCAATCGGCGCGCCAGGCCGTGCCTTCCGCGATCATCCGGCCGATGAACGGTGCGACGCCCGCTTCCACCGCGCGTTCGAGATAGTCGTACTCGCAGCCGTCGACACAGACGACGACGGTCGGCTCGACCGGCAGCCGGTAGCACCGGCCATTGACGTCGATCGAGCGTCCGGCGAGACCGGTCGACGCGCCGGCGGGCGACGCATCGCCAGGATGGCGCAACGCGAACGCGGCGTTCATGATGCCGCCCGCGTGCCGCGCGGCACGCGCGCGGCGATCAGCAGCAGCGCCGCGAGCGACGCGCCGAGCATCAGCAGCGACAACGCCGACGCCGGCAGGTAATAGCCGCGCTCCACCTGGCCGATCACGACGATCGGCACGGTCGCGAAGCCGGGCGGATAAACCGTGAGCGTCGCGCCGAGCTCGCC
This sequence comes from Burkholderia sp. MSMB1459WGS, assembly GCF_001534535.1. Classification (NCBI taxonomy): domain Bacteria; kingdom Pseudomonadati; phylum Pseudomonadota; class Betaproteobacteria; order Burkholderiales; family Burkholderiaceae; genus Burkholderia; species Burkholderia sp. MSMB1459WGS. Next base: position 3,949 of record NZ_LPMU01000037.1, read on the forward strand.
GAGCGACAGCGCAAAGCCGAGCGCGAGACTCGCGCGCAGCGCCGGCACGAGTTGCGGCAGCAGCACACGGCGCAGCACCATCGCGGGCGGCGCACCCAGGCTCGCGGCCGCCTCGCGCAGCACGGTCAGCTCCGGACGCAACGCGGCGGCGGCGCAGCGATAGCAGAACGGCAGAATCAGCGCCAGTTGCACCAGCACGACGATCGCCGCCGAGCTCGACAGGTCGAGCGGCTTCTGGTGATACGCGATCAGCACCGCGAGCCCGAGCACGACGCTCGGTACGCCGTTCGGCACCATCACGAGCGCGTCGACGACCGCGCCGAGGCCGCGCCGGTCGCGCCCTTCGAGCGCGAGCGCCAGCCACAGCCCGAGGATCGTGCCGAGCGCCGATACGCCGAAGCCGATTTCGAGGCTCGTCAGCAGCGCGTCGTACTCCTGCGAGCCGAGCCGCTCGAACCACCGCAAGCTGTAGCCGGCCGGCAGGATCGTGCCCGACCACTGCGTCGACACGCTCGACAGCGCGACGACGATTACCGGCAGCACGAACAGCCAGAAGCATGCGAATGCGGCCAGCGCGAGCGCGACGCGGGACGCATGCTTGAGCAGCGCGTCGGTCCAGCCGATCGTGTGGCGCGGCACGGCGTGCCCGATACGGAATTCAGCGGACATCGTTTCCTCCCGTCGCACGCCGGTTCACCCGGCGATAAACCGTATACAGCGCCAGCGACAGCGACAACATCACGACGGCGCCGGCCGACGCGGTCGGCAGATCGAGATCCACGGTCGCGCTGCTGTAGATCGCGACCGGCAGCGTCACGAGCCGCGCGCTGCCGAGCACGAGCAGAATCCCGAATTCGTTCAGCGTCAGCAGGAAGCACAACACGGTGCCGGCGGCGATACCCGGCCACGCGATCGGCAGCACGACGCGGCGCGCGAGCATCCAGCCGGGCGCGCCGAGGCTGCGCGCGGCTTCGATCAACCGCAGGTCGAGCGTCGCGAACGACGCAAGCGTCGGCCGCACGACGAACGGCGTGTAGAACACGGTCTGAGCAAGGATCACGCCGCCGATCCCGAACAGGAAGTCGAGCGGCGGGTTCTCGAGATGGAACAGGTGCTGCAACGCGATGCTGATCGAGCCCTGCGAGCCGTACAGGAAAATCAGCGTGAACGCGACGAGGAACGACGGAAACGCGACGTACAGCTCCAGGAAGCGCGTGACGAGCGACGCGCCCGGAAACGGCCTGAAGAACAGCAGCGCAGCCAGCAGCACGCCGAGCACCGACGCGGTGCCGGCGCTCGCGAACAGGACGCCGAGCGTGGTCAGCAGCACGTTGCGCGTGTCGGGATTGCCGAAGAAAGTCCGGTACGCGGCGAAACTCAACCCGTGATCGCCCGAGACGCTCAGCAGCACGAGCTTCACCAGCGGATAGACGACAAGCGGGCCGAGCACGACGATCGCGAGCGCGGCCAGGTGCAGGTCGCCCATGCGCCTGCGGCGCCGCGCGGCGGCGGCATGCGCGGCGGCCGACGCGAGCACGTGCGGCGGCAGGCCGGTTTCAGGGCTCGATAAGGACGACATCGTCTGCCTCGCAATGCAGGGACACGCGCGCACCGCGCTCGGGGGCCGCGCCGCGGCCGCGTTGCATCGTGACGCGCACGGGCTCGTCGGGCGCCGCGTCGATCACGACCGCGATCGACAGATCCGCGCCCTGCCATTCGACCGACGATACGGTGCCGTGCAGGCCGCCCGCCGCGGGCGGCATCACGGTCAGCCGCTCGGGACGCACGCATGCGACCTTGCCGCGCACCTCGTGGCGCGGATCGCCGAGCGGGAAGATCACGTGCGGCGGCAGCAGGTTCGCCGGGCCGAGATAGCGCGCGACGTAACCGTCGCGCGGCGCGTCGTACAACTGCTGCGGCGTGCCGAGCTGCGCGATGTGGCCGTCGCGCATCAGCAGCGCGCGATCGGACAGCACGAGCGCGTCGTCGCGGTCGTGCGTCACGCAGACGACGGTCAGGTTCGGCAAGCGCTCGTGCAACGCCTTCAGTTCGCTGCGCACCGATGCACGAAGGTTGGCGTCGAGCGCCGACAGCGGCTCGTCGAGCAGCAGCACGTCGGGCTCGATCACGAGCGCGCGGGCCAGCGCGACGCGCTGCTGCATCCCGCCCGACAGTTGCGCGGGCAGATGGTGGCCGGCATCGCCGAGTTGCACGAGCTTGAGCGCATCGGCGACGCGGCGCGTCACTTCCGACGACGCCATGCCGCGTGCGCGCAGCCCGAATGCGACGTTCTCGAACACCGACAGGTGCGGGAACAGCGCATAATTCTGGAACAGCAGACCGAGGTTGCGCTTGTGCGGCGGCGCATAGGTCAGGTCGCGTCCGGCGACGGTCAGCGTGCCGGTCAGGCCGTCGGCCTTCACGAACCCGGCGATGAAGCGCAGCAGCGTGGTCTTGCCGCAGCCGCTCTTGCCGAGCACGGTCAGAAATTCACCGGCGCCGATCGACAGCGACAGATCGTCGAGCACCGTGCGTGCGCCGTAGCGCACGCTCAGGTGTTCGATCTGCACGCCGCCCGGCGCGCCGGACCGCAGCGTCGCGTGCGGTTCGGCGGCGCCGAATGCGCCGGGATGGGTCAGGGTGGTTTCCACCGGGTTCATCCTCTTGCTCGCTGATACAGGCGGCGTGCGCCGGTCACTTCGGCTTGACGACGTCGAGCTGCTTGCCCGAGCTGCCGATCACGTCCTTCTTCCAGCGCTCGATCCACACCGGCTTCTTCGCCATCACCTGGGTCCAGTCGACCGGAATCAGCTTCACGCCCGCGATCGCCTTCTTGACCGCTTCGCCGTTCTTGCCGGCCAGCGGCACGTCGGTGCGGCCCGGGATGCCGTACATGTCCGGCACCTTCGACTGCACTTCCGTCGACATCAGGTAGTCGATCAGCTTGCGGCCGGCGTCCTGGTTCGGGCCGCTCTTGATCAGGCCGATGCCGTACGGGAGCTGGAACGTGGTCGGCTGGTCGCCGTCCTTCGCGGCCAGGAAGATCGGCTTGACGGACAGCGCGCCGTGCTCGGCGTCGTCGAGGTCCATCTGCAGGTCGCCGTTCGCGACGCTGATCTCGTTACGCGACAGCAGCACGTTCAGGTAGCCCGTGCCCTTCGTGTGGAATTTCACGCTCTGCGACAGCTTCGCGAGGTAGTCGAAGGCCTTGTCCTCGCCCATCAGCGACGTCGTCAGGATCAGCACGGCCATCCCGTCGCCGGCCGTGGCCGGGTTCGAGTACGCGACCTTGCCGGCGTAGGCCGGCGCGAGCAGGTCGGCGAACGTCTTCGGCTGGTTCTTCACGACGTCCGGGTTGATCGCGAACGAGAAGTAGTTGTTCACGAAGGTCGCCCACGTGCCGTCCTCGGCCTTCGCGATGGCCGGCACGTTCTTGTAGTTCACGCTCTGGTACGGCTGCAGCAGGCCCATCTGGCCGGCTTGCTGGATGAACGGCGGCAGCGTGACGATCACGTCGGCCTTCGGGGAATTCTTCTCGATGTTCGCGCGGTTCACCACCTCGCCGCTGCCTGCCGTCACGATGTTGACCTTCACGCCTTCCTTCTTCTCGAAGGCCGGCAGCACATCGCGATAGAGGTTCTCGAGGCCGTCCGCCGTGTACAGCACGACCGCGTTTGCCGCATGCGCCGGCATCGCGGCGCCTTGCAGCAGGCCGGCCGCGCAGGCGGCCAGCGCGAGCTTGCGGAACGCGCCGGCAGCGGCGCGCGAGGGTTTCTGCAGTGTCATCTCACTTCTCCGTAGGCGGAACACCAAACGGCCGGGCACGATCCGGCTCTCCTGTCGTCTCCGGGCAGGCCGCCTGGCGGCCCGCCTCGCTGCCGCGCTCAGGCTGGGTGTCGCGCGGCAACCGAAGGATCACAGCGTTCGATGACAAACCCGTGACGAATGCCACAATTTCCAAAAAATGACACATTTTGCCACGATCATGCAAGTCATTCAGAAATGCCGTCCCGCGTTTCATTCGCCCTTTGCCGGAGATAAAAACCATGCCCGACCCGATCCTGCTCACGCCCGGCCCGCTCACCACGTCCGCCACAACACGCCACGCAATGCAACATGACTGGGGGTCGTGGGATGCCGCTTTCAATCAACTGACGGCCAGCGTCTGTGCCGACCTCGTCGCCATCGCGGGTGGCGGCGACGCGTACGTGTGCGTGCCGATGCAGGGCAGCGGCACGTTCTCGGTCGAAGCCGCGCTCGGCACGCTGGTGCCGCGCGACGGCGTCGTGCTGGTTCCCGACAACGGCGCGTATTGCGCGCGCATTCTGAAGATTCTCGGCCGGCTCGGTATCGACGCGATCGCGTTGCCGTTCGGCGAAGACGCGGCTGTCGAAGCCGCGGCCGTCGAAGCCGCGTTCGCACGCGAGCCGCGCATCACGCACGTCGCGCTCGTGCACCTGGAAACGAGCGCCGGGATCCTGAATCCGCTCGATGCGATCGCGGCCGCGTGCCGGCGGCACGGCAAGCGGCTGATCGTCGATGCGATGAGTTCGTTCGGCGCGCTGCCGATCGCGCTGGCGGACAGCGGCATCGACGCGCTGATCTCGGCCAGCGGCAAATGCCTCGAAGGCGTGCCGGGAATGGGGTTCGCGATCGTGCGGCGCGATGCGCTCGACGCGAGCGAAGGCAACTCGCTGTCGCTCGCGCTCGATCTCCACGATCAGTACGCGTATCTGCGCAAGACCGGGCAATGGCGCTTCACGCCGCCGACGCACGTGATCGCCGCGTTGCGCGCCGCGCTCGACCAGTACCTCGCCGAAGGCGGCCAGCCGGCGCGCGGCGCCCGCTATGCGGACAACTGCCGGACGCTGGTCGAATCGATGCGCGCGCTCGGCTTCGTGCCGTTCCTCGACGCCAGCGTGCAAGCGCCGGTGATCGTCACGTTCCACGCGCCCGACCATCCGGCCTACGATTTCCGCCGCTTCTACGACGCGGTGCGCGACGCGGGCTTCATCCTGTATCCGGGCAAGCTCACGCGCCTCGAGACGTTCCGCGTCGGCTGCATCGGCGCGATCGACGCGAACGATATCCGGCGTGCGGTCGCCGCCATCGCGGCCGCGGTCGAATCGCTCGGCATCGCGATGCAGCACGCATGAAATTGCGTACGTGCCGGCCGGCGGCCGGCACGCGCAAATAAAAACGCCCGACGGCCGATCGGCCGCCGGGCGAACGCACCGAATGTGCGGGGAACCGGTCCTTACAACTCGATCCGCTTGATGTCGCCGACGACGAAGATGTACGACAGCGCGCCGACCAGCGCGATCACGCCGATGAACACGAGCGCGCCGACGAACGAGCCGGTCGACGCGACGATGACGCCGACGACGAGCGGCGTGATGATGCCGGCGAGGTTCGCCGCGAAGTTGAAGATGCCACCCGTCACGCCGAGCAGGCCATCCGGCGCGATGTCCGACACGAGCGTCCAGCCGAGTGCGGCCATCCCCTGCGCGAAGAACGCGACGGACATGATCGCGATCACCGCTTCGTTGCTCTGCACGTAGTTCGCGAGAATGATCGTCGACGCGAGCAGCAGGCCCGCGATGATCGGCAGCTTGCGCGCGAGGTTCGCGGACTTGCCGCGGCGCAGCAGCCAGTCGGAGAAGATTCCGCCGAACATCACGCCGACCGACGCGGCGATGAACGGCATCACCGCGAAGAAGCCGATCTTCAGCCAGCCCATGTGGCGCTCGGTTGCCAGATAGGTCGGGAACCAGGTCAGGAAGAACACGAGCGTCGAGTTGCCGGCGAACTGGCCGAGGCAGATGCCCGCGAGCTGGCGCTTCTTCAGCAGTTTGCCGGCCATCGCCCAGCTGAACTTCGGCTGCGCGGCCTTGCCGCTCTTGTCGTCGGTCTTGCGCACGCCGTGCACGAGACCGCCGCCCGCCTCGATATAAGCAAGCTCCGCCGCGTTCGCGCCCGGATGGTTGCGCGGCTCGTGGTAGAGCTTCCACCAGACGAGGCCGAACGCAATGCCGACCGCGCCCACGACCCAGAACAGCGAGCGCCAGCCGAATGCGCCCATCAGCGCGAACAGCACGGGGCTGAAGAACGCGAGGCCGATGTATTCGCCGACGGTATAGGTGCCCGTCGCCATCGCGCGTTCGTTCTGCGGAAACCACGTCGCGACGACGCGGCTGTTGGTGGGGAAGCACGGCGCCTCGGTGATGCCGAGGCCGAGGCGGCACGCGAGCAGCGTCGCGACGCCCGGCACGAAGCCTTGCAGGAACGTGCACAGCGACCACAGCGTCATCGACCAGTAGTAGGTGATCTTGCTGCCGAAGCGGTCGAGGAACAGGCCGCCGGGAACCTGCATCGCCACGTACGTCCACGAAAACGCGGAGAACATGATGCCCATCACGGCCGCGTTGATGCCGAGCTCCTTGGTGAGCTGCGGCGCAGCCACGCCCAGCACGGTGCGGTCGAGATAGTTGATCATCGTGCCGATCGCGAGCAGCGCGAGGATCTTGTAGCGCGCCGACGTGCGCCGGACCGTGCCGGCCGCCTGCGCCGGCGCGGCGCTCGTGTGGGTGGTGTGCTGCATGGTCGTCTCCTGGTCTCTTTCCGTATCTATCTGTAAGGGGTCAGCGCGCGACGAGCGACTGAAAGTGATCGAACATCCGCTCGGCGTCGGGCGTGCGTCCGGTGAAGAGCTCGAACGCGTCGACAGCCTGGTACACGGCCATCCCGCCGCCCGGCAGCGTCGCGCAGCCGGCCGCGCGGGCAGCGTGGATCAGCTCGGTTTCGAGCGGGAAATACACGATGTCGGCCACCCACATGCCAGCGTGGAGCAGCTCGGCCGGCAGCGGCAGGCCCGGATGCTTGACCATGCCGGTCGGCGTTGCGTGGATCAGGCCGGTCGCGGCACGCATCGCGGCCGCGAGATCGTTACCCGGTGCGACCCGGGCCGCGGGGAAGCGCTGCTGCAATTCGCCCGCCAGCGCGGTGGCCCGCGTGCCGTCGACATCGAAAATCGTCAGTTCGGCCGCGCCCATCTGCAGCGCCGCGTGCGCGACAGCCGCGCCCGCGCCACCCGCGCCGAGCTGGACGACGCGTTCGAGCGACGCGTCGGGCAACCCGCGGCGGAACGATTTCGCGAAGCCCGACCAGTCGGTGTTGTGGCCGATCCGCTTGCCGTCCTTGAACAGCACGGTGTTCACCGCGCCGAGTGCCCGCGCGTCGTCCGACAGCGCGTCGAGATGCTCGATCACGCGCTGCTTGCACGGGTGCGTGATGTTCAGCCCGTTGTAGCCCATCCGCTGCGCGGCCTCGAGCAGCTGCGGCAGCGCGTCGACGTTCACGCCCAGCACGTCGAGATCGATGCGCCGGTACACGTAGCCGAAGCCCTGGCGGAATCCCTCTTCCTCGTGCATCGCGGGCGACAGCGAACCGCCGATGCCCTGGCCGATCAGGCCGATCAGAAACGACGGGCGGCTCATCGGGCGGCTCCCTGCGCGAACAGCGTCGCCAGGCGCTGCAGCGCGAACACGTAGCCTTCGGTGCCGCAGCCGCAGATCACGGCTTCGGCGATCGCCGACACATACGAATGGTGGCGAAACGCCTCGCGGCGATGGACGTTCGAGATATGCACCTCGATCACCGGCTTCGCGATCGCGGACAGCGCGTCGGCCAGCGCCACCGACGTATGCGTATAGGCGGCCGGGTTGATCACGATGCCGTGCGTGTCGTGACGCGCGGCATGCAGCCAGTCGATCAGTTGATGCTCGGCGTTCGACTGGCGGAACTCGATTTCCAGCCCGAGCCCTTCCGCCGCCGTGCGGCAGCGCTGCTCGAGATCGGCGAGCGTTTCCGCGCCGTAGATGTGGGGCTCGCGCGTGCCCAGCAAATTCAGATTGGGGCCGTTCAGCACCAGCACCTTGTGCTTGCTCATGTGACTTTGCTCCAGAAACGGGGGCGAATCGTGAGCCGACTCCGCCCCCTGACGTCAAGATTTGGCGCTAGTGTGCGCTTGCGCAAGCGCAATGTCTTTTCGGGTTTTCGCTAATTTGTACCATCTAGTTAGTTTGTACAATATGCATCACTAGCCCAGTAAATTCGGGATATGGCGCCCGCGCCGAACTCAACGACTGGTTCATTCAGGGTCGGTTCGACCGGTGCCATGCCCCGCTCACCCGCAGGAATCGCCCATGCAGCGCTCGATCGCCACCGTGTCCCTGTCCGGCACGCTCGCCGAGAAGCTCGCCGCCATCCAGGCTGCGGGCTTCGATGGCGTCGAAATCTTCGAAAACGACCTCGTCTACTTCGACGGATCGCCGGCCGACGTCCGGCGCATGGCCGCCGATCTCGGCCTCGACATCGTGCTGTTCCAGCCGTTTCGCGACTTCGAGGGCGTGAGCGCGGCCCAACTCGCGCGCAATCTCGACCGGATCAAGCGCAAGTTCGACGTGATGCATGCGCTCGGCACCGACCGCATCCTCGTCTGCAGCAGTGTGGCGGCCGATACGATCGCCGACGACGGATTGCTCGTCGACCAGCTCGGCGCGCTCGCCGAGGCCGCGCGGCAGGCCGGTGTGGTCGCCGCGTACGAAGCGCTGGCGTGGGGCCGCGTCGTGAAACGGTACGGCCACGCGTGGCAGCTCGTGAATGCGGTGAACAGCCCGCACCTCGGCCTTGCGCTCGACAGCTTCCACACGCTGTCGCTCGACGATTCGCCGGACGCGATCGCCGACATCCCCGGCGACCGGATCGCGTTCGTGCAGATCGCCGACGCGCCGAAGCTCGCGATGGACGTGCTCGAATGGAGCCGCCACTACCGCTCGTTCCCGGGCCAGGGCGACTTCGACCTGGCGCGCTTCACCGCGCGCGTGATCGAGTCGGGTTATACGGGGCCGCTGTCGCTCGAGATCTTCAACGACGGTTTCCGCGCGGCGCCGACCGCGCTCACGGCCGCGGACGGCCATCGCTCGCTGCTCTACCTGGAAGACCTGACACGCGCGCGGCTCGCACAGGAGGGTCGCGCGCCGGCCGCCGGCCAGCCGCTGTTCGCACCGCCCGCGCCGCCGGCACACGTCGGGTTCCAGTTCATCGAATTCGCGGTCGACGCGCAGGCGGCGGCAACCGTCGGCGAATGGCTCGGCCGGATGCGTTTCCGGCTCGCCGGCCGGCATCGCTCGAAGGACGTGACGCTGTTCCAGCACGGCGCCGCATCGATCGTGCTGAACGCCGAGCGCGACTCGTTCGCCGATGCGTTCTTCCAGCAGCACGGGCTGTCGCTGTGCGCGTCGGCGTTCCGCGTCGACGACGCCAAAGTGGCGTTCGAACGCGCAGCCGGCTTCGGCTACGCGCCGTTCTCGGGCCGGGTCGGGCCGAACGAACGCGTGCTGCCGAGCGTGAAGGCGCCGGACGGCAGCCTCGAATATTTCGTCGACGAAGCGCCGGATGCGCCGACGCTGTATGAATCGGACTTCGTACTGACCGACATCGACGGCCCGAGCGAAGTCGGCCCGCTGACGGGCATCGATCACGTGTGCCTCGCGCTGCCGGCCGACGCGCTCGACACGTGGATCCTGTTCTTCAAGACCGCATTCGGCTTCGAGGCCGAGCGCAGCTGGCTCGTGCCCGACCCGTACGGGCTGATGCGCAGCCGCGCGGTGCGCAGCGCCGACGGCTCGGTTCGGATCGCGCTGAACGCATCGGTCGACCGCCACACGGCCGTCGCCGAATCGCTCGACCGCTACCACGGCACCGGGCTGAACCACGTCGCGTTCCGCACGGACGACATCGTGAAGACGGTCGCCGCGTTCGCGGCCGACGGCGTGCCGTTCCTGCGCATTCCGGCCAACTACTACGACGATCTCGCCGCGCGTTACGCGTTGCCGGACGAACTGATCGACACGCTGAGCACGCACCACCTGCTCTACGACCGCGACGAACAGGGCGGCGAATTCCTGCATGCGTATACGGAACTGGTCGACAACCGCTTCTCGCTCGAGATCGTCGAGCGGCGCGGCGGGTACGACGGCTACGGCGCCGCGAATGCGGCCGTGCGGCTCGCCGCGCAGGCGCAGCGCAGGAAATAAGGAGCGGACACGAACCGGCGTTTGGGGCGCGACCGCGCTCGCACTTCGGCAGTCGACCGGACGGGCACCGCTCGCCCGCGCCATCGTGGCAAAGCGCGGCCAAGGGCCCGGCCGCGCGGCCGGCCCGGGCGCATGCCGGAAGCCGCGCAACGTCTGACGTTACATCCGGTAACCCGTGCCGCAGTGCAGCATTGCGTCTCCCGCCACGGTTTTAAGAATCGCTTAAGTCTTCGACGGCACCATCCGCAACCAGTACCCGATGGTTATCTTGAAAAGGAGGAAAGCGATGAGCGCCGTAGAAGCACCCGCGGGCCGCCCGGCCGCGCCCCCTGCAAAGAAGACGATGCTGCGCCGCCTGCTCAGTCATCATGAAATCGCGACGTTGCTCGTGTTGCTGCATGCACCGATCGGCGCGAACGCCAAACCCGAATTGCCCGCGCTGCAGGAAGCCGGCCTCGTCGAAATGGTCAAGCTCGACCCCGATACGGCCCCGAGCTTCCGGCTGACCGAAGACGGCACGGCCGTCCTGAAAGGGCTCGGCTACCGCTGAGCCGCCGGCTTCACCCTTTCCCTCTTTCTCCCTTCCCGCACGACACCGATCCCCGCGACCCGCCGGCCACGCCGGCGAGTCGCGTCACCCTGCCCGCTCCTGCAGCATCAACCGGTATTCCGTCGGCGTCACGCCGACCGTCGCCTTGAACTGGCGCGTGAACGCGCTGTGATCCGTGTAGCCGCATAGCGCCGCGACGTCGGTCACCTTGTCGTGGGTGACCAGCAGCGCGGTGGCCGCGTCGAGCCGCGTCTTCAGCAGCACCTGGCGCGGCGTCAGGTGGAACACCTTGTGGAAGTAGCGTTCGAGCTGCGCGACCGACATCCCGGCCATCTGCGCGAGCTGCTTCAGGTTCAGCGGCTGCACGTAGTGATCCTGGATGTGCTGGACCACGTCGGCGAGCCGGCTGTACGCCGGGTGCGATCCCTCGTGCGCCTTCAGGTCGCGCGAGATGCCCGCGAGGCCGACCACCCGGCCCGCGGCGTCGCGCAGCGGCTCCTTGCAGGTCAGGCACCAGCCCGGCTGGCGGCCCGGATACAGGTGCAGCTCGAGCTGGTCCATCAACTGCTGGCCGGCGTTGATCGTCGCCATGTCCTGCTCGAAGTAACTCCGGCCGAAGCGGCGCGGAAACACCTCGTCGGCCGTCTTGCCGAGCAGGTCGCGCTTGTCCTTGTAGCCGCAGCGCATCGCCAGCGTGCGATTGACGAGCGCGTAGCGGCCGCTCCCGTCCTTCACGAAGAACGCAACATCCGGCAGCGCATCGAATACCGGTTCGAGCAGGCGGAAATGCGCGAGCATCGCACCGAGATCGGCGTTGTCGGGCTGGTAGCGCAATGTGTCGGACAGGCTCATGGGCGGTACGGCAAGCAAGGTCGTCATCCCGGCAACCGCGAAGCGAGTGGCAGATGGCGTCGATTATAGGAGCGCCCCTTAGATCGCGTCGCGCCGAACGCGGGGCAGGCAAGACGACGGCCGGTTGCATCGCGTGTCCCGGCCGTCCGTCGGTCGGCTGGACAAGTTGCGCACGCAACTACTACGCCACTACGCGGCCGTGCGCGGCCGGCAGTCGCTCCGCTTGCACCGCTGCCGCCGCAGCGCATCGACACGCCGGCGCAACGCACCCGAATCCGTCATCCTAAAAATGCCGACGGCCCGCGTCTTGGCGGGTTTGCGCATTCGCCATGACGATTTCGGCATATATCAGGGTTATCGACGATATGCCGATATCGTCGCCGGCCACGCATCGAACGCGCAAGACGCACGCATTTTCGCTATCTAGACTTCGCTTCACGGTCGCGAGACGACATCCCGCCGCTGCCGCAATCGGCACGCGCGGCCGACCGCATCCGCCGCCGCACACGCCGATTCCGGCACAGCGCGCGCAGCACGCGACAAGCACGCACGGCCTGCACGTCGGCCTGCGGACCGATACGTCTCGCCCGGTTTACCGGCGCCGGCCCGCATGCCGGCGGCGGCCCAACCACGCCATCAAGGGGAAGTGAAAGTGAAGCTGAAGGTATCGCACGTCGCGCTGGCCGCCGCCTGCGCACTGTCGGGCGCGCACGCCGTCGCCGCCGACGTCGTCAAGATCGGTTTCGCCGCACCGCTGACCGGCCCGCAGTCGAATTACGGCACGGACATGCAGAAGGGCGTGCAGCTCGCGATCGCCGATTTCAACGCGACGCATCCGACGATCGGCGGCAAGCCGGTCACTTTCCAACTCGACTCGCAGGACGACCAGGCCGACCCGCGCACCGGCACGACCGTCGCGCAGCGGCTGATCGACGACAACGTCCGCGGGATCATCGGCCACTTCAACTCGGGCACCAGCATCCCCGCGTCCGACCTGTACGATCACGCGGGGCTGCCGCAGATCTCGATGGCGACGTCGCCGCAATACACGGCGCGCGGCTACAAGACGACCTACCGGCTGCTGACGAGCGACGCGCAGGCCGGCCGCATCGTCGGCACGTACGCGGTGAAGACGCTGCGCTTCAAGCGCATCGCGATCATCGACGACCGCACGGCCTACGGCCAGGGCATCGCCGACGAATTCGCGAAGGCCGTGGAAGCGGCCGGCGGCACGATCGTCAAGCGCGACTTCACGAACGACAAGGCGCTCGATTTCTCGGCGATCCTGACCAACCTGAAGGGCGTGAATCCGGACGCGGTCTTCTACGGCGGCGGCGATGCGCAATCGTCGCCGATGATCCGCAAGATGCGCCAGCTCGGGATGAAGTCGGCGTTCGTGACGGGCGAGATGTCGCGCTCGCCGACGTTCCTGAAGGTCGGCGGCGACGCGGCCGAAGGCGCGATCGTCTACATGGGCGGGCTGCCGAAGGAAAAGATGCCGGGCTTCTCCGGCTACGCCGCACGCTACAAGGCGCGCTTCAACGAAGACGTGATCACGTACTCGCCGTACTCGTACGACGGAACGATCGCGCTGCTCACCGCGATGAAGGAAGCGAATTCGACCGATCCGAAGGTGTACACGCCGTACCTCGGCAAGGTGTCGATCAAGGGCGTGTCGGCCGCGAGCATCGCGTACGACCCGAAGGGCGACCTGAAGGATGCGCCGGTGACGATCTACAAGGTCGAGCGCGGCGCGTTCAAGCCGGTCGACACGATCGCCGGCAACTGATTACGCGGGCCCCTGCCTCGCGCGGCGCGCCAGCGGCTCACCGGCCGCCGGCGCCGCGCGCGCTTCGGCTGCATGGTCCGAAGCCGTTCCCGGCACGCGCCCGCGTGCAGGCATTTCGCGCTCCTGTAGAATCCCCCCACCCGCTTTGACGCCTCGTCTCCGCCGTGCCCCATCCCGGTGCGGCGGCGCGTGTTGCGTGCCTCACCCGGCACGCGGCATGCTTCGACGACGCAAGCCGCGCCTTGTCAGTCCATGCCGATAGCGGGCTCTGGAGACGCAGCACCGACAACAACATTCGAAAACCGATCGTCCTGACCATGCAAGCTTCCGAATTGAGCGGTGTGCCTCGCGCCGCCGAACGCGCGCTCACGCGCAGCGACTACAAGACCCTTGGCCTTGCCGCACTCGGCGGCGCCCTCGAGTTCTACGACTTCATCATCTTCGTGTTCTTCGCGCCGGCGATAGGACAACTCTTCTTCCCGCACGACATTCCCGACTGGCTGCGCCAGTTGCAGACGTTCGGCATCTTCGCGGCCGGCTATCTCGCGCGCCCGCTCGGCGGCGTGATCATGGCGCACTTCGGCGACCTGTTCGGCCGCAAGCGGATGTTCACGCTGAGCGTGCTGATGATGTCGGTGCCGACGCTGCTGATGGGCATGCTGCCGACCTACGACACGATCGGCATCCTCGCGCCGGTGTTGCTGCTGCTGTTTCGCGTGCTGCAGGGTGCGGCGGTCGGCGGCGAAGTGCCGGGCGCGTGGGTGTTCGTGTCCGAGCACGTGCCGTCGCGCCATATCGGCTACGCGTGCGGCACGCTGACCGCGGGCCTGACGGCCGGCATCCTGCTCGGCTCGCTCGTCGCGGCCGGCATCAACAGCCGCTACTCGACGGCCGAAGTCGCCGCGTTCGCGTGGCGCATCCCGTTCCTGCTCGGCGGCGTGTTCGGGCTGTTCTCCGTGTACCTGCGCCGCTGGCTGCATGAAACGCCGGTGTTCGCCGAGATGAAGGCGAAGAAGGCGCTCGCGGCCGAGATTCCGCTGAAGGCGGTATTGCGCGACCACGGCCGCGCGGTGATCGTGTCGATGCTGCTCACGTGGATGCTGTCGGCCGCGATCGTCGTCGTGATCCTGATGACGCCCGCGCTGCTGCAGAAGCAGTTCCACCTGGCGCCGGCGACGACGCTGTTCGCGAACAGCGTCGCGACGCTGTGCCTGACGGCTGGCTGCATCACCGCGGGTTCGCTCGCGGGCTGGATCGGCGCGAAGCGCGTGCTCGGCATCGGCGGCATCGGGCTGGCCGCGTGCTACTACCTGCTGTTCGTGCAGGTCGCGGCCGATGCGTCGACGCTGCCGCTCTACTACGGGATCGCGGGCTTCATGGTCGGCACGATCGGCGCGGTGCCGTTCGTGATGGTGAAGAGCTTCCCGGCCGTCGTGCGCTTCTCGGGCATCTCGTTCTCGTACAACGTCGCATATGCGATCTTCGGCGGCCTCACGCCGGTGATCGTGTCGCTGATGATGAAGTCGAATCCGCTCGCACCGGTCGTGTACGTCGCGGCGATCTGCGTGCTCGGCGCGATCGCCGTGCAGTTCTCGAAGGATGCGAAGGAAGTGCAGGGCACGCACTGAACGCCGGCGCCCGCGCGCCCGCCGGATGAACGAAGGGCCGAATCCCGCGGCGTGCGGGATTCGGCCCTTTCGACTTGCCTGCGCGTAGCGGCGCGCGTCCGGTCAGTTCAACGCAGCACGCCGTACGACGAACTCGGCCGGCGCAACGCGTCGATGCTCGCACCGCCGGCGCCGGTGACGAACAGCAGCAGGAACCCGCCGGAAATCGCGACGTTCTTCCAGAAGTGAATCACCATGTCGTGCTGGACGGCCGCGTTGGTCGCGTCCCAGAAATTGTGCCCGACCATCGCGGTCGCGATCGTGTAGACCGCCATCAACAACGCGAGCGGCCGTACCTTGTAGCCGACGATCAACAGCAGGCCGCCCAGCCCCTCGATGGCGACGACGATCGGCGCGACGACCTGTTGATAGGGCACGTTCATCGTGTGCAGGTACGCGACGAAATCGCTGTAGCCGAGCAGCTTCATGATGCCGCCCCACAAGAACAACGCCGCCAGCGCCAGGCGTGCGAAAAAAATGACGCCGGAATCGACGGTACGCGTCATGCCTCTCTCCTCGTATGCAATTCGGCCGCCCGCCCGGGTGCGCCCGTGCGGTTCGGCGCCGCGCGGCCCCGGAAGGGCGCGCGGCAAATGGGCCAGCATAGAGGGTCTTTTCGCGGTGTCCAAGAAAAAGGTTGTAGCAAATCTTTACACCGCGGCGGCGGCGCCGGCAGCCCGGCGCGCTGACAAACGCGTTTAGCCCGCGTCGCTCAACAGCACGCCCTTCTTGAAGATGAAGCAGCCGTAGCCGCGCGTTTCGCCGGTGACGATCACCGCGTACGTCTGCTGCGCGCGCTCATAGAACGCGAAACGCTCGACGCCGGTAAGCGGCACTGAACGCCCTTCCGCGCGGTCGATCTCGGCCTGCACTTCGCGCTGCACGGGCGGCACCACGGTGGCATCGCCGACGACTTCCATCCGCCACGCGGGCGTGTCGACGAACGTATCGAGCGGCAGCACCGACAGCACCGCGCGCACGACGCGCGCCGAATCGGCGCCGTCGATCCGCAGCGCACGGCCGACCACCGTGTGCTCCGCGACGGATTCCGCGGGGAAATTCGCATCGCAGATCGCGATTTCGTCGCCGTGACCCATCGCGCGCAGCGTGTGCAGGATGTCGGCGTGCAGCAGCGGATCGAGATTCTTCAACATGTGGGCTAGTCTCCGGGTTCAGGAACGAATCGCATAACGTTACCCGATCCCGGCGGCCGCGGTGCATACATCGTTCAGGTCATGACGCCGCGGCCGGCATTTCGTCGATGAAACCCGTGACCGATGCGAGGCGGCCCGACGCGTCGACGGTGCCGAAGTCCGAGCCCTTCACGATCGCCGCGCCGTCGGGCGACACGAGCGCCCACGAGAATCGCAGGTGCTGGCCGAACGCGTCGACGTCGGTCGTGCGCCGGAAGCGGTATGCGGGGAAACGTTGCTGCACGGCGGCGATCATCGTGTCGATGCCCGCATGGCCGTCGCCGGCCATCAGCGGATCGCGATAGGCCGCGTCGCTCGCGTACGTCGCATCGATCAGCGCGCGGCGGCGCACGACGTCGGGTTCGTTCCAGGCGTCGAAGTAGCGGTCGATCAGATCGGCGTGAACGGACGATGCGGATTGAGCGGTGTTCATGGCGAGGCTCCTTGTGTCGGTGAAGGACGATGTCGCGGACGTTTCGTGTCCGCGTGCCGCTATCGTCGCTCGGCCGGCGGGGGCGGTCGATTACGCGGGAGGTAAGGAAATCGCGCCGGCCACGCGCCGCATGCCCGCGCGCAACCGCCACGTGCATCGCAACGAAAACGGGCGCCCGAAGGCGCCCGCATCGTCTTGCCGCCGCCCCCGCTGCGCGTCAGGTCACCGGCGCCGGATTGAACAGCGTCAGCGCATTCGCGAGCTTCCATTGCTCGGCCCACGTGCGGCGCTTGCCGCTGGCGACGTCGAGCATCAGCCGGAACAGTGCCCAGCCCGTGTCCTCGATCGTCGCCGCGCCGGTCGCGATCTGCCCCGCGTCGAGATCCATCAGGTCGTGCCAGCGGCGCGCGAGATCGCTGCGCGTCGCGACCTTGATCACCGGCACCTGCGCGAGGCCGTACGGCGTGCCGCGGCCGGTCGTGAAAATGTGCAGGTTCATCCCCGCCGCGAGCTGCAGCGTGCCGCAGATGAAATCGCTCGCCGGCGTCGCCGCATACAGCAGCCCCTTTTGCCGCGCGCGATCGCCGGGGCGCACGACGCCGGCGATCGGCGCGCTGCCCGACTTCACGATCGACCCCATCGCCTTCTCGACGATGTTCGACAGGCCGCCCTTCTTGTTGCCCGGCGTCGTGTTCGCGCTGCGGTCGACGCGGCCGCGCTGCAGGTAACGGTCGTACCAGTCCATCTCGCGGATGATCTCGCGCGCGACGTCCTCGTTCGCCGCGCGCGACGTGAGCTGCGCGACGCCGTCGCGCACTTCGGTCACCTCCGAGAACATGATCGTCGCGCCCGCGCGCACGAGCAGGTCGGCCGCGAAGCCGACCGCCGGATTCGCGGTGAGCCCCGAGAACGCGTCGCTGCCGCCGCACTGCACGCCGACGACGAGATCCGACGCCGGGCAGGTTTCGCGACGGCGGCGGTTCAGCCGCTCGAGATGCGATTCGGCCATCTTCATGATCGAGTCGATCATCGAGTTGAAGCCGACGTGCGCGGCGTCCTGCAGGCACACCACGCCGCCGTTGTCCGTCGCGCCGTCGGCCGCCACCGGAATCGCGCCCGGCGGCAGCAGGCGCTCGGGCTGCAGCTTCTCGCAGCCGAGGCTCACGGTCATCACTTCGCCGCCGAAGTTCGGATTCAGGCTGATGTTGCGCAGCGTGCGGATCGGGATGTCGGCGTCGGGCGCGTCGATCGCGACGCCGCAGCCGTACGTGTGTTCGAGCCCGACCACGTCGTCGACGTTCGGGTAGCGCGGCAGCAGTTCGTCCTTGATCCGCTTCACCGCATGCTCGACGACGCCCGACACGCACTGCACGGTCGTCGTGATCGCGAGGATGTTGCGCGTGCCGACCGAACCGTCGGCATTGCGAAAGCCCTCGAACGTATAGCCTTCGAGCGGCTCGAGCGGCGGCGCGGCACGCGTGGCGAGCGGCAGGTCGTCGAGGCCCGGCGGCTCGGGCATGCGCATCGTGCGCTCGTTGACCCAGCTGCCGCGCCGCAGGTCGGTCAGCGCATAGCCAATCACCACGTTGTAGCGAACGACCGGGTCGCCGGCCGCGAGGTCGACGAGCGCGACCTTGTGCCCCTGCGGCACGCCTTCGCACAGCGTCAGCCCGTCGGCGAACGTCGCGCCTGCGGGCAGACCGCCGTCGTTGACGACGATCGCGACGTTGTCGTCCGGATGCACGCGGATGTAGAGAGGGGAAGCAGTCATGGAATTCCTGGTGCTATCTGCGATATCGTTAGTCATCATACGACATTCAACCTCAATCGACGATGCTGCGTAAACCCTTATCCGGAAAGACCCTACCCTTGACTGGCCAGCAAACCGCTTGCGCCGCTCATTCGTGCGTTGTACGATGACATACAACGACATCGCCAATATGGCTCGGATGCCGTACCGACGAACCCCGCACTCGCGCTAGACGGACGACCCAACCATGACTTCACCGCAAGAACTCAAACAGATCATCTCCCACGGCCTGCTGTCGTTTCCGCTGACGGATTTCGACGCCGACGGCAGCTTCCGCCCGTCCACCTATGCCGAGCGCCTGGAATGGCTGGCGCCGTATGGCGCGAGCGCACTGTTCGCGGCCGGCGGCACCGGCGAATTCTTCTCGCTCACGCAGCGCGAGTATTCGGACGTGATCCGCGTCGCGACGGAAACCTGCAAGGGCAAGGTGCCGATCCTCGCCGGTGCGGGCGGCGCGACGCGCGTGGCGATCGAATATGCGCAGGAAGCCGAGCGCCTCGGCGCGAGCGGCGTGCTGCTGATGCCGCACTACCTGACCGAAGCGAGCCAGGAAGGGATCGCCGAGCACGTCGAGCAGGTCTGCCGCGCGCTGAAGATCGGCGTCGTGGTGTACAACCGCGCGAATTCGAAGCTGAATGCCGACATGCTCGAGCGCCTCGCCGACCGTTGCCCGAACCTGATCGGCTTCAAGGACGGCGTCGGCGAAATCGAAAGCATGGTCACGATCCGCCGCCGCCTCGGCGATCGTTTCGCGTATCTCGGCGGCCTGCCCACGGCCGAAGTCTATGCGGCCGCGTACAAGGCGCTCGGCGTGCCGGTGTACTCGTCGGCGGTGTTCAACTTCATCCCGAAGACGGCGATGGAATTCTACGAAGCGATCGCGAAGGACGACCACGCGACGGTCGGCCGCCTGATCGACGCGTTCTTCCTGCCGTACCTGAAGATCCGCAATCGCCGCGCAGGCTACGCGGTCAGCATCGTGAAGGCGGGCGCGAAGCTCGTCGGCCACGATGCGGGCCCGGTGCGCGCGCCGCTCGTCGACCTGACCGACGCCGAAGCGGCCGAGCTCGACGTGCTGATCAAGAAGATGGGCCCGCAGTAAGCGGGATTCGCCGGCGGCGCGGGGCCTTCATCGGCACGGCGCGCCGGCTCCCGCACTCGTCCGTATCCGTATCACGCGATGGCCGCGCGGCTCGACGAGCCGGCGCGGCCACTTCATTACATCTGTGCGATCGCGCCGATGATCCGCTGCCGCACGCTCGCGAGCGTACGCTGCGTCTCGTCGATCCCTTTGCGCGCCGCAAGCGGCCGGCCGCGCGCCGGCGACTCGGCGCTCATGATCTGTTCCAGCACGTCGCGGTCGACGACCGCATCGAAGAACCGCCCGACGGTGAACATCGCGTACTGCTTCGCGGTGGCGAGATGCGTATTGGCCTGCGTGAGCGCGTCGGCGCGCTGCGCACCGTTCGGCCCGTCGATACTGCGACGATGCTTCAGCGCGAACACCACCGCCTGCATGTCGTACTTGAAGCGCTCGACGGCTCTGCCGAAGATCAACGAATGCGGATCGGAGCCCGCGACGGGCCGCCCCTGGTTGATCGTCACGTCGAATTCGCTGCCGCCCAGCTCGCGCTGCAGCGCGAACAGCGCGTCGGCCAGCACGCGCCCTTCGCTGTATTCGCCGATCTGGGTGCGAACCGATTTCGCGACGTCGCCGATCGCTTTCCACAATCCGGCCGCGAACAAGTGGTCGCCACGCTTGCTGATATTCATCGGATGGTTCCTTATTGTCTTGTGCGTTCTCTCAGGCTCGCCTGCGGGCCAGACGGCCCGCGGCTTCGCTACTGTAAGAGAAACGCGGGCAACAGGAAAGCCGACATCGCCCCCCGTCTGCGCATCACCAAGAGCACCATTTGATGTCGTTATTGAAACCAGCGGCAGCAAGCTATGGACGCGCGACCGGCGCCTGCTGGCTGCAGCGGAGCGCCTGGAACTCGTCGCCCGCCCCGCTCACTGACCGGGCGAAACCGGCACGAAAGCCCGCGTTGAATAAAAAAGGCGGCGGGGCCCGTGGGCCCCGCCGCCGTGTTTCGACGTGCCGGAACGCGTCCCTTCCGGGACGCTGCGTTCAGCGGTTACGCCACGTCACTCCGCCTTGCCGTCGCGCAGCCGCGGAATCGCCAGCGGATTGCTTTCCTGCAGCCCTTCGGGCAAGAGGTCGTCCGGGAAGTCCTGATAGCACACCGGCCGCAGGAATCGCTCGATCGCGGTCGCTCCGACCGACGTGACGGACGGGTTCGACGTGGCGGGGAACGGGCCGCCGTGCACCATCGCATCGCACACTTCGACGCCGGTCGGGTAGCCGTTGACGAGCAGGCGCCCGGCCTTGCGTTCGAGGATCGGCAGCAGCCGGCGCGCGAGCGGCTTGTCGTCGGCATCGATCTGCAGCGTGGCCGTCAACTGACCTTCGAGCGCGTCGAGCACGCGCGCGACTTCGTCGAGATCGCGGCAGCGCACGATCAGCGACGCCGGCCCGAACACCTCGTGACTGAACGCCGGCTCGGCCAGGAACGCCTGCGCGCCGACTTCGTACAGCGCGCCGCCCGCCTGGCAGTCGGTCTGCGCAGCCTCGCCCGCGCCGATTTCGCGCACGCCGGGCAGCTCGGCGAGCTTGCCGCGACCGTTGCGGTACGCATCGGCGATGCCGCGCGTGAGCATCACGCCGGCCGG
The DNA here is from genome assembly GCF_001534535.1 of Burkholderia sp. MSMB1459WGS. NCBI lineage: Bacteria > Pseudomonadati > Pseudomonadota > Betaproteobacteria > Burkholderiales > Burkholderiaceae > Burkholderia > Burkholderia sp. MSMB1459WGS. The sequence continues at coordinate 25,070 of NZ_LPMU01000037.1, forward strand.
CTTCTTCGCGAGCGCCTGCGCGGCGACCGTCTCGAAGCGGTCGAGATCGGGACCGTCGATCGCGAGCACGAGGCCCGGATTGGTACAGAACTGGCCGACGCCGAGCGTCAGCGAATCGACGAAGCCCGTCGCGATCGCGTCGCCGCGCGCGGCCAGCGCGGCCGGGAACAGCACGACGGGGTTGATGCTGCTCATTTCCGCATAGACGGGAATCGGCTGCGGGCGCGCGTTCGCGAGCTGCACGAGCGCCATCCCGCCCTGCCGGGAACCGGTGAAACCGACGGCCTGGATCGCCGGGTGGCTGACCAGCGCCGCGCCGGTCACGCGGCCGGGGCCGACCAGCAGCGAGAACACGCCGGCCGGCATGCCGGTTTTCGCGACCGCGGCGCGGATCGCACGGCCGACCAGCTCGGACGTGCCGAGGTGCGCTTCATGCGCCTTCACGATCACCGGGCAGCCGGCCGCGAGTGCCGACGCGGTATCGCCGCCGGCCACCGAGAACGCGAGCGGGAAATTGCTCGCGCCGAACACGGCGACGGGCCCGAGCGCGATTTTCCGCAGCCGCAGGTCCGAACGCGGCAGCGGCGTGCGGGCCGGCTGCGCGGGATCGATCGACGCGGCAAGGAAGCGCCCGTCGCGCACGACGCGCGCGAACAGCCGAAGCTGGCCGACGGTGCGGCCGCGCTCGCCCTGCAGCCGCGCGACCGGCAGGCCCGTTTCGGCATGCGCGCGTTCGATCAGCGCATCGCCGAGCGCGACGATTTCATCGGCGATCGCGTCGAGAAACGCCGCACGGGCCGCGAGCGGCTGCGTGCGGTACGCGTCGAACGCGTCGCGTGCGAGTTCGCACGCGCGGTCGACGTCGGCCTGCGTCGCGACGCCGAATGCCGGAACGTCGATCGGCGCACCCTTCGTCGGGTCGAACGCGTGCAAGGTTCCGGCCGAGCCGACCACCGCTTCGGCGCCGATCAGCATCTCTCCTGTCAGTTGCATGGGGTGTGCTCCGTGGTTCGGGAATGGATTGCTCATTGTAGCTCAACAGATACGATGTCTGCCGACGGCATCGCGCCGCCCGCGAAGGCGCCGACGATACACCCGCCAGCCTCGCGCGGCCAGCGAATCCCGTTCTTCCCATATTGTGATGACGATTCCCGAGGGAAAACCCGAGGTTTCTGGATTCGCCTATCGTCAATAAACTTTCGCTCATGTCATACGACGACGTACATTTAAAGTGAGCAATCAGACCTCCCCTCGCGATCTCCCGCTCGACCTCGCGCGCACCGCGCGTCGAACCGCCGTGCGCTACTGGATCCTGGCGATGCTGTTCGTCGTCACGACGCTCAACTACGCGGACCGCGCGACGCTGTCGATCACGGGCACGCCGATCCGCAAGGCATTCGGCATCGATCCGGTGACGATGGGCTACATCTTCTCGGCATTCAGCTGGGCGTACGTGCTCGCGCAACTGCCGAGCGGCTGGCTGCTCGACCGCTTCGGCGCGCGGCGCGTGTATGCGGCGAGCATCTTCCTGTGGTCGGCGTTCACGCTGCTGCAGAGCACGATCGGCCTCGGCGGCAGCGCCGCGTTCGCGGTCGCCGCGCTGTTCGCGATGCGCTTCGCGGTCGGCATCGCGGAAGCGCCCGCGTTTCCGGCGAACGCGAAGGTCGTCGCGAGCTGGTTCCCGACCGCCGAGCGCGGCACGGCATCGGCGATCTTCAACGCCGCGCAGTATTTCGCGGCCGTCGTGTTCTCGCCGCTGATGGCGTGGCTCACGCATGCATACGGCTGGCACCACGTGTATCTGTGGCTCGGTCTCGCCGGCATCGCCCTTGCATGCCTGTGGCTGCGCGTGATGAAGGATCCGGTCGACCATCCGGGCGTGAATCGCGCGGAGCTCGAGCATATCGAACAGGGCGGCGGCCTGGTGCGGTCGACGGGCCGGCCTACCGGCGCACGCGGCAGCGGCGGCGCCTCCGAAGGCAGCCGCGTGGCGGGTTGGTACTACGTGCGCCAGCTACTGTCGAACCGGATGCTGCTCGGCGTCTATCTCGGCCAGTACTGCGTGAACGTGCTGACGTACTTCTTCCTCACGTGGTTCCCGATCTACCTCGTGCAGGCGCGCGGGATGTCCCTGCTGAAGGCCGGCTTCATGACGTCGCTGCCGGCGATCTGCGGGTTCCTCGGCGGCGTGCTCGGCGGGATGCTGTCGGACGCGCTGATCCGCCGCGGCGTGTCGCTGACGCTCGCACGCAAGATTCCGATCGTCGGCGGGATGGCGCTGTCGATGGCGATCATCGGCTGCAACTACGTCGACAGCGAAGCGCTGGTCATCACGCTGATGGCCGTGTCGTTCTTCGGCAAGGGGATCGGCTCGCTCGGCTGGGCCGTCGTCGCGGATACCGCGCCGAAAGAGGCGATCGGCCTGTCGGGCAGCCTGTTCAACATGTTCGGCAATACGGCGGGCATCGTCGCGCCGATCGCGATCGGCTACCTCGTCGGCGCGAGCGGCTCGTTCAACGGCGCGCTCGTGTTCGTCGGGTTGAACGCGCTCGTCACCGTGTTCAGCTATCTCGTGATCGTGAAGGACATCAAGCGCGTCGAACTGCGCCATCGCGACGCGTGAAGTTCGACCTTAGAGAAACGGCGGCCGCGTAGCTGCGGCCGCCGTTTTTTTGCATCGAATCGACGTCAGGCCGACGCGTGCACGACGCGCAGCATGTCGTGCACGCCGGACGTCATCAGCGCGAGGAACGCAAGCAGGCCGACGTAGCAGAGTGCGTAGGTCGTCTTCGTCTCGATCGACGTCGCGTAGTACACCCGATTCTCCGGCGCGTCGGGATCGTAGCGCCACGCGCGCTTCAGTTGCGGCAGCGCGAGGATCGCCATCACGATCAGCAGCGGGCTCGGCCGATACACGAACAGCGCGATCAGCACCGGCACGCCGGCGAACCAGATGCGCGGCGACAGCACCGCGGTGATCCGCCCGCCGTCGAACGGCGACAGCGGAATCATGTTGAAGAGATTCAGGAAGAAACCCGTGTACGACAGCGCGAGCAGCAGGTTGCTGTCGTAGTGGCGGGCGGCCGCATAGCAGGCCAGTGCGCCGAGCGTACCGACGAACGGCCCGGCGAGCCCGACGTATGCCTCCGTTTCCGCGTCGTGCGGCATTTCCTTCAACTGGATCCACGCGCCGACGAACGGGATGAAGGTCGGCAGCCCGACGTCGAGCCCGCGCCGCTGCGCGGCGAGGTAGTGACCGGCTTCGTGCACCAGCAGCAATGCGACGAAACCGGCCGCGAAACGCCAGCCGTAGAACAGCGCATAGACCGCGATCGACGCGAGCATCGTGCCGGCCGATACGAGCACCTTGCCGAGCTTCAGGCCGCCGAAGATCAGCAGCAACAGCTTGGTCATTCCTTGCGCTCCGTGGCGGATGCGTCGGCGACGGCCGGCACCGCGGCCGCCTTCGGCTTGCGCCCGAAGAAGCGCTTGAGCGCCGCTCCGCCGGCCAGCAGCGCGACCGCGCCGATCTTGAAGAACTTCGCCGCGAACGCGCCGATCAGCGCGAGCAGCCCGAGCTTTTTCGCGCCGACGCCGACGATCAGCGCCGCGAGCCCGTACTCGGCGACGTGGTCCGTCGACTTGTTGAAATCGGCATAGCGCTTGCCGTCGTTGAAGCTGATGTTCGCCAGCAGCGCGTCGGCCGATGCCTTGTACTTCGGCAGATCGGCGAGCGTCGACGCCATCGTCAGCGACAGGTAGCCGTCGCGGCCGAGCACGAGCGTCCGATAGTTCACGCCGTCGTTCCCGGCATTCGGCGCCGCGCCCTTGTCGCGGATGATCGCCGACCACACGAGCCGGTGCGTGGCCGCGTCGTATGCGGGCGCCTTCGCCCAGCCGACCACCTCGGTTTCGGGCAGGCCGCGCTCCTTGCGCGCCGGGTTGTTCGCCTCGGTGCCGGCCTGCAGGCTTTTCAGCAGTTCGTCGGGCTTCCAGTCCTTCGCGTCGTCGTCGCGGATGTAGCCGCTCGGCTCGAACGACACGACAGAGATCCAGTCGGCGTCGGGATCGTCGGGCAGCACGAGGCCGACCAGCTTCGATTCGTCGATCGCGTTGCCCATCGAACGCAGGTAGCGGCCGGCTTCGGCGGCCGGCACGAACGATTCGCCGGCCTTCAGCTTCAGCACGGCTTCGTGTTTCACGTCGATGTCGGTCGGCCCCTTCACGACCGCTTCGTTGGCGGCCGCGGCGGCGGCCCTCATTTCCACCTGCGCAGCTTCGGTCTGCGCGTGGCCGCTGGTCGCGGCGAGTGCGAGCGTCGCCACGCAGGCGAGCCGGACGGCGAGTTTTTTCATTGTTGGATTCCCCTGGAATGCCTTGTTGTCGATGTGCGCGGCGGCCGGCCCATGCGTTGTCGTCGCAGGTCCGGCGCCGCCTCTCAGGTGGCACGGGGGCTATGGTAACGCAGCGGCTGTGCGCGCCGGGGTGGGCGTGGCGCGGCGCTTACCTCGCAGGTAATGCCAAAGCGGCGCGGGATTGCCTATCATCTGCGCCATGAACCCGACCGCCGCCCTCCATTCGCCCTCCCCGTCCGCCGGCCGCGCGTCCGGCATCGGTCCGCTGCTGCGCACGTGGCGGCAACGCCGGCGCCTGAGCCAGATGGCGCTCGCGCTCGACGCGGAGGTTTCCGCGCGCCACCTGAGCTTCGTCGAATCGGGCCGCGCGCAGCCGAGCCGCGAGATGGTGCTGCATCTGGCCGAACGCCTCGACGTGCCGCTGCGCGAACGCAATGCGCTGCTCGTCGCGGCCGGCTTTGCGCCGCTGTTTCGCGAACGACCGTTTTCGGACCCGGAACTGGATGCGGCGCGTCATGCGGTCGAGGCCGTGCTGCGCGGGCACGAGCCGTACCCGGCGCTTGCGGTGGACCGCCACTGGACGCTGCTCGCGGCGAACCGGATGCTCGGCGCGCTGGTCGCGCAGGCCGATCCGGCGCTGCTGCAGCCGCCCGTCAACGTGCTGCGGTTGAGCCTGCATCCGGACGGTCTCGCGTCGCAGATCGTCAACTGGCACGAATGGCGCGCGCACATCCTGCATCGGTTGCAGCGGCAGATCGATGCGAGCGGCGATCGCACGCTGCATACGCTGCGCGACGAACTCGCCGCGTATCCGGCGCCGGCCGGCCAGCCCGACGACGCGCCCGCGCGCACCGATTTCGCGGATATCGCCGTGCCGCTGCGGTTGCGCACGGCGAGCGGCGAGCTGACGTTCTTCAGTACGACGACGGTGTTCGGCACGCCGGTCGACGTGACGCTGTCGGAACTGGCGATCGAGGCGTTCTTTCCGGCGAATCCGGAAACGGTGGATGCGATGCGGGCGCTGGCGGACGCGTTGCCGGAGGCGTAGCGCCGGCCGGCGTGCCGGCATCGTGCCCGATCAGCGGCGCTCGAGCGCCAGCTTCACGCCCAGCGCCAGCAAGACGACGCCGCTGACGCGATGCATGCGCGTCAGGATGCGCGGGTTGCGGCGGATCGACGCCGACAGCAGGCCGGCGAACAACGCGACCGGCCCCTTGACGAGAAACGTCAGCCCGGCGAACGTCGCGCCGAGCACGAACAGCGACAGCATCGGATGCGGGGCGCCCGCCGGAACGAATTGCGGCAGGAACGCCAGATAGAAAAGCGCGACTTTCGGGTTCGACACGTTGGACAGCGCGCCTTGCGCGAACGTCCGGAGCCGCGATGCCGGCGCATTGCCGTTGCCCGCGAGCGTCAATTCGCCCGACGAACGCAGCAGCGTGATGCCGAGGTACAACAGGTACAGCGCGCCGATCGCCTTCAGCGCGGTGAACAGCCATTCGGATGCCTGAAGCAGCGCACCCAGCCCGAGCGTCGCGAGCATCGTATGGACGAGCAGCCCGACGCTGACGCCCGCGGCGGTCACGAGGCCCGCGCGCGTGCCGCCGGACAGCGTGCGCGACATCACGAGCACCATGTCCTGGCCCGGCGTCAGAATGATCAGAAGGGAGGTGGCCATGAACGGCAACCAGGCGACGTGCAGCATCGGGAAGCTCCTGAAAGTGGCGCCGCGGCGGGCGGGGATCGCGCGCCCGGGGCCGGACAGTCGTCAGATTATCGGCAACTTCCGTTGGAGATTGGATGCAAACTCGGCTACTTTCCGCTATGTATTTGGAGTTATTCTCCAATACTCGTATTTCGGGTAGCCAAAAATGCCAATCAAACTGGATGCGATCGATCGACGCATTTTGCGTGCATTGCAGCAGAATTCGAACCAGACGAACGCCGACATCGCGCAGCAGGCCGGACTGTCGCCCACGCCGTGCCTGCGCCGCGTTCACCTGCTCGAGGAACAGGGCGTAATCGACGCCTATGTCGCGTTGCTGAACCCGGCGGCCGTCGAGCTGCGCTTCACCGCATTCGTGCGCGTCACGCTGGAGCGCCAGGACAAGACGACGGTCGAACGCTTCGCGCGCGAGATGGAACGGGCGCCGGAAGTGCTCGAATGCCATCTGATGGCCGGCAGCTACGACTATCTGCTGCGCGTGATCGCGAAGGATCTCGACGACTATCAGCGCTTTCAGATGGAAACGCTCACGCAGATCGAGGGCGTACGCAACGTCGAAACCGAGATTCCGCTGAAGCGCATCAAGCAGACGGTACGGCTGCCGATCTAGGTGTCGAGAAACGTCACGGCCTCCCCGGCCGGCTGCCCGTTCAACTCGCCGTCACGCACGACGACCTGCCCGCGCACGACCGTATGCACGGGCCAGCCCGCGACCGCGCATCCGTCGTACGGCGTCCAGCCGCTCACGCTCGCGATCCATTCGTCGCGGATGACCCGCCGCGCGCGCAAGTCGACGATGCTGAAATCGGCGTCGTAGCCGGCCGCAATGCGCCCCTTTCCTTCGATGCCGAAGATGCGCGCCGGCCCGGCGCTGGTCAGGTCGACCAGCCGTTCCAGGCTCAGGCGGCCGGCATTCACGTGATCGAGCATCAGCGGCAGCAGCGTCTGCACGCCGGTCATCCCGCTCGGCGAGCGCGGATACGGGCGGCGCTTTTCGTCGCGCGTATGCGGCGCGTGATCGCTGCCGATGACGTCGACCACGCCGTCGCGGACGGCCTGCCACAGCGCGTCCCGATGATGCCGTTCGCGCACCGGCGGATTCATCTGCGCGAACGTGCCGAGCCGCTCGTAGCAATCCGGCGCATGCAGGCTCAGGTGATGCGGCGTGACTTCGACCGTCACGCGCCGCCGGTGCCGCGCGAGAAACGCCATTTCATCCGCCGTGGACACGTGCAGCACATGCAGTCGGCGCCCTGCCTCCGCGGCCAGTCCGACGATGCGCCGCGTCGCGGCCAGCGCGCTTTGCGCGTCGCGCCAGCGCGGATGGTCGCGCACGTCGCCGCTGGCCTCGGCGATCGCCTTGCGTTCGCGTAGCCGCGCCTCGTCCTCCGCATGCACGGCCATGCGTCGTTGCCCGTTGCGCAGGATCCGGCGCAACACGGTTTCGTCGTCGGCCAGCAGATCGCCGAACGAACTGCCCATGAAGACCTTCACCCCCGCGCAGCCGGGTAAACGTTCGAGCACCGGCAACCGTTCGGCATTGGCGGCCGAGCCGCCGATGTAGAACGCGTAGTCGCACCACGCACGACCGCGCGCAAGATCCCGCTTGGCGTTCAGATCCTGCTCGCTCAACGTCAGCGGATGAGTATTGGGCATCTCGAAGATCGTCGTGACGCCGCCGAGCACCGCGCCGCGCGTGCCGGCCTCGATGGTCTCCTTGTGCGTGAGCCCCGGTTCGCGGAAATGCACCTGACTGTCGACCACGCCGGGCAGCACGTGCAATCCGCGCGCATCGAGCAGCACGTCGGCGCTCCACGTACCGCGCAACACGCCCAGCGCGACGACGCGGCCATCCACGCACGCGACGTCGATCCGCTCGGCGCCGTTGGGCGTCATCACCGTGCCGCCGTACACCAGCAGATCGACGTGGCGTCGTTCCGCCCGGTCGCAGCGTTCCCGTCGCACCCGCTCGCCCATGAATCAGAACTCGTTCTGGATGTGCTTGTAACCGCGCACCAGCGCGTTGTTCGTCCGCGCGACGTCCTCGGAGAAATCGCTCGCGTCGGGCGTCACCTGCGGCAACGCGGCGAGGTCGGTTTCCGGCCCGATGCGTTCGGTCGAGCGCACGTAGAAGCCTGGCGGCAGGCGGCAGCCGTCGACGACCGCGTTGTAGCGCACCACGCAGCCGTCGTCGATCGTGCAATTGAACAGCACGCTGTTGAATCCGACGAACACGCCGTCGCCGACCGTGCACGGCCCGTGGACGATCGCGCGATGCGCGATCGACGTGTGCCGGCCGATCGTCACGCTCGCGCCCGATTTCGAATGGATCACGACGCCGTCCTGGATGTTCGAATGCGCACCGATCACGATCGGCGCGATCTGGCCGTCCGCATCCGTTTCGTCGGCGCGGATCACCGCGTACGGGCCGATGAACACGTTCTCCTCGACGATCACACGCCCGCACAGGATGGCGGTCGGGTCGACGAACGCGTTCGGATGAATCTGCGGCAGGTCGCCGCGCGGGTTCTTCCTGATCATGAGGATTCCTGTATGGAAAGGACCTGGCCGCGCTTGAGCCGCTCGAACAGGCCCGGATCGCGCCACTGCGCGACGATGGCGGGCGAGAAGACGATCGTGTCGAGGTCGATGCGGCCCATGCGCGGGTTGAATGCATCGTCGCGGAAGCACTGTGCGTAGCCGGTCTCGGTTTCGTGAACGATCACCGAATACAGTCGCACGTCAGCTTCGCCGTTCGACATCGGCGTGCCCGACAACGCGGCATCGACGAGCCGGAACAGCACGCGCGAGAATTGCTCGGCGCTCGGCGACACCGGCAGCCGCACCCAGCGCTCCGAATGCCGGCTCATGCTTTCGACGTAGTGCGGATCGTCGTCCGACCACAGCGTCACCGCATGGTCGAACGCGTCGATCAGGTCGCGCACGTCGCCCTTGAGCAGCCCGAAGTCGTAGATCATCTGCCCGTGATCCAGCGCGTGCGCCTCGAGCAGCAACTCGACGCGGTACGAGTGGCCATGGATCGAATGCGAGCAACGCCGCGTGCTGCAGCCGCGTACGACGTGTGCGTTCTCGAACCGGAACAGCTTGCGGATCAGCATGCGTCGCCTCCTTCGCGTACCGGTGCGGCCCACGCCACTGCATCGTGCGGATGCAGGCTTTCGAGATGGCGCACGTGCACGCGCGGGCTCGCATGGCGATCTTCCAGCGCGGCCTGCACGCGGCGCGCGGCATCCTCGACGAACATCAGGTTCTCGCCGTTCAGCACCGCGAACGCCTGCTCGTCCGCACGCTTGACGGCCGTCTGCACCGGCGTGCCCAGCGCATGCTCGACGCGATCGATGAGGTCGATCAGCCCCAGTGTCGCGCCATCGGCCGGCAGCGCCACGCCGACGACGGCTTCGCTGCGCTGGCTGTGCGGCGTGGCGGCCGTCGCATGCCGTTTCAGCCACGCGGCGACCGCCGCCGGCTCCACGCGATCGTCGCGGCCGAATGCCGCCAGAAACGCCTGTTCGACCCAGTGCCGCGACAGCGCCGCCGAGCACGGGCACGTCGACGAATAGACGATCGTCGCCTGCGCACGCAGCGCGAACGCATCCCCGGCCAGCGTCGCGTCGATCTGCACCGGATAAGCCTTCCAGCCGGCCAGCCCGTCGGTCACGAGCGCGGCGCGACGGGCCAGCAGGTCGAAGCGCAGCCGCACGCGCGCGCTGCGCGTGTCGCAGTCGCGGTGGCTGTCGATCATCGCGCGCAGCATGCGCTGCAAGCCTGCCGGCGACAGCGCTTCACCATCGGCCAGCCGGTCGAGCAGCCCGTACAGCCGCGACATGTGGATACCTTTCACCCGCGGCGCAGGCAGATCGACCTGGACATCGGCACGCGCATGCGCGTCGCGCCGGCAGCCGGGCTCCGCCACGACGACGGGCAGATCGATGCCCTGCATGCCGACCCATTCGAGCGGGCCAAGGCCCGGCGCGGCATCGGTCAGTGAAATATCGGGAAGCGCTGCATTCATGTCTGGAATCCGGTGGAGCGCCTTCTCCATCCGGATCGATGCAGGCAGCGCGTGTTCAGGTCAGGGCCAGTCGCGAAACGGGTTGTCCCACGTGGTCCAGTGTTCGGGGCCGGTCGCCATCTCGGCATCGGTCAGCAGGCACGCGTCGAAGCGCGCGCGCAGCGCCGGCTCGTCCATGTCCATGCCGATCAGCACGAGCTCCTGCCGTGCGTCGCCGACGTGCTCGTCCCAGCGTGCGCGGATCTGCGCGACGGCTTCCGGATCCTGCGGCCAGCGCTCGGGCGGCACGGCCGCCCACCAGTGGCCGGCCGGCCCGTGCCGCGCAACCGCGCCCGCCTGCGACCACGAACCGGCGACGGTCGGATGCGTGGCCAGCCAGAAGAACCCCTTCGAGCGGACGACGCCCGGCCATTCGCTTTCGACGAGATCGAGGAAGCGCTGCGGATGGAACGGCCGCCGCGCGCGATAGACGAAGCTGCGAATGCCGTATTCGTCGGTCTCCGGCGTGTGCGTGCCGCGCAGCTCCTGCAGCCAGCCCGGCGCGCGCGACGCCGCGTCGAAGTCGAACAGGCCCGTGTCGAGCACACGCTCGAGCGGCACCTTGCCGAATTCGGCGATCTCGATCCGCGCACGCGGGTTCAGCCCGCGCAGCAGCGCGACCAGCCGCTCGCGCGCGCTGCCGTCGATCAGGTCGATCTTGTTGATCACGAGCACGTCGCAGAACTCGATCTGGTCGATCAGCAGATCGACGACCGTGCGTGCGTCCTCGTCGCCCATCGATTCGCCGCGCGATTGCAGGCTGTCGCGCGACGCGTAGTCGCGCAGGAAATTGAACGCGTCGACCACCGTCACCATCGTGTCGAGCCGCGCGACTTCGCCGAGACTGCGGCCGTCCTCGCCTTCGAACGTGAACGTCTCGGCCACCGGCAGCGGCTCCGAGATGCCGGTCGATTCGATCACGAGCTGATCGAAGCGCCCTTCGCGCGCGAGGCGGTCGACCTCGATCAGCAGATCCTCGCGCAGCGTGCAGCAGATGCAGCCGTTGCTCATCTCGACCAGCTTCTCGTCGGTGCGCGACAGCCCCGCGCCGCCGTCGCGCACGAGCGCCGCATCGATGTTGACCTCCGACATGTCGTTGACGATGACCGCGACGCGCCGGCCCTCGCGGTTGTTGAGGATATGGTTGAGCAGCGTCGTCTTGCCGGCGCCGAGAAAGCCGGACAGGACGGTCACGGGAAGCCGCGTGGACGGGTGAAGGGCGGGGCTCATCGGCGATTCCGGAACAGGGCGTTGAGAATGAAATGATATATTGTATCGCTACGATATAACATATCACTCCGGACGTCCAGCAGGCCGGCTCATCGATGTGGCAACGGCGAAGGCAGCAGCACGCGGCGCCTTGCCGGTGCCGCCGCGCTGCATATCACGTATAGAGCGACGCCGGCGGCAATTCCGCGGTGAGCGCGAACCGGCCCACGTCGCGCAGCCGGTAGTCGAGCGGGTCGTGCAGCGTATGGGTGCGCGCATTCCGCCAGAAGCGGTCGAGGCCGAGCGATGCGGCCGTCGCGCGCGCGCCGCACGCATCGAACAGCGCCTCGCCGTTGTCGAGCGCCGCGCGCTGCGCGACGATCTTCGCTTCCGATACCGCGAGCGCGACTTCGGCGCGTTCGTCGGCCGTCAGCGCATCCTGCCGCGCCCACGCGTGCTGCAACATGCCGGCCGCGCGATCGGCCAGCGCCGCCGCGGCGATCGCGCGCACGCGCATGTCGCCGAAGCGCTGGAGCGTGTACGGATCGTCTTCGGCCCGCTCGACGCCCGAGTGAATCCACGGGCGGCCATGCCGTCGCACGTAATCGCGCGCCTCGGCCAGCGCGCCTTCCGCCAGGCCGACGAACAGGTTCGTCAGCACGAGCTGCGACACGAGCGTGCGCAGCGTCGCGCGGGGCGTCGGCGGAGTCTCGGAACGATGCAGCACCTCGTCCGCCGCGAGCGCCACGCCGTCGAAGCGCACGCTGCCGCTGTCGGTCTGGCGCTGGCCGATCGGGTCCCAATCCTCGTTGCCGGTGATCCCCACCCGATCGGTCGGCACCACGCCGAACACGGTCCGGCCGGTGGCGGGATCGTGCGCGGACACCGTCATCCGCTGCGAGCCGCGCGTGCCGGAACAGAAGCCCTTCACGCCGTCGAGCCGGTAGCCGCCGTCGGCCGTCGCCGTGGCCACGAGCCGCGTGTCGAGCGGATTGACCGCGTTGCCCCACCACCAGCGCTCGTCGACCGTGCCGCGCAGGTAGCGCTCGCGCTGCGCGGCGCTGCCCCACACGTCGACGCTCACCACTTGCAGGCACTGGAACCCGACGAGATGCGCGAGCGCGCTGTCGACCCGCGCGACCTGCCGGATGACGTCGTAGATCGCGGGCCACGCCGCTTCCTGACCGCCGAATGCGCGCGGCACCGCGAGCGTCAGCAGGCCCGCATCGGCGAGCCACTGCTTCTCCTGCGCCGCGTGACCGCCCGCGCGGTCGCGCTCCGCGGCGCTCGCGCGCAGTGCGTCGATCGCGCGCGCCAGCGCAGCGCGGTCGACGGCCGGCGGATCGGTATCCGGCTCGAGGGTCGCCGGGCGGCGTGGATCGTTCATGCGACGGCTTCCTGTTCAGCGGTTTCGCCCGACAGCGGTACGAGTGCGCCAAGCCGGCGGCCGGTCAGCCGCGACAGGATCTCGCGCCGCCAGTCGTCGTAGATCGCACGATATTCCGCGATATCCGCGCCGAACACCAGCGCCGTGTGCGCGTACTCGTCGTGCAGGTAGCCGTCGAGCCGCGCCTGGGTTTCCTCGTCGGCCGCGATCACACGATCGATCAGCGCGTCGCGCTCGGCGGCCGGCAGCGCCTGCAGCGTGTCGAACCACCACTGGACGATCTGCACGCGATGCCACTCCTCGTCCGGGCGAATCCGGTTCTCGCCGTGCTCGCGCATCGCACTGTCGCCGATGCGGCCGGTCTTGCGCTGAATCCACAGCTTCGCGAGGATGTGCAGCTCGTAATGCCATTCGAACGCGAGAAACCCCGCGACGTCGCGCACCGCGATGTCGCCGATGCGTGCCCAGTGCGCGGCGACGAGCCGGTCGACTTCCGGCAGCGGGTCGCGCCCGGTGAGTGCGGTCACGCGCTCGCGGCCGATCACCGCATGCGCGCCGTCGTCGCCGAGCTGGCGCGACAGGATCAGCTGGAAATGCGGATCGTCGCGGAACAGCGTGTCGATCGCCTTCGCGACGACCTGCACGATGAACAGGTCGTGCGACGCCATCTTCGTGTAGTAGTCGGCGACGGCGGCCAGCTCGTCGTCGTTGCGCGGCTCGCGTGGCGGCGTCGCCAATTTGTCGGGGAAGTCCGGACGATGGCGTCGCGCCACGTCGAGAAACAGCGCTTCCTCGAATTGTCCGTTCCATTCGCGCGGCGCGCCGAGGGGCAAGGTCATCGTTTTTCTCTCTCAGGATCGTGAAGGAAGCGAGCGGACGCTCGTGGCGTCGCTCAGGTGCGCCGGGTCACGCGTCGGACCAGGCGGTCGCCCGTGATTTGCACGGCCGAGACGAGCGCGATCAGGATCACGATCACGGTCGCCATGACGGTGGTGTCGAAACGTTGATAGCCGTAGCGGATCGCGAGATCGCCGAGCCCGCCCGCGCCGACGGCGCCCGCCATCGCGGTCGAGCCGATCAGCGCGACGACGGTGATCGTGAACCCGCCGAGCATGCCGGGCAGCGCTTCGGGCAGCAGCACGTGCCACACGATGTGGCGGCGCTTCGCGCCCATCGCGAGCGCGGCCTCGATCAGCCCGCGATCGACTTCGCGCAGGCTCACTTCGGCGATCCGCGCGAAGAACGGGATCGCGGCGATCGACAGCGGCACGACGGCCGCCCAGACACCGATCGTCGTGCCGATCAGCACGCGCGTGAACGGCAGCAGTGCGACCAGCAGGATGATGAACGGCGTCGAGCGGAACACGTTGACGAGCGCGCCGAGCACCGCGTTCACGCCGCGCCGCGCGTAGATGCCGCCGGGCGCGGTGGTCACGAGAATCACCGCGAGCGGGATGCCGATCAGCGCGGCGATCGCGGCCGACGCGGCGACCATCGACAGCGTGTCGCGGATCGCGTCGAGCAGTTCGGGCCACCAGAGCTCAAACATAGCCGAGCACCTCCGCGCGATTCGCATGGCGGCGCGCGCGTTCGAGCAGCGCGGCGACCGCACCGCCGCGCGCCGCCGACGGGCCGGCGTCGTCCGCACGCGGCGTCGCGGCGATCACGAGCCGCCCCTGCGCATGCCCGCGGATGCTTTCGATGCCGCCGTGCAGGAACCGCACCGAGCCGCCGAGCGCCGCTGCTAGCGCGCCGACGTCCGGCTCGCCGCCGCTCTCGCCCGTATAGCGGACGTCGAGCACGACCTGCGCGCCGTCGGGCAGCGCGGCCGGCTCGGGCAGCGGCCGCACGCGCGCGGCCAGCTCGGCCGGCAGGTCGTACCCGAGCGTGCTCAGCAACGCACGCGTCGCACCGTGGCGCGGATCGCCGAACACGCGCCATACCGGCCCCGTTTCGACGACCTCGCCCTGTTCGATGACCGCCACGGTGTCGCACACCGCGCGAATCACCTCCATCTCGTGCGTGATCAGCACGATCGTCAGCCCGAGGCGGCGGTTGATGTCCGCGAGCAGCGCGAGGATCGATTGCGTGGTTTCCGGATCGAGCGCCGACGTCGCCTCGTCGCACAGCAGCACCTCGGGATCGTGCACGAGCGCCCGCGCAATGCCGACACGCTGCTTCTGTCCGCCCGACAGGCTCGCCGGATACGCATCGCGCTTCGCGGCGAGCCCGACGAGATCGAGCAGCGCCTCGACCTTGCGCACGCGTTCGGCCTTCGGCACGCCGGCGATCTTCAGCGGCAGCGCGACGTTCTCGAACACCGTCTTCGCGGACAGCAGGTTGAAATGCTGGAACACCATGCCGGTGCGGCGCCGCAACGCGACGAGGCCATCCTCGTCGAGCGCGCCGACGTCGACGCCCTGCACGCGCACGCGGCCCGAGCTCGGCCGTTCGAGGCCGTTCACGAGCCGCAGCAGCGTCGACTTGCCGGCCCCGCTGCGGCCGATGATCCCGAACACCTCGCCGCGCCGCACGTCGAGCGTCACGTCGCGCAGCGCGGCGGCGTGGCCGCGCGGCGTCGCGAACACCTTGCCGACCTGCTCCAGCGACACGGCCGCGCCGTCGGCCGGCGCGGCCGTTTCCTCATGCGCCGTCGCAGCGGCGCCGGCGCGTACGGCCGATGCCTCGATGAAACCCAGCGTATCGAACAATTGCGTCATCGCTTCGCTCCGTCACGTTCAGGCATGCGCGGGATGCGCGGGTTCCGATACGGCCGTCGGCCGGTGCTGGGCGCCGGTGTGCCAGGCAGGCAGGCGCGGGCCCGCGCCGAACAGCTTCTCGCGAAGCGTCGGCGCGGGATCGTAGTCTTCCTTGTAGACGCCGCGGTTCTGCAGCTCGGGCACGACCCAATCGACGAAATCCTCGAACGATTCCGGCATCACGGTGCGCGTCAGGTTGAAGCCGTCGATGCCCGTCTCGTCGATCCACGACTGCAGTTCGTCTGCGACCTGCGACGGCGAACCGACGATCGGCGCATAACGGCCGCCGAGCGACATCTGCTCGAGCATCCGGCGCACCGTCCACGTGCCCGTCGTGCTCTTGCGCGAGATCGCGTCGACCGCCGACTGGATCGAATCGGTCTTCACATACGAGATCGGCTCGTCGAGGCCGTATTTCGCGAAGTCGATGCCGGTCGAGCTCGCGAAGTGCGCGAGGCCGGCTTCCGGGCTCGCGTAGCGCCGGTACTCGTCGAATTTCTCGCGCGCGAGCCGCTCGGTCTCGGCGGTCACGACGCTCACCCCGGCGAAAATCCTGATCGATGCCGGGTCGCGCCCCTGCCGCGCGGCGGCCGCGCGGATGTCGAGCGCCGCCGCGCGCGCCGCGGCCTTGCTCTGCCCGTTCACGAACACGCATTCCGCGTGGCGGCCCGCGAACTCGACGCCGCGCGCGGACGAGCCGGCCTGGTACAGCACCGGCGTGCGCTGCAACGACGGTTCGCTCAGATGAATCGCATCGATCGAATAGAACGGGCCGTCGTGCTTCACGCGCCGCACCTTGCCCGGCTGCGTGAACACCCGCGCCTGCGCGTCGCGGATCACCGCGTCGTCGTCCCAGCTCCGTTCCCACAGCTTGTAGACGACGTCCATGTAATCGTCGGCGCGCTCGTAGCGGTCGTCGTGGCCGATCTGCTGCGCGAGACCCATCCCGCGCGCGGCGCTGTCGAGATAGCCGGTCACGATGTTCCAGCCCACGCGCCCTTTCGTCAGATGATCGAGCGTCGACATGCGGCGCGCGAACAGGTACGGCGGCTCGTAGGTCAGGTTCGCGGTCACGCCGAAGCCGAGATGCCGCGTGACCTGCGCCATCGCCGGCACGAGCAGCAGCGGATCGTTGACGGGCACCTGCACCGATTCGCGCAGCGCGGCGTCGGGCCCGCCGCCGAACACGTCGTACACGCCGACGATGTCCGCGAGAAAGATCCCGTCGAATTTGCCGCGTTCGAGCGTCTTCGCGAGATCGGCCCAGTAGTCGAGATCGGTGTAGTGCGCGGAGCGGTCGCGCGGATGCGTCCACAGCCCGTGGTTGATGTGCCCGACGCAGTTCATGTTGAACGCGTTGAGCAGGATCTTCTTGCGGTTCGCCGTCGTCATGTCTGGCTCCGTCACCACGCGATCGCGTACAGCGAGCCGAACGCGTTGTCGAGTGCCCGGCGCACGGCCGGCGAGTGCTGGTAGATCGCGATGAACTTGCGGATGCGCGGGTCGTTCGCGCTCTCGGGCCGCACGACCCACTGGATCGCGAAGTTCTTGTTCTCGGTGCCGTCGAACAGCAGCGCGCTGTTCGGGTCGGCCGTGCCCGCGAGCTTGATGAAGCTCGGGTAGCCCTGCGCGAGGTCGACGTCGTCGAGCGAGCGCGCGAGCTGCGACGCTTCGAGCGGGATGATCTTCAGGTGCTTCGGATTGGCGACGATGTCGTGCGTCGTCGCACGGTAGTCGGCGCCCGGCTTCAGCGCGATCAGCCCCGCGCGCTGCAGCAGCAACAGCCCGCGCCCGCCGTTGACCGGATCGTTCGCGATCGCGACGCGCGCACCGTCCTTCAGCTCGGCGAAGCTTTTCACCTTCTTCGAATAGAGGCCGATCTTCATGATCGTGCCGGGCGCGATCGCGATGAAGTCGTAGCCGCCCTGCTTCTTCGCGTTCTCGAGAAACGGGATGTGCTGGAAGTAGTTGACGTCGATGTCCTTGTTCGCGAGCGCCGCGTTGGGCGTATTCCAGTCGGTGAATTCGACGATCTTCACGTCGAGGCCCTGCGCCTTCGCCTCCTTCGCGGCAATCTTCAGCGCCTCGATCTGCGGGCTGGTCGAGATGCCGACCTTCAGCGGCGCGGTGTCGGCGCGCGCGCCGTTCGGCAGCACGAGGCCGAGCCATGCCGCGAGCAGCGCGGCCGTCAGCAGGCGGGCCAGGCGGCCGGCGAAAAAGCGGGCGGAAAAAACGGGATGCAGCATGGAAACCACTCTCCTGTCCAAAGACGGTATCGACGGATGAGCGACGCCGCGGCGAACGCACGGGCGCTCTCCGGACAGTCGTCGTTGCATCGGAAAAGGATCAGCCGATGATAGAGAGCGGCGGGAGGACGGTCTACGAAGCGATTGTGCGAAGAAAATCGCGCGCGGCGATATGGCGGCGTCGGGCGCGCTGCGCCGCCCGGCAGACCGAATACCGGCCATGCCGCGCCGATCGCCCGCGCGCGCCGTAGCGGAGCAACGGCCGGCTGCCCGGGCGCCGCCAGGCCGAAATCTCGGCCTGCCCGCCGCGCCGATTCCGAAATCTCGGCCGGCCGGCGTGGAGAACCCTTTCCGCAGACGAAACAAATCCCTTATGAATCAATGCATTAAAAATATTCCGGCGGGCTGCGATGCTGGCACGGGGGTTGCGTAATAGACGGCACACGATGCCGCGAAGCGAATGCAGGCATTCCAAACATCAGGAGACACGTCTTGCAGACCTCTATCCAAACCCCGTCCCATCCCGAGCCGATTGCCGCAGCCGGTCCCGCCACGCGCGAACGCTTCTGGCCGCAAGGCTGGTGGAAGCTGATGGAAATCCGCATCGGCATCATCCCGCTGCCTGTCTACGTGATCCTGTTCGGGCTGATCGTCGGCTTCGCGGTGACGGGCAAGGTGCCCGGCGAAATCTCGATGGCGATCGCCGTCCTCGCGTTCTTCGGCTTCACCTGCGCGGAACTGGGCAAGCGCCTGCCGCTGCTGCGCAACATCGGCGCGGCCGCGATCTTCGCGACCTTCGTGCCGTCGGCGCTCACCTATTACCACGTGCTGCCGAAGCCGGTGCTGAACCTGACGGTCGAATTCACGAAGTCGACCAACTTCCTGTACCTGTTCATCGCGTCGATCATCGTCGGCAGCATCTTGAGCATGGACCGGCGCGTGCTGATCCAGGGCTTCGTGAAGATCTTCGTCCCGCTCGCCGTCGGCTCCATCGCGGCCGCGATCGTCGGCACGGCGGTCGGCACCGCGCTCGGCCTCGGCGCGCGCCACACGCTGCTGTACATCGTCGTGCCGATCATGGCGGGCGGCGTCGGCGAAGGCGCGATTCCGCTGTCGATCGGCTATTCGGAACTGATGCACCTGCCGCAAGGCGAGATGTTCGCGATGGTGCTGCCGTCGGTGATGCTCGGCAGCCTGACCGCGATCATCCTGTCGGGCGCGCTCGACATGCTCGGCAAGCGCCTGCCGCACCTGACCGGCAACGGCCGCCTGCAAGTCGGCGAAAGCGGCGACATGACGCCGGAAAGCGAGGAGATCCGCGGACACGTCGACGTCACGCACATCGCGGGCGCCGGCATCACGGCGATCACGCTGTACCTCGTCGGCCTGATGGCGCACAAGCTGTTCGGCCTGCCCGCGCCGGTCGCGATGCTGTTCCTCGCGGTGCTGGTGAAGCTCGCGCGTGCGGTGTCGCCGCCGCTGCAGGAAGGCGCGTTCGTCGTCTACAAGTTCTTCTCGACCGCCGTCACGTATCCGCTGCTGTTCGCGATCGGCGTCGCGATGACGCCGTGGGACAAGCTGACCGCCGCCTTCACGATCGTCAACGTGGTCACGATCGTGTCGACCGTCGCGACGCTGATGGGCACCGGTTTCGTGGTCGGCCGCCTGCTGAAGATGTACCCTATCGACACCGCAATCGTGAACGCCTGCCACAGCGGGCAAGGCGGCACCGGCGACGTCGCGATCCTGACCGCCGCGAACCGGATGCAGTTGATGCCGTTCGCGCAGATCGCCACGCGGATCGGCGGCGCGATCGTCGTCACGGTGACGCTGATCCTGGTCGCGCACTTCGGATAACGCGCGGCCCGCGCATCGTCGCGCCGGCTGCTTCGCACGCGCCGCCGCCGGCCCTGCCGGCGCGCGGCGCGCGTCGTTCCGAGCGGGCGGTTGCGAAGGGCCGGTTGCGGAGGGCCGGTAGCGGACGACCGGTAGCGGACGACCGGTAGCGGGCTTGATGAGGGCGAACGTGCAGAAGAGCTTCAAGGGAATCCCGTGGTGGGGCTGGGCATCGGCCGCGGTGCTGTATGTCGGCGTGGCCGGCGCGGCCGTCGATTTCGCGTGGGAACGCGCGATCGACGCGCTCGAGGAGGCCGGCGCGCACCGGCTCGACCTGTACGCGTCGAGCCTGAAAAGCGAGCTCGGCCGCTTCGAGATCCTGCCCGGCCTGGTCGCGCGGCAGGACGGCGTGCGGGCGATGCTGAAAGCCGCGCCGAACGATGCGCCCGAACTCGTGCATGCGGTGAACACCTACCTCGAAGCCGTGAATCGCGACGCGGGCAGCGGCGCGGTCGACGTGATCGATCTGCAAGGCGACGTGATCGCCGCCAGCAACTGGAACGAGACGATCAGTTTCGTCGGCACCAACGTGTCGTACCGGCCGTATTTCAAGGACGCGCTCGCGCGCGGCAGCGGCCGCTTCTTCGGCATCGGCACCAACACCGGCGTGCCGGGCGTCTACTTCGCGAGCGCGGTGCGCAGCGACGGCGTGCCGATCGGCGTGGCCGCCGTGAAGATCAGCGTCGACCCGCTGGAATCGGCGTGGCGCGCGCCGGGCGTCGCCGCGCTGGTGGTCGACGGCAACGGCGTGGTCGTGATCTCGACCGAGCCTTCGTGGAAATTCACCGCACTGCGCCCGATCACCGCGCAGCAGCAGCGCGACATCCAGGCGTCGCGCCAATACGCGGGCCGCACCGTCGACGCGCTGCCCTATCGCCGCATCGGCGACCGCAGTTCGGCCGCCTGGTTCGGCACCTTTCCCGATCCGCACCGCGCCGGCCGCACCGCGCGCTATCTCGTGATGTCGCGCCCCGCGCCGCAGGCCGGCGATTCGCTGATGGTGCTGCTCGACATCGCGGGCGCGCGGCGCCAGCAGCAAACCGCGTTCGTGTTCGTCACCGGCGCGTTCCTGATCGTCGCGCTGCTCGTCGGCTATGCAATCCAGCGGCGCCGGGCGATCATCGCGCGGCTGAGCGCGCAGGACGCGCTGCGCCGTGCGAACGACCAGCTCGAGCTGACGGTCGCGCAGCGCACGGCCGCGCTCACGGCTGCGAACGAGCGGATGCAGCGCGAGATCGACGAGCGCGAACGCACCGAGCAGCGCCTGCGCGCATCGCAGCAGGAGGTCGTGCACGCGGGCAAGCTCGCGGTGCTCGGGCAGATGGCCGCCGGCCTCACGCACGAGCTGAACCAGCCGCTCGTCGCGATCCGCACGCTGTGCGACAACGCGCGCACGTTCTTCGAACGCGGCCAGCCGGCGCCGGCGCTCGCGAACCTCGAACGGGTCGGCAAGCTGGTCGACGGCATGGCCGTGCTCACCGGCGAGTTGAAGGCCTTCGCGCGCAAGCCCGACGTCGAGCGCGTCGCGGTGTCGCTGAACGAGGCCGTCGCGCATGCGCGACTCATCTACGACGCGCGCATTCGCGACGAAGGCGTGCGGCTCGACGTGAACATCGCACCCGGCACGACGGTCTCGGCCGAATCGAGCCAGTTGCAGCAGGTGATCGTGAACCTGCTCGGCAATGCGCTCGACGCGGTGCACGACGCGCCGGTGCGCCGCATCGTCATCGAGGCGGCCGAAGCGGACGATGCCGGCCGCGTGCGCTTCACGGTGACCGACAGCGGCGCCGGCATCGCGCCCGACGTGCTGCCGCACCTGTTCGAGCCGTTCGTCACGACCAAGCCGCGCGGCCAGGGCCTCGGGCTCGGCCTCGCGATCACGTCGCGTATCGTCGAGGCGTTCGGCGCGAAGATCGCCGCGGCGAACCGCGACGAAGGCGGCGCGCAGTTCACCATCGAATTCGCGGCGGCGACGCCGCAACAAAGGACAGAGCATGGAACATGAGATTCGGGTGCTGGTCGTCGAGGACGATGAGAACGTCCGGATCGGCGTCGAGCAGGCCGTCGCGCTCGCCGGGTTCCCGGTCGACGCGTTCGCGTCCGCCGCCGACGCGCTCGCCCACGTCGCGCCCGGCGCGCGGGTGGTGATCGTGTCGGACGTGCGGATGCCGGGCATCGACGGGCTGCAGTTGCTCGACCGCGTGATGGCCGTCGATGCGCAGATCCCGGTCGTGCTGATCAGCGGCCACGCGGACATCTCGACGGCCGTCGGCGCGATGCAGGTCGGCGCGTACGACTTCATCGAGAAGCCGTTCTCGTCGGACCTGATCGCCGGCCGCGTCGCGCGCGCCGTCGAGAAGCGCCGGCTCACGCTCGAGGTGCAGGGGCTGCGTGCGGCGCTGAACAACTGGCAGGGCATCGAGGCGTTCGTGCTCGGCAAGTCGCCCGCGATGGCCGACGTGCGCAAGAAGATCCTGCGCCTCGCGGATACGTCGGTATCGGTGCTGATTACCGGCGAGACGGGCACCGGCAAGGAGCTGATCGCGCGCAGCCTGCACGACTTCGGCGGCCGGCGCGATGCGCATTTCGTCGCGCTGAACTGCGGCGGCCTGCCCGAGCAGGTGTTCGAGAGCGAGCTGTTCGGCCATGAAGCCGGCGCGTTCACCGGCGCGATCAAGAAACGCATCGGCAAGATCGAATGGGCGGATGGCGGCACGCTGTTCCTCGACGAGATCGAGACGATGCCGATCGCGCTGCAGATCAAGATGCTGCGCGTGCTGCAGGAGCGCGTGATCGAGCGGCTCGGCGCGAACGAACTGATTCCGGTCGACTGCCGCGTCATCGCCGCGTCGAAGGCCGATCTCGCCGAACTCGCGGCCGACGGCCGCTTTCGTGCGGATCTGCTGTATCGCCTGAACGTCGCGCAGATCGAGCTGCCGCCGCTGCGCGAGCGGCGCGAGGACGTGCCGCTGCTGTTCGAGCATTTCGTGCTCGCGGCCGCGCGGCGCTTCGGGCAGCCGGCGCCGGTCGTCACCGCCGCGCAGGTGTCCGAGCTGATGACGCACGCGTGGCCCGGCAACGTGCGCGAGCTGCAGAACGTGGCCGACCGCTTCGTGCTCGGGCTAACCGGCGACAGCCTGCTGTCGTCCGGCGGCGCGCCGACGGCCGGCAGCACGCTCGCGGAACAGCTCGCGTATTTCGAGCGGATGCTGATCGAGGACATGCTGCGGCGTCACGGCGGCAACGTCGCGGATGCGAGCGAAGCGCTCGGCATGCCGAAGAAAACGCTCTATCACAAGCTGCGTCACCTGCGGATTCCCGCGCGCGGCGACGCCGCGGCCGACGGCGGCGAATGACGCGAACGAGAGGATACGCACATCGGCATGGATCGCATCGACATCACCGAACGGGGCCGTCTCGCCGGCCACCTGATCCGCGGCGTCACGCACGCGCAGAAAACCTTTCGCCCGAGCGACTGGCCCGAGCGGCTCGCGGGCGTCATCACGCTGTTCGTCGGCGAACGGCGGCCCGGCTATCCGTGCGCGCTGTCACGGCTCGCGATCCCGGTCGTCGACGGCGGCGTCAAATGCCTGTTCGTGTCGGACGAATTGCGCGACGTGTGCGCGGATGCGTTCGACTTCGCGATGCGGTTTGCGGCGGACAATGATCTGCCGGTCGAGGTTCGGAGCGCGCCGGTGTTGGCGGTGCGGTGACCGGCAAACCTTCCCTTTCCCAAGGCCAAGGTGCGTGCGTGGAGGCCGTCGCACGCCCTTTCAGCGTCGAAATGATTCGTCGGATGATTGAAGGCTTCGGCACATGAGCACGCTCCGACAAGGGTTTCCGGCGAAGCCATCAATAAAATTGATCGTCACGATGAAAATTATGCGTTTTCCTTGCAGCTCGCCGTGATGCATAGTTGCGTCGTGTTGACGCACCTTTGAGTCTTTCAGTCATGAACATGCGAATCGAGCCGTCCGTGCTCGCGAACCCCGACCTGCAATTTGCGACGCTTTCGTCAGGCATCAGCCTGCCGTATGTCGAGCGGGGCAGCGGCGCGCCGATGGTGTTCGTTCACGGTTCGCTGTGCGACTACCGTTACTGGGATCCGCAGCTCGCATCGCTGTCGGCTCATTACCGCTGCATCGCGCCGAGCCTGAGCCATTACTGGCCGGCCGTCGAAGCGGGCATCCAGGACGAGTTCAGTTGGCAGAACCATGTCGACGAGCTTGCCGAATTCATCGACGCGCTCGATCTCGGCCCCGTGCATCTGGTCGGTCATTCGCGCGGCGGCAGCGTCGCGTTCAACGTCGCACGTCAACATCCGCACCTCGTCGAGTCGCTGACGCTCGCCGATCCGGGCGGCCCGCTCCAGCAACCCGGCGTGCGCGAAGCCGCGCTGCCGGCCGCCGCGCTCGCGCTGCGCACGAAAGCCGTGAACCTGATCGAGCAAGGCGATGTCGAGGCCGGCCTCGAGATGTTCGTCGATTCCGTGAGCCTGCCCGGTGCATGGAAGAAGAGCACGTCGCGCTTTCGCACGATGGCGATCGACAACGCGAGCACACTGCCGAAGCAGTTGCGCGATCCGCTGCCCGCCTATTCGGCCGAAACCGCAGGCGATATCGCCTGCCGCACGCTGTTGATCGACGGCCAGCGCAGCCCGAAGATGTTCCGCCACAACGTCGACACGCTGTCGCAATGGATCGGCAATGCACAACGGCAGACCGTCGCCGGCGCATCGCACGGGATGAACGCGGCAAGCCCCGCGGTGTTCAATCGTTACGTGCACGAGTTCGTCGCGACGTAACGCGATCGGGCGGGGTTCGTCCCGCCCGTCTCCCCTTCTTTCCTGAAGTCCCTCAGCAATGCACGCATTGCGCTTCACCACCAGCCGCCGCGCGTAGCCGCGGTACCGGTGGTCGATGCTCGCCGACTCGACCGTTAGTTGCAACTATCGCACTGTCGCTGCGGCAGTCTGAATCGCCATCCGCGACCGATCACGAATTGCATCGGTGCGTAGCCGTGCAACCGCACGCAGGCGCGCTGCCTGTAAAAAAACCCGATCCGCGTCGCCACGGATCGGGTTTTCGTTTCGACATGCGGCCGTTTCGGCCGCCGTCGCATGGCGCTGCGCGCGCCACTGACACTCACCGCGCAGCCACATCCTCCTTGCCGGTCGCCGCACCGCCGACCACCGTCGGCGCCGCACCCCACCCGCCACCCAACGCACGGATCAGGTTGACGGTCGACACCGCCTGCGCCCCCGTCAACTGGTTCGCCTGCAATTGCGACTGCAACACCGAGCGCTCGCTGTCGATCACGTCGAGATACGCGACTTCGCCCTCTTGGTACTGCGTACGCGACAGCTTCGCCGCCCGGCGCGACGCGTTGACGGCGGCATCCTGCGCGCGGATCTGGTCGTCGAGCAGGCGCAGATCGGCGAGATTGTCCTCGACCTCGCGGAACGCGACGAGCACCTGCTGCCGGTAGTTCGCGACCTGTTCGTCGTACTGCGCGCGCGCCTGCTGCACGCCGGCCGCCCGTCGCCCACCGTCGAACAGCGGCAACGTCAGCGCAGTGCCGGCGAACGGCCCGAGCAGGAACGTGCGGCTCGACCACAGGAACAGGTTGCCGAGCGTCGACGCCTCATAGCCGAACGATCCGGTGATATCGAGCTTCGGGAAGTACGCCGACTTCGCGAGCCCGATCCGTGCGTTCGCGGCCGCCATCGCGCGCTCGGCCGCCGCCACGTCCGGGCGGCGTTCCAGCAGCGCGGACGGCAGGCCCGGCGGAATCTTCACCGCGACCGGCACGATCGGCGTCTCCTTGAACGCGAAATCCGCGGGCGCCTTGCCGAGCAGGATCGCGAGCGCATGCTCGGACGCCGCGCGCCGGCGCGCGACGCCGACCGCATCGGCCTGCGCGCTGGCCAGTTCGTTCTTCGCGCGCGACACGTCGAGCTCGCTGATGTCGCCTTCGTTGAAGCGGCGTTGCACGAGATTCAGCGCCTGCTGACGCAGCTCCACCGTGCGGCGGTACAGATCCTGGTCCGAGTCGAGCTGACGCAGCTCGAAGTAGTTCTGCGCGACGTCGGCCTGCAGGGCGAGCTGCACCGAGCGGAACAGCGCTTCGCTCTGCGCCTGGTCGGCACGCGACGCCTCGACGTTGCGGCCGACGCGGCCGAACAGGTCGGCCTCGTACGACACCGTGCCCTGCGCGCGCCACAGCGTCGCGTTGGTCGGGCCCGTGCCCTGCGGCTGGAACTGCGATGCCGACGACAGCCCCTCGCGCGTCGGCCCGAACCCGGCGCCGATCTGCGGGAACCATTGCGAGCGCGCCGAACGGGTCGCCGCACGCGCTTCCTCGACCCGCGCGGCCGCGGCCTTGAGGTTCTGGTTCGCGGCGAGCGCCTGCGTCTCGAGCGAATCGAGCACCGGATCGCCGAACACCTTCCACCATTCGCCGCGATGTTCGCCGTCCGACGGCTCGGCCGTCTTCCACGTGCCGGCCTGCTCGCCGGCAGCGAGGGTCGGCGCTTCCTTGAACGCGGCGGGCGCCGCCGCATCCGGACGCTTGTAGTCTGGGCCGACCGCGCACGCGGCGAGCAGCGTCGCGAGCAGGGTGCTCGCGGCCGCCACCTTCGCGAAACGCATCAGGCCATTCGTGTTGTGCAAGTTATTCATTTTCTGGTCCTCAAGCATCGGGCGCCGGTACGCCATACCCCGTCGAATCCTTGCCGGCGACGTGGATCTTGCCGCCCGCGAGCGTACGCAGCACGACGTAGAACACCGGCGTCAGCATCAGCCCGAACAGCGTCACGCCGAGCATCCCGAAGAACACCGCGACCCCCATCGCATGGCGCATTTCCGAACCGGCGCCCGTCGACGTGACGAGCGGCACCACGCCCATGATGAAGGCGATCGACGTCATCAGGATCGGGCGCAGCCGCAGCCGGCTCGCCTCGATAGCGGCCTCGAGCGGCGTTCTGCCGTCGTGTTCGAGCTCGCGCGCGAATTCGACGATCAGGATCGCGTTCTTCGCCGACAGCCCCACCAGCACCATCAGGCCGATCTGCGTGAAGATGTTGTTGTCGCCCTGCGTGAGCCACACGCCCGTCAGCGCCGACAGAATGCTCATCGGCACGATCAGGATCACCGCGAGCGGCAGCGTCAGGCTTTCATACAGCGCGGCAAGCACGAGAAACACGAGCAGCACGCTGATCGGGAACACGTACATCGCCGAATCGCCCGCGAGGATCTGCTGGTACGTGAGGTCGGTCCACTCGAAGCGCACGCCGCGCGGCAGCGTTTCGTGCGCGATGCGTTCGACCGCGGCCTGCGCCTGCCCCGACGAGAAGCCGGGCGCCGGGCCGCCGTTGATGTCGGCCGCCGTGTAGCCGTTGTAGCGCACGACCATTTCCGGGCCGAACGTCGGCGTCACCGTGACGAGCGACGACAGCGGCACCATCTCGCCACGGTCGTTGCGTGTCTTCAGTTGCAGGATGTCGTCCGCGCGCTGGCGGAACGGCGCATCGGCCTGCACGCGCACCTGGTACACGCGCCCGAAGCGGTTGAAGTCGTTCACGTACAGCGAACCGAGATACACCTGCATCGTGTTGAACACGTCGGTCACCGGCACGCCGAGCTGCTTCGCCTTCACGCGATCGAGATCGACGTTGAGCTGCGGCACGTTGATCTGGTAGCTCGTGAACAACGGGCCGAGCTCAGGTGCCTGCTGCGCACGCTTGATGAAGTCGTTGGTCGCATCCGACAGCTTCGCGTAACCGACCGCGCCGCGATCCTCGATCTGCATCTTGAAGCCGCCGAGCGTGCCGAGGCCGAGCACCGGCGGCGGCGGGAACACCGCGACGAACGAATCCTTGATCGCGCCGTATTTCTGGTTCAGCGCACCGGCGATCGCGCCGGCCGACAGCGCTTTGCCGTGCCGTTCCGAGAACGGCTTCAGCGTGACGAACACGATGCCCGCGCTCGAGCTGTTGGTGAAGCCGTTCACCGACAGCCCCGGGAACGCGACCGCGCTCTCGACGCCTGGCTGCTTCAGCGCGATCGAACCCATGTCGCGGATCACCTTCTCGGTGCGGTCGAGCGACGCACCGTTCGGCAGTTGCGCGAACGCGATCAGGTATTCCTTGTCCTGCGCGGGCACGAAGCCGCCCGGCACGACCTTCGACACCAGCACCGTCGCCCCCACCAGCACGAGGTACACGCCGAGCATCAGCGTCTTGCGCGACAGCACGCCGCGCACGCCGCGCCCGTAGTTCTCCGCGCCGCGATGGAACACCTTGTTGAAACGGCGGAAGAAGCCGCCGAGCACGCGGTTCATCACGCGCGTGAGCCAGTCTTCCTTGTCGCCATGGCCCTTGAGCAGGATCGCGGACAGCGCCGGCGACAGCGTCAGCGAGTTGAACGCCGAGATCACCGTCGAGATCGCGATCGTCATCGCGAACTGCTTGTAGAACTGGCCGGTCAGGCCCGACATGAACGCGAGCGGCACGAACACGGCGACGAGCGTCAGCGCGATCGCGATGATCGGCCCGCTCACTTCCTGCATCGCCTTGTAGGTCGCCTGTCGCGCGGTCATCCCGTTCTCGATGTTGCGCTCGACGTTCTCGACGACCACGATCGCATCGTCGACCACGATACCGATCGCGAGCACCATCCCGAACAACGACAACGCGTTGATCGAATACCCGAACGCCAGAAGCAACGAGAACGTGCCGACGATCGACACCGGCACCGCGATCAGCGGAATGATCGACGCGCGCCACGTCTGCAGGAACACGATCACGACGATCACGACCAGCGCGATCGCCTCGAGCAGCGTGTGCACGACGGCCTTGATCGACGAACGCACGAACTGCGTGGGGTCGTAGACGATCTTGTAGTCGACGCCCGCCGGCATGTCCTGCTTCAGCTCGGCCATCGTCTTGCGCACTTCGTCGGAGATCTGCAGCGAGTTCGCGCCCGGCGACTGGTTGATCGCCATCGCGACGGCCGGCTTGTTGTCGAGCAGCGAGCGCAGCCCGTACTCGGACGCGTCGAGCTCGATCCGCGCGATGTCGCGCAAGTGCGTGACGCCGCCGTCCGGCGTCGTCTTCACGACGATGTCGCCGAACTCTTCTTCCGTCTGCAGACGGCCGCGCGCGTTCACCGACAGCTGCAGCGGCGTGCCGGGCAGCGACGGCGATGCGCCGATCACGCCGGCCGCGACCTGCACGTTCTGCTCGCGGATCGCCTGCACGACGTCCTCGGCCGACAGCCCGCGCTGCGCGACCTTCTGCGGATCGAGCCACACGCGCATTGCGTAGTCGCCCGAACCCCACAGCTGCACCTGGCCGACGCCCTGGATCCGAGACAGGCGATCCTTCACGTTGATCAGCGCGTAGTTGCGCAGGTAGGTCATGTCGTAGCGGTTGTCCGGCGAGATCAGGTGGACCACCATCGTCAGCGTCGGCGAGCTCTTCACCGTGGTGATGCCGAGCCGCTGCACGTCTTCCGGCAGGCGCGGCAGCGCCTGGTTCACGCGGTTCTGCACGAGTTGCGTGGCCTTGTCCGGATCGGTGCCGAGCTTGAACGTGACGGTGATCGTCATGTTGCCGTCGCTGTTCGCCTGCGACTGCATGTAGAGCATGTCCTCGACGCCGTTGATCTGTTCTTCCAGCGGCGACGCGACCGTCTCGGCGATCACTTTCGGGTTCGCGCCCGGGTACTGCGCCTTCACGATCACGGAAGGCGGCACGACTTCCGGATATTCCGAAATCGGCAGCAGGAACATCGCGATCACCCCGCCGAGCAGGATGACCACCGATAGGACTCCTGCAAAGATCGGCCGGTCGATAAAGAATTTGGAAATGTTCATGTGTGGCTCTGTCTGGTTGAACGCGGATGCGAAGCGGGCGCGCCGCTTACGAATCCGCCTTCGCCGGTGCGGCCGGCTTCGCGGTGTTCGCGAGCGGCGCGGACGGCTCGTCGCCGCCCGTCATCGGGACCATGTGCGGCTTCACCTGCTCGCCGGGGCGCACGCGCTGCGTGCCGTTCACGATCACGCGATCGCCGGCGGCGAGACCGCTGACGATCACGCGCCGGTTGCCGTGCTGCATCCCCGGCTGCACTTCGCGATACGACACGCGGCCCTGCTGGTCGACGACGAACACGAACTTCTTGTCCTGGTCGGTGTTGATCGCCGCGTCGTCGACGAGCAGCGCCTCGTGCGGCGCGCTGCCGCCCACCTTCACGCGCGCATAGAGGCCCGGGACGAGCGTGCCGTCCGCGTTGTCGAAGCGTGCGCGCACGCGGATCGTGCCGGACGACGTGTCGAGCCGGTTGTCGACCGAATCGATCTCGCCGCTGCGCGAGTAGCCGGTTTCGTTGGCGAGGCCGAGCTCGACCGGCACCTTGCGGCCGCTGCGCGCGCCATTGATGTACTGCAGGTAGGTCTGCTCGTCCGCGTCGAACGATGCGTAGATCGGCGACACCGACACCAGCGTCGTCAGCGGCGCGGCCGACGCGCCGGCCGACACGACGTTGCCGAGCGTGATTTCCGCGCGCGACACGCGGCCCGATACCGGCGCGGTGATGCGCGTATAGCCGAGGTTGATGCGTGCCGTTTCCAGCGCGGCTTCGGCGGCCTTCAGGTTCGCGCTCGCTTCGCGTGCCGCGTTCTGCTTTTCGTCGTAG
Organism: Burkholderia sp. MSMB1459WGS; assembly: GCF_001534535.1. NCBI lineage: Bacteria > Pseudomonadati > Pseudomonadota > Betaproteobacteria > Burkholderiales > Burkholderiaceae > Burkholderia > Burkholderia sp. MSMB1459WGS. The sequence goes on from NZ_LPMU01000037.1 coordinate 55,414, forward strand.
TCGCGCTTCGCGATCGCGTTGTCGCCGATCAGCCGCTGCGCGCGCTGCCAGTCCGTCTGCGCGTAGCCGTTGCGTGCCTGCGCGGCCGCGAGCTGCGCGGCCGCGCGGTCGACTTCCGCCTGATACGGGCGCGGGTCGATCACGAACAGGACGTCGCCCTTCTTCACGAGCGCGCCGTCCTTGAAGTTCACCGCGACGATCGTGCCCGACACCTGCGGGCGCACGTCGACTTTCTCGACCGCTTCGAGACGGCCCGAGTAGCTTTGCCAGTCGGTCACGGTCTGCGGCACGACGGTCGCGACGTCGACTTCGGGCAGCGGCGCCGCCGCTTTTTCGGGTGCGTTCGCGTTGACGCGCATCGCGCCGAACGTGCCGAGGCCGACGACGGCGAGCGTGACGATCGCCGCGGTCGCGATTCGGGAACGGGTGGTGCGTAGGATGGCCATGTGGATCTCCGGTAAGCGTGGATTGGTCTGGTTATTCGGAACGGTTCGGCTGGCGCGCCTGGAAGCGGCACTGGAAGAAGCGCACGGCTTCCTCGAACGCGGCTTCGTGCGTGGCGAGCGCGGCGTGCGTGATGTCCGGATAGCGGATCACCTGCGTGAGCACGCCCGACGAAATCAGGCAGCCCGCATATTTCTCCGCTTCGACGTGCAGCACGTCGTTCTGCGCGGTGACGACGAGCGTCGGCGGCAGCCCCGCGAGGCGCACCGATTCGATCGGCGCCGCGTACGGGTGCATCCGCTGCGCCGCCTGCGGCAAGTACGCGCGATAGCAGGCCGCGCATTCGCGCGCGGTGATGTCGGACGCGAGGCGCTCGGCGTCGCCGATGCGCGTCATGCTCGGGTCGAGCATCGGCCCGAACAGCGCCTGCGCGACGATCGACACTTCGCCGCGGTCGCGTGCGATGAAGGCCAGGCAGTTCGCGAGCTGGCCGCCCGCGTCGTGCCCGGCGACCCCGATCTTCTTCGGATTGCCGCCGAACGCGCGGGCGCGCGTCGCGGCCCATACGGCGGCGCGATATGCATCCTCCGGCGCGGCCGGAAAAGGAAAGGCCGGCGCGAGCGAATAATCGACCGACACTACGAGAGCTGGTAAGCGTTCTGCTAAAAAGCGCGCGGCGAAGTCCGCATCGTCGAGCGAACCGCGGACGAAGCCACCGCCGTGGAAATAAAGCACTACTGGCAACCCGGTCTTGTCCGGGCGGCGGTAGAGGCGCAGCACGATGTCCTGTGCGTAGCCGGGAATTTCGACTTCGGCCACCGTCAGTGCCGCGCCCGCCATGGCTTGCGCGGGCAATGCGGCTTTCAGGAATTTGCTGAATTCAGAAGCGTCCATGACGATGCAGCATCCATTTCGAGATGGAACGAATTCTGGGTCCGGCAGACATTGGGATAAATGCCTATAATCCGGCAACACAATTCAACGCCCCCGAACAATCCGAGGCTGCGTTTACCCACGAGGTAGCGCAGCCTTGTCGTTCGCGGGCTCATTAGATTGCGGAGGTTGTGATGGACCGGCTTCAGGCCATGCAGGTGTTTACTCGCGTCGTCGATACAAGCAGCTTCACCAAGGCAGCAGAAACGCTCGGCTTGCCGCGAGCGTCCGTCACGACGATCATCCAGAATCTCGAAGCATTCCTCGGCGTGCGGCTGATGCACCGGACCACGCGCCGGCTCTCCCTCACGCCGGACGGCGCCGCCTACTACGAACGTTGCGTGCGGATCCTCGCGGACGTCGAGGAAACCGAAGCAAGCTTCCAGGCCAACAACCGGAAGCCGCACGGAAAGTTGCGTATCGACATGCCGGGCTCGATCGGGCGGCTGCTCGTGATTCCGTCGCTGTGCGAGTTTCATACGCGCTATCCGGACATCGACCTGCAACTCGGCCTGTCCGATCGGCCGGTCGACCTGCTGCAGGAAGGCGTCGACTGCGTGATCCGCGTCGGGGCGCTGCAGGATTCGTCGCTCGTCGCACGCCGCGTCGGCCTGTTCGAATGCGTGACGGTCGCATCGCCCGACTATCTCGAGCGCCACGGCGAGCCGCAGACGATCGACGACCTGAGCCAGCACAAGGCCGTCAACTACTTCTCGAGCCGCACTGGCCGCACGATCGACTGGACGTTCCTGATCGAAGGCAAGGAAGTCGAGATGAAGATGGAAGGCATCGTGTCGGTGAACGACGCGGATGCGTACGTGACGTGCGGGATCGAGGGCTTCGGCCTGATCCAGCCGCCGCTGTTCATGGTGCTGCCGCACCTGCGCGAAGGCCGGCTCAAGGAAGTCCTGCCCGGCGTCAAGCCGCTGCCGATGCCGATCTCGGTCGTGTATCCGCACAGCCGTCATCTGTCGCCGAAGGTGCGCGTGTTCGTCGACTGGATTGCCGAAGTGTTCGACCGGTGCCCGCTGTTGAGCGGCAAGGGCAGCCTCGACGCGACGTGCAGCAAGCGCACGTTCGAGGAAGCCGAGCGCGCGCCGGTGCTCGATACGCCGGTCATCAACGAGTGGGTCGCGTAATCGTCCGACCTCCACGCGCGGGCCGCGGTGCCCGCGCACCATCCTGCCTGAGCGCGGCCCGGGCACGCCTTTCAAGCGCGGCGCCGCAATCCTTCCCGAATCCGCAGTAAACCTTTGCACGACGCGCGGCAATCGACCGCGTGCGTCGTTGCGCGTCGCCGCCGCACATCCTTGCGAAGCCCGTGCCGCGGGACTCCCGGCCATTTCCGCATAACCCTGCCGGCGATGCGGATGGCGATTGTTCCACTGACACGACAATTCAATTCGCGTCTGCTGCATTTATCGCGACGGACCGGCAACCTAGAGTAAACCCTGTCGCGCACCTCGTTGCGCATCGAACAGATCCCGCCCGCGGGACCGGAGTCAGCGCTCAGGCGCGCGCTCCGACATCTCCAGGAGTTACGCCATGAACCGCCGCCATCTTCTCTCGGCCCTTGCGCTCACGCTTGCCGTGTCCGCACCGGCCTTCGCCGATTCGGACACCTCGCACGCCGGCGACTCCGGCAACACGTCGTGGTCCGCGCAGCACAACGGCCCGCGTACGCGCGCCGAAGTGAGCGCGGAAGTCGAGCAGGCACGCAAGGACGGCACGCTCGCGTACCTGCGCAAGGCGACGTCGTATCCGCAAGGGCTCGAACTCGCGCAAGGCCCGTATCGCCCGACACCGGAAGGCAACCAGCTCGCCGGCGCGGGCCGGTAAACGCGTGACGCCGCGCAGTGGATTGCCCCGTGCGCGGCGTCCCGGATCACCTCGTCGACAACTTGCCGAGTCAGTCAGTTAGTTGCAGGAGTACATGATGAACGACCCACTTCCTTCGCCGCTCGATCACTGGGACGACACGACTCCGGTGTGGACGCCGTTCCGTTCGGCCCCGCAATCGCATTGACCGCCGGCTGAATCATCGTCCGGCCGTCAACGGCGCGGCACGCCGTCGCGCCATTCGCCCCAGTGCGTGACGATGTCCTGAACCAGCGGATTGCCCGCGCGGTACAGGTTTTCGGTCGCCGGGGCGAAACCGCCCTGGTCCGCGTAGTTCAGCAGGTTGTCGGCGCTCGTCTGCCCCGCGTACGGCCGATCGAAATCGGACCCCGTGCGCAGCACGGCCACGCGCGACAGGTCGACCCGCTTCACGCTCGCTGCGCGCTTGAGCGCTTCGTACGTCGCGTTGTCTTCCTGCGCGGTCATGCAGTAGGTGCCCTTGCCGTCCGTCAGGATCTTGGTCCACTGGCGTGCGCGCTCGCCGATCAGCGTGCCCGAGAACCACGTGTTGCCCGATGACGTGTCGCACTGGATCACCGTCGGCGGCCGGTTCGCCGGCGCATACGTGAACTTCGCACGCGCGGCCTGCGCCTGCGCGCTGTCTGCCAGCACGACGTTGCGCGACAGCGCGTAGGCGGCATCGGTCAGTTGCGGGTTGAGCTGGAACACTTCGGTGCGATAGTCGAGCGGCGGCTTGTCGTTCGGGCTCTTCGTGTTGATGCCGAGATACCCGGTGTTCCAGCCGGCCGGAATCTCGCGCGCATCGAGTTCCCACTGCAGGCTGAAATCGACGAGGTATTTCGACCACGCGGCCGATCCGACCGTACCTTGCGCGGGGTCGACGCCCGCGATGCCCGAGACCAGGAAATACGTGCGGCGCAAATCGAAGCGTTGCGAGAACGTGAGCGCCATGATCGTCGCCGACGCATTCGCATAGCCCATGCCGGTCGTGACCACGCACACGTCCTGCTTGTTGCAGTGGACGGCCGGATAGTCGGGCGACAGGCCGGGCACGGCGATGTCGCGCCACGGGCCGAGCCGGTCGAGCCACGCCTGGCCCTCCGGCCCGAACATCGTGATGATCATGACCTTGACCGGGCGGCCATGCGAGCCGGTCTCGGCGAATGCCGCGTTGCCGGCATCGTTGCCCTGGTTGTCCTGCGCGATCGACGGCGCGGTCGCACAGGCGGCAAGCGAGAATGCGGCGGCGGAAAGAATGGAGCGAGTCAGCATCGGCGTTCCTTGTTTCGGTGACGTTGGGTGAGAACGGCTGTCGGAGACTGCGCGACGAGTATAGAACGGGCGTACGCGATGCGGAACCCGACTACGAAACGGCCGGCGATGTTTCGTGCGAACGGATGCGTGTTGCGTGACGGAAAATCGCGCGTTCGTCGCGGCGTCGAAAAACATCAGGAATGCTATCGGGTTCGTCGCCGCGTGCGACGTCGGCTGCTTCGCGCCGCGCTACACGCGCATCAGCCCAGCCACGCCGTAACCGAGCACGACGAGTGCGGCGACTACATGGCTCGCGGCGAGCCACCCCGGCGATTTCACGAAGCGCCCGATCGCGCTGCCGCCGAACGCGAACACGAGCTGCCCCGCCAGGCTACCCGCAAACACGCACGCGGCGCCGAACAACCAGTGCCGATGCGCACCGGCGGCAGCCGTCGCATAGCCGTAGAACAACAGAATGGTCAGCGGGTTCGCGAGCGTGACGAAGAACATCGACATGAACGGGCGATCGCCCGGAGGCGGCGCTCCGTCGCCGTCGAGCGAGCGGCGCCGGTCACGCAGCGCCTCCCACGGCATCCGCGCGCCCATCGCGAGCAACACGAGCGCACCGACCATACGGAACAGCGCCAGATGCGACGCAAGCGTGTTCGCGAGCATCGCACCGATCGTGAACGCGACGATTGCATAGCAGCCATCGGCGGCGGCTACCCCGATCGCCGCGCGCACGCCGGTCGCCGTGCCGGCGCGCATGCCGTAATTCGCGATCATCAGCGCGACGGGCCCGACTGACAGCGCGATCGTCAGCCCGAACAGGAAGTCGCTCATCGGTCGTCCAGCGCATCAATTCAATACCATCGATGGAAGACATCGATTCCAGCGACGTCGAAACGATTCGGTGTGTGAATCGGCACTCAGGCGACGTCGACGCGTGCGGGCCCGTCCACCATCTCGCCGATCACGGCCGCGCGGTCGAACCCGTCGGCACGGAAGCACGCGAGCACGTCGTCGACCGCTTCCGGCGCGCACGCCACCAGCAACCCGCCCGAGGTCTGCGGATCGGTCAGCAGCGCCTGCGCGACGGGCGGCAGCCCGTCGGCGAGCCGCACATCGGCGCCGTACGCGGCCCAGTTGCGGCCCGACGCGCCGGTGAACACCCCATCGGCCACGAACGCCTCGACGCCCGCGAGCCACGGCAGCGACGCATAGTGCACGCGCGCGGTGAGCTGCGCGCCGCGCGCCAGTTCGAGCGTATGGCCGAGCAGCCCGAAGCCCGTGACGTCGGTCAGCGCATGCACGCCCGGCAGCGCGGCGAGCTCGGCGCCCGGCCGGTTCAGCTTGGTGGTGGTCGCGACCATTTGCGCGTAACCGTCGGCATCGAGCTGATTCTTCTTCAGCGCGGCCGACAACACGCCGACGCCGAGCGGCTTGCCGAGCACGAGCACGTCGCCCGCGCGCGCGGCCGCGTTGCGCTTCACGCGCGACGGATGCACGACGCCGATCGCCGCGAGCCCGTAGATCGGCTCGACCGAATCGATCGAATGGCCGCCCGCGACCGGAATGCCGGCATCCGCGCACACCGATTCGCCGCCGCGCAGCACGGCGGCGATCGTCTCGTGCGGCAGCACGTTGATCGGCATGCCGACCAGCGCAAGGGCGAGGATCGGCTTGCCGCCCATCGCGTAGACGTCGGACAGCGCGTTGGTGGCCGCGATGCGGCCGAAGTCGAACGGATCGTCGACGATCGGCATGAAGAAATCGGTGGTCGCGACGATCGCCTGCTCGTCGTTGAGCCGGTAGACGGCCGCGTCGTCGGAGGTTTCGGTGCCGACCAGCAGGTCAGGGAACAGCGCGGGCGGCGTCGCGCGCTTGAGCAGCTCGGACAGCACGCCCGGCGCGATCTTGCAGCCGCAGCCGCCCCCGTGCGACAGGCTCGTGAGGCGCGGAACGGCAGGCTGGGCTTGAGTGGCTTCGGTCATCGTCGGCATCCGGTAAATACGGTGAATAACAACGCTCCATTATCGACAATTCCGCGCGAGCGCGCCCGATACCCACATAATTGACGGCCCTTGCCGGCTCCCGCCCTTGCTCGCTTCCTCATTGATCGATGGATCACCTCTTCGTCGCCCTCGTGCTGTGCTCGGCTCTGCTGCACGCGATCTGGAACGCGTTCCTCCACGTCAGCGAAGACCGGTTGGTGCAACTCGGCACGATGTCGCTGCCGTATCTCGCGTTCGGCATCGCCGGCGCCGTGCTGCTGCCCGCGCCGGCGCCCGCCGCATGGCCGTACGTCGCCGCGTCCGCGGTGCTCGAGGTCGCGTACTGCTTCACGCTCGCGCGCGCATACCGCAACGGCGAATTCGGGCAGATCTATCCGATCGCGCGCGGGATGTCGCCGCTGCTGGTGTCGGTGCTCGCGTTCGCCGTGCTGCACGAACGACCGACGCCGCTCGGCTTCGCGGGCATCGCACTCGTATCGTTCGGGATCATGTCGCTCGCGCTGCGGCGCGGCTTCAGGTTCTCCGGAGAAGGCGTGCCGTACGCGTTGCTCACGGGCGTGTTCATCGCCGCGTATTCGCTCTGCGACGGCATCGGCTCGCGCGTGTCCGGCAGCGCGCTCGGCTACATCGCATGGGTGTACCTGCTGTGGAGCGTGCCGCAGCTCGTGCTCGTCTGCGCATGGCGCGGCGGCCCGCGCGCGGTGCTCGGCTCGCGCACCGCCCTTGCGCAGGGCGCGATCGCCGGCACGATCTCGCTTGCCGCGTACGGGATCGTGATCCTCGCGTACCGGCACCTGCCGGTCGCGACCGTGTCGGCGCTGCGCGAAACGAGCTCGATCTTCGCGGTCGCGATCGGCTGGTTCGCGATGCGCGAGCGGCCTGGTCCGCAGCGGCTCGTCGCATGCGCGCTGGTGGTGACGGGCGCGGCGTTGATCCGGCTGTAACGCCCGCACCGGGCCCATAGCCGGTGCCGGCCTTCACGACCGATTCCGCGAGATGCCCTCTCCGCGCCGCTGCGCCTTGCAATATTGCCCGCCGCTCTTGCCCGAGGGGAAGCCGCATGAACCGGTTTGCGACTCCCGTTCAACGACGCGGAAGCAGGCGGGCTGGCAGCGCGCGAAAAACACGCGCCTCGTTGCGGAGCGTATCGAGCTTCGACGGAATCGCAACGAGTCGATATCGCCGTGCTCGCACGTCACGCCACCGCAACGGCCCCGCCGAACGCCCGCTCGTCGATCGCCTCGGCCAGCGTCGCGAACGCCGTCGCGATCTCGTCCTCCGGCACGCACGCGTAGCCGAGCAGCAAGCCCGACGCCGCGCGCTCGCGGTGCGCATAGTAGCCGGACAACGGCCGCACGACGATGTTGCGCTCGAGCGCGGCCTGCGCGACGGCTCGATCGTCGGCACCGTCCGGCAGCCGTGTGACGAGATGCAGCCCCGCGTCGCTGCCGAGCGCGTGCAGCGTATCGCCGTAGCGGCGCGCGACCGCGTCGAGCAGCACCTCGCGGCGTTGTCCGTACAGCGTGCGCATCTTGCGGATATGCGACACGAAGTGCCCTTCCGCGATGAATTCGGCGAGCACGGCCTGCTGCAGCAACTGGCCTTCGCGATACAGCTCGGCGCTCGCGGTCGCGAAACTCTCCGCGAGCGGCTCCGGCGCGACCAGATAGCCGACCCGCAGCCCCGGGAACAGCGTCTTGCCGAAACTCCCGACGTAGATCACCTGCCCGGCCGTGTCGAGCCCCTGCAGCGACGCGAGCGGCCGGCTGCCGTAGCGGAATTCGCTGTCGTAGTCGTCCTCGATGATCCAGCAGCCGTGCTGGCGCGCGTATTCGAGCAACATCCGGCGGCGCGCGAGGCTCATCACCATCCCGAGCGGATACTGATGCGACGGCGTGACGAGCATCAGCTTCGGCGGCGCGGCGAGATCGGCGGCCGACGGCGCGATGCCTTCGTCGTCGACCGGAATCGGCCGCGTGGTGAGCCCCGACACGTTCAGCACGCTGCGCACGCCCCAATAGCACGGATCCTCGGTCCAGATCGCATCGCCCGGATCGGTCAGCAGCCGCACCGCGAGGTCGATCGACTGGTGGATGCCGGTCGTGATCACGATCTGCTCGGGCGTGCAGCGCACCGAGCGCGACGTGCGCAGGTAGTCGGCCAGCGCCTCGCGCAGCAGCGCGAGGCCGCCGCCGGGCGCATAGGTCAGCAGGTCCGGGCGCAAGCGCCGCCAGTACTTGTTGTGCAGCCGCGTCCATACGCGCGCCGGAAATCGCGACACATCGGGCACGCCCGGCATGAACGCGCCGCCCTGACGCTTCGACACGCCGGCGCCTTCGACGAGCCGCGTGCCGCGCGCGGACAGGCGCCGCACGGACGGCGTCACGACGGCCGGCCCGGCCGCCGCGTCGGGGGGCGCGCCGACGATCTCGTCCGGCGCGCTGTCGGCGACGAACGTGCCGCGACCCGTCGCCGAGTGCACATAGCCTTCGAGCACAAGCTGTTCGTATACCTGCGTGACCGTGTTGCGCGCGATCCCGAGCTCGGCGGCCAGCAGCCGCGACGACGGCACGCGCGTGCCGGCCGGCAGTTCGCGCGACAGGATCGCCTGTTGCAGCAGCCGGTGAAGCTGGCGGTAGATCGGCTGTTCGCCGCCGCGCACGAGGCGCTGCGCCAGCCAGTCCGACAACACGCTTGCGCGCATGATTGGCTCCTGAATATTTATTGAAATGGCTCTGATTGCCGGAGCCAAATGTGATTATAGTCGCGTCCATGGGCTGCCAAGGCGCCCGATTTTCTACCCACCGGACCGAACATCAAGGAGATGACCGTGAAGAATGCCGACCTGCAGGCCCGCAAGAACGCCGCCACCCCGCGCGGCGTCGGCGTGATGTGCGATTTCTACGCAGCCCGCGCCGAGAACGCGGAGCTGTGGGATGTCGAAGGCCGCCGCTTCATCGATTTCGCCGCCGGCATCGCGGTGCTGAACACGGGCCACCGCCACCCGAAGATCGTCAAGGCGATCGCGGATCAGTTGAACAGCTTCACGCACACCGCCTACCAGATCGTCCCGTACGCGTCGTACGTCGAGCTGGCGGAAAAGATCAACGCACGCGCGCCGGGCGACTTCCCGAAGAAGACGGCGTTCTTCACGACCGGCGCCGAAGCCGTCGAAAACGCGATCAAGATCGCGCGTGCGGCGACCGGCCGTCCGGGCGTCATCGCATTCTCGGGCGGCTTCCACGGCCGCACGATGATGGGCATGGCGCTGACCGGCAAGGTCGCCCCGTACAAGCTGAACTTCGGCCCGTTCCCGGGCGACGTGTTCCACGCGCCGTACCCGAACGCGCTGCACGGCGTGACGACGGCCGACTCGATCAAGGCGATCGAGATGCTGTTCAAGGCCGACATCGATCCGAAGCGCGTCGCCGCGATCATCTTCGAACCGGTCCAGGGCGAAGGCGGCTTCAACCCGGCGCCGGCCGAGTTCGTGCGCGCGCTGCGCAAGATCTGTAACGAACACGGCATCCTGCTGATCGCCGACGAAGTGCAGACGGGCTTCGCGCGCACCGGCAAGCTGTTCGCGATGCAGCACTACGACGTGCTGGCCGACCTGATCACGATGGCGAAGAGCCTTGCCGGCGGCATGCCGCTGTCGGGCGTCGTCGGCCGTGCGGACGTGATGGACGCGGCCGCGCCCGGCGGCCTCGGCGGCACCTACGCGGGCAATCCGCTGGCCGTCGCGTCGGCGCACGCGGTGCTCGAGATCATCGACGAAGAGAAGCTGTGCGAGCGCGCGACGCAGCTCGGCGACGTGCTGAAGGCGAAGCTGAATGCGCTGCAGGCGGACGTGCCGCAGATCGCCGACGTGCGCGGCCCGGGCGCGATGATCGCGGTCGAATTCCTGAAGCCGGGTTCGGGCGAGCCGGATGCCGAGTTCACGAAGCGCGTGCAGGCGCGTGCGCTCGAGCGCGGGCTGCTGCTGCTCGTGTGCGGCGTGTACTCGAACGTCGTGCGCTTCCTGTTCCCGCTGACGATCCCGCAAGCCGTGTTCGACGAAGCGCTCGCGATCCTCGAGGAAGTGCTGAAGGAAACGGTCGGCGTGCCGGCCTGAGTACCCGTCCCCGACTGAATGCGCCGCCGCCGTCGTGAAGACGGCGGCGGCCGTTTGCATCCGTCCTTTTCAAAGCAGGTGATTCATATGAGCACGGTTCAGGAAACCCTGGCACTGAAAGATCCGTCGCTGTTCCGCCAAGAGGCGTACGTCAACGGCGAATGGCAACGCGCAACGAACGGCGAGACGTTCGACGTCCGCAACCCGGCGACGGGCGGCCTGCTCGGCACCGTGCCGGCGATGGGCGCGGCGGAAACGCGTCACGCGATCGACGCCGCGAATGCCGCATGGCCGGCGTGGCGCAAGAAGACCGCGAAGGAACGCGCGGTCATCCTGCGCAAGTGGCACGACCTGATGATGGAGAACGCCGACGACCTCGCGCTGATCCTCACCACCGAGCAGGGCAAGTCGCTGGCCGAAGCGAAGGGCGAGATCGGCTACGCGGCGTCGTTCCTCGAGTGGTTCGCGGAAGAGGGCAAGCGCGTGTACGGCGACACGATCCCGACGCCGGCGAGCGACAAGCGCATCGTCGTGACGAAGGAAGCGATCGGCGTGTGCGCGGCGATCACGCCGTGGAACTTCCCGGCGGCAATGATCACCCGCAAGGTCGGCCCGGCGCTCGCGGCAGGCTGCCCGATCGTCGTGAAGCCGGCCGAGGCGACGCCGTTCTCCGCGCTTGCGATGGCCGTGCTGGCCGAGCGCGCTGGCGTGCCGGCGGGCGTGTTCAGCGTCGTCACGGGCGACCCGAAGGCGATCGGCGGCGAACTGACGTCGAACCCGATCGTGCGCAAGCTGTCGTTCACGGGCTCGACGCCGGTCGGCCGCCTGTTGATGGCGCAGTGCGCGGCGACGGTCAAGAAGGTGTCGCTGGAGCTCGGCGGCAATGCGCCGTTCATCGTGTTCGACGACGCCGACCTCGACGCGGCCGTGCAGGGGGCGATCGCGTCGAAGTACCGCAACAGCGGCCAGACGTGCGTGTGCACGAACCGCTTCTACGTGCATGAAGCCGTGTACGACCAGTTCGCGCAGAAGCTCGCGGCGGCCGTCGGCCAGTTGAAGGTCGGCCGCGGCACGGAGCCGGGCGTCACGCAAGGCCCGCTGATCAACGAAGCAGCCGTGCTGAAGGTCGAGGCGCACATCGAGGACGCGCTCGCGAAGGGCGCGACCGTCGTGACGGGCGGCAAGCGTCACGCGCTCGGCCACGGCTTCTTCGAGCCGACGGTGCTGACCGGCGTCACGCCGGCGATGAAGGTCGCGAAGGAAGAGACGTTCGGGCCGCTCGCGCCGCTGTTCAAGTTCGGCAGCGACGACGAGGTGATCCGCCTCGCGAACGACACCGAATTCGGCCTCGCCGCGTACTTCTACAGCCGCGACATCGGCCGCGTGTGGAAGGTCGCCGAAGCGCTCGAATACGGGATGGTCGGCGTGAACACGGGCCTGATCTCGAACGAAGTCGCGCCGTTCGGCGGCGTGAAGCAGTCGGGCCTCGGCCGCGAAGGTTCGCACTACGGCATCGACGACTACGTCGTGATCAAGTACCTCTGCCTGGCCGTCTGACGGTTCAGGGCCTGGCGCGCGAGCGGCAGGCCCCGGCCGCCCGGCCGCCCGGCCGGAACCGGGCGGTCACGACGCGGGCCGGTATCCTTCTCCGCCGTGCCCGCGTCACCTGCCTTCTCCGCAATCAGCGGAATACGTTCACCGCCTCCACCAGCCGCGTCGCCTGCTGCTTCAGGCTTTCCGACGCCGCCGTGCTCTGCTCGACGAGGGCCGCGTTCTGCTGCGTGATGTTGTCCAGATGCACGACCGCCTGGTCGACCTGTGCGACGCCCGTGCTCTGCTCGGCCGTCGACGAGCTGATTTCCGCGATCAGACCGGACACGCGCTTCACCTGCGTGACGATGTCCTCCATCGTCCGGCCCGCCTCGTCCACGCGCCGCGCGCCCGACTCCACCCGCTCGACGCTCGCGCCGATCAGCGTCTTGATCTCCTTCGCCGCGTTCGCGCTGCGCTGCGCGAGCGCGCGCACCTCGCCTGCGACCACCGCGAAACCACGACCCTGCTCGCCCGCGCGTGCGGCCTCGACCGCCGCATTCAGCGCGAGGATGTTGGTCTGGAACGCGATGCCGTCGATCACGCCGATGATGTCGGCAATCTTGCGCGAACTCTCGGTGATCTCGCTCATCGTCGCGACGACCTCGCTCACCGCCTGCCCGCCACGCTCGGCCGCGTCGCTCGCGGAAACGGACAACCGATTCGCCTGCAGCGCCGTTTCCGCATTGCTCGACACGGTGGCCGTCATTTCCGCCATCGACGCGGCGGTCTGCTGCACGCTGGACGCGGCCTGCTCGGTACGCGCGCTGAGGTCGTTGTTGCCTTGCGCGATCTCGTTGCTCGCGCGCTGCACGTTGTGCACCTGCTCGCTGACGTCGTCGACGAGCCAGCGGAACATCAGCCCGAGCTGGTTGATCGTGCGCAGCGTCATGCCGATCTCGTCGACGCGATTCATCCGTACGCCGCGCCGGCTCTCGCCGGTCGCGACGTTCAGCGCCTGCTCGTGCAGCCGCTTCAGCGGTTGCACGATCTGCGCATCGAGCCACCAGCCGGCGGCGGCCGCCACGCCGATCGTCACACCGGCAAACGCCGCGAGCCCGTTGCCGGTCAGCCCGCAGGCCCAGCCCGCGCCGACGACCGCCGGCGCCAGCACACACGATGCCGAATGAACACGCGCACGCACCGACATCGTCTGCGGCAGCGACGCGATCCGCAGCAGCCCGGTGCGGATGACGAGCCCCTTGTGGAACCGGCGCCGATCGTTCTTGCCTTCGCGAAACGCGCGATACAGCGCGTCCGCGGCCTGGGTCTCGTCGCGCGTCGCCTTCGTGCGCACCGACATGTAGCCCTTCGGCTGCCCGTTGCGCATCACCGGAATCGCGTTCGCGCGCACCCAGTAATGGTCGCCATTCTTGCGGCGGTTCTTCACGAGCGCGGTCCACGGCTCGCCGCGCCTGAGCGTCGCCCACATGTCGGCGAACGCCTCCTTCGGCATGTCCGGGTGCCGCAGCACGTTGTGCGGCTGGCCGACGAGTTCCTCGTTCGAGAACCCGCTCACCTGCGCGAACGTCGTGTTCGCGTAGGTGATGACGCTGTCGGCATCGGTCGTCGACATCAGTGTGACGTCGTCGGGAAAATCGAATTCCTGTTGAGTAACGGGCTGGTTGTTGCGCATGCAAGGCTCCGAAAGGCGGATCTGTCGTCCGCATCGCGCTGAAATCGCGCTCAGTAGCCGAAAAACGGTTGATCGCTTTACGACACTCTCGTCCTTTGTCGGCAATGCACCGGGAAACCTTAATCCTGTCGCGCATCATGCATGCAATTCCGCCATTACCATGATTTCGATCAAATATTCCAGCGATAATCGCGGCACGTGTTTATCGACTTGTCACAACGCGCCGCCCGGCGTGCCGATGCCGGCATCCGTTGCGCGCGGCGAAACGATTTGACTTATCCTGCTCCATTCCACCGGAATTCGAATTCGATGAAAAAGGCATTGCACGAACTGAATCGGTTGTCCTGGAATAAGGCGACGGTCGCGCATAACAGCCATAAAGGCGATCAGGCCGCATTTTTCCGCAATGGCGGCTCGACGCTGTTTCCGGAAGAACGCGAACTGCTCGGCGATCTCGCGGGTCTGCGGCTCTTGCACCTGCAATGCAACGCGGGGCAGGACACGCTGAGCCTCGTGCGCGAGGGCGCGGACGCAACCGGCGTCGACATCTCCGACGAGGCGATCGACTTCGCGCGGCAACTGTCGGCCGACGCGGGCCTGCCCGCGCGATTCGAGCGCGCCGACGTACTCGACTGGATGCCCGAAGCCGCCGCGCGCGGCGAGCGCTTCGATCGCGTGTTCACGTCGTACGGCGCGATCTACTGGCTGTCGGACCTGACCGCATGGGCGCACGGGATCGCCTCGCTGCTCGCACCGGGCGGCCGCTTCGCGATGGTCGAGTTCCATCCGTTCTCGCTGTATTTCGACGAACACTGGCAGCCGCACTACGACTACTTCAAGGACGACGCGACCGAGGAACCCGCAGGCGTCGGCGATTACGTCGCGGCGTCCGGCACGGGGCTCGGCGCGCAACACGACCGCCCGGGCATCGTCGATTTCGCGAACCCGCATCCGAGCTACGAGTTCATGTGGGGCATCGGCGACGTGGTGAATGCACTGGTATCGGCCGGGCTTGCGATCGATCGCTTGACCGAATATCCGTACGCGAACGGCTGGAAGGGCTTCGACGGCATGCGCGAGCTGGACGGCCGCCGGATGGTGCCGCCCGAAGGCATGCCGCGCCTGCCGTTGATGTACGCGATCGCCGCGCACCGGGTGGCCGCATGACGCGCCGCACCGCCGCCGCGCGCGACGCGCTGTCGGCCCGCCTGCTGGCCCGCGACGACGTGCCGCTCGTGTGGACCATCGACCGGCGTGAAATCATCGAACACCTGTACGTGCTGCGCGACGACGCGCTGCATCTCGTGCCCGAGTTCTACGACGTGGCCGGCTGGCCCGACGGCGAAGCCGAGCACTACACGCCGATCCTGCTCGACTGTCACGACCGCGGCGGCTGGTTTCTCGGGCGGTTCGACGGCACGCGGCTCGTTGCGGCCGTCGTCGTCGACAGCCGGCCGCTCGGCCCGCGGCGCGACATGCTGCAGTTGAAGTTCCTGCACGTGAGCCACGATTGGCGCGGTTGCGGGCTCGGCAAACAGCTCTATCGCGCGGCGCAGGCGCAGGCACGCACGATGGGCGCCGAGCGTCTGTACGTGTCGGCCACGCCGTCGCAGCGCACGATCGACTTCTACCTGCGGCTCGGCTTCACGGTCAGCGCGGCGCCCGATCCCGAGCTTTACGCACTCGAACCCGAAGACATTCACCTCGAAGGGCCGACGGCGTGACCGCCCGGCATGCGGATGAAGCGTAGAATTTTGCGCGCCGCCACAGCCCCATCAGTTGCCGTCAGCACGTCACGGAGCGCGACATTGAACGACGACCCGCCACCGCCCGCCACGCCGAAGATCCTCGTCAGCATGTGCGTGGTCGGCCATCCGGTCCGTTACAACGGCTCGGCGAAAACCGCCGCGCACGAGGCGCTCGAACGGTGGCAACGCGAAGGGCGTCTCGTGGCCGTCTGCCCGGAACTGGCGGGCGGCCTCGGCGTGCCGCGCCCGCCTGCCGAGATCGCCGGCGGCGCATCGGGGCAGCAGGTGCTGTCGGGTCACGCCCGCATCGTCGACGTGGACGGCACCGACGTGACGGCCCCGTTCGTGGCCGGCGCGCAGACCGCGCTGGCCCTCGCGCAGGCACACGGCTGCCGCTTCGCGATCCTCGCCGATGGCAGTCCCTCGTGCGGCAGCACGTTCATTTACGACGGAAGTTTCGAGAGCCGGCGGCACGCGGGCGTCGGCGTCACGGCGGCGCTGCTGCGCGCGCATGGCATCGAGGTGTTCGCGGACACCGAGATCGACGCGCTCGACGCGCGGCTCAGGCAGCTGTCGCCAGCCGGTTAACGACGATGGGCGGCACGAGACATCTCGTGCCGCCCATCGTGGCGGAAACGGTGCGGCGGTAAAGCGGCGCGTATCCGGCCGCTTCACCCCATCGCGCCGGTCAGACGCGTTCGATCGCGATCGCGATGCCCTGACCGACGCCGATGCACATCGTGCACAGCGCAAAGCGGCCGTTCGTGCGATGCAACTGGTACATCGCTGTCGTCACGAGGCGCGCACCCGATGCGCCGAGCGGGTGACCGAGCGCAATCGCACCGCCGTTCGGGTTCACGCGGGGATCGTCGTCGGCGACGCCGAGCATGCGCAGCACCGCGAGACCCTGCGACGCGAACGCTTCGTTCAGCTCGATCACGTCGAACTGGTCGATCGTCATCCCGAGCCGCGCGAGCAGCTTCTGCGTGGCCGGCGCGGGGCCGATGCCCATCACGCGCGGCGCGACGCCGGCCGTCGCGATCCCCAGCACGCGGGCGCGCGGCGTCAGGCCGAAGCGCTTCGCGGTTGCCTCGTTCGCCAGCAGCAGCGCGGCGGCGCCGTCGTTGACGCCCGACGCGTTGCCGGCCGTGACCGAGCCGTCCGGGCGCACGACGCCCTTCAGCTTCGCGAGCGCTTCGAGCGACGTTTCGCGCGGATGCTCGTCACGCGACACGACCACCGGATCGCCCTTCTTTTGCGCAATCGTGACCGACACGATTTCCTCGGCGAGCGTACCGTCCTGCTGCGCACGCGCGGCCTTCTGCTGGCTGCGCAGCGCGAACAGGTCCTGATCCGCGCGGCTGACGTGGTAATCGACTGCGACGTTCTCGGCCGTCTCCGGCATCGAATCGACGCCATACAGCTGCTTCATCAGCGGATTGACGAAACGCCAGCCGATCGTCGTATCGTAGATGTCGGCCTGGCGCGCGAATGCGCTCGCGGCCTTGCCCATCACGAACGGCGCACGCGTCATGCTCTCGACACCGCCCGCCACCATCAGCGCGGCTTCGCCCGACTTGATCGCGCGCGCGGCCACGCCGACCGCATCCATTCCGGAGCCGCACAGGCGGTTGATCGTCGAACCCGGCACGCCCTCCGGCAGGCCCGCCAGCAGCGCCGACATGCGCGCGACGTTGCGGTTGTCCTCGCCGGCCTGGTTCGCGCAGCCGTAGATCACGTCGTCGATCGCCGTCCAGTCGACGTCGCGGTTGCGCTCGACGAGCGCCTTGAGCGGCACCGCGCCCAGATCGTCGGCGCGCACGCCGGACAGTGCACCGCCGTAACGCCCGATCGGCGTACGGATCGCATCACACAGAAAAGCTTCGGTCATCAGTGTCTCCGGTCCCGTGAAAGGCTGGGAAATGAACGGGGCGCCCCCTTGCATTGCCTGCCGGGATGCGCTTAAATGTTCTATATACGAACATAAGATCGTGTATCGAACGTTCAACGCATCATAGGGAGTGCAGGGACGACCTGTCAAGGGCGCGATCCGCCGTGCGGTTGGCGTGTCGGGCCCCTTGCGCTATCTTCTCGGCTGCACGACATTCCAGGCGCTCATGACAACCGACGATATTCAAACGAAACCCGGCGACTCCTATGTGCAGTCGTTCGCGCGCGGCCTCGCGGTGATCCGCGCATTCGACGCGGCGCGCCCGGAGCAGACGCTCACCGAGGTCGCGTCGGCCACCGGCCTCACGCGCGCGGGCGCGCGCCGGATCCTGCTCACGCTGCAGACGCTCGGCTACGTCGAGGCCGACGGCCGGCTGTTCCGGCTCACGCCGAAGATCCTCGAGCTCGGCTTCGCGTACCTGACGTCGATGCCGTTCTGGAATCTCGCCGATCCGGTGATGGAGCAGTTGTCCGCGCAAATCCACGAAAGCTGCTCGGCCGCGGTGCTCGACCGCACCGAGATCGTCTACGTGCTGCGCGTGCCGACCCGCAAGATCATGACGATCAACCTGTCGATCGGCAGCCGGCTGCCCGCGTACTGCACGTCGATGGGCCGCGTGCTGCTGTCCGCGCTCGACGACGCGACGCTCGACGAAACGCTCGCGCAAAGCGGGATCCGCGCGCATACGCCGCGCACGATCACCGACATCGGCGAACTCAAGGCGACGATCGCGCAGGTGCGCCAGCAAGGCTGGGCCGTGGTCGACCAGGAACTCGAGGTGGGCTTGATGTCGATCTCCGCGCCGATCCGCAACCGGCGCGGGCAGGTGATCGCCGCGATGAACATCAGCGGCAACGCACAGCGGCATACCGCGAAGCAGATGGTGAAGGAGTTTCTCGGGCCGCTGCAGCAGGCCGCGCAGACGGTATCGGAGCTGGTGGCGCGGCGCGGCTGAGCGATCGTTCGCCCGGCGAACCGGCAAGACGGGGATGGAGGGATCGCGTGGCGCGAAGCGGATAAAAAGACGGGCGGCATGCGCCGCCCGCTCAACTCTCTGACTCTGTTTGCAACGTCCTTCTCACGGAACACGGAGCGCGCTCCGCATCGCCCAATTTAGGAGCGCGGCAACGCCCGGTCAATTTGACGAGAACGAAATTGCACGGCGCATTTCGGACACCGCGCGCACCCGGCGCCGCTCACGCGCCCAGCAACATCCCCGTTCGCACCGGCACCGTGCCCGTCACGCGGCCGAGCGGCGCGCCGGCCGTCACGAAACGGATCGCGCGCCGCATGTAGAACACGCCATCGGTCGCGCTCGAGATCGTCGTGACCGCATCCGTCAGCGGATCGACGATGTCGAACAGCGGATCGCCCGCACGGATCGTCGCGCCGATCGCCGCACGGTGCACGAGAATCCCGCTCACCGGCGCGTAAAACTGCTCGCTGCCCGCAAGCGGCGTGGCCGGCGCGGCCAGCGGCGGCAGCGGCGCACGTTCGCCGCGCACCGCGCCGCACCACACGAGATAGTCCACGAGCGCGTCGGCGTCGCGTTGCGCATAGTCGTACGTCACGTCGCGCTGGCCGCGGCACTCGACGGTCACGGCCACGGTGCCGGCGGCCATCGGCGTGCCCTCCGGCAAATGCGCGCGCAATCGCGACCACAGCAGGTGATGCGCGTCGTCGAACGCATGGCCGCCCGAATCCTCGGCGAGCAGCGACACCTCCGCACCGAGATAACGCGCGAGCGGCTCGACGTCCGGCCACGCTGTATCGCTCGTGTATACGTGCATCACCGCTTCGAGCGAGCAATGCAGGTCGATCACGACGTCGGCGTCGTGCGACAGCTTCAGCAGCGCAAGCTGCAGCGCATCGAATTCGGTGCGCGGCGCGATGTCGTCGAGCGCCGCGCCGACGCATTCGCGCACGATCGCGCGATTGCGCGCGCCGTCGCCGCCCAGCCGGTCGCGCGCCCGCGCGGCGATCTCCGCGAGCGGCAGGAAGCCGCGATTGAAGTTGCGGCCGCTCGCGAGGTCGAAACGGCCGATGAACTGCCCGAGCAGATGATGATTGAGACCGACCGGGTTCGACACCGGCACGAGCACGACTTCGGCCGCGAGCCGGCCTGCGGCGTCGAGCTGCGCGAGGCGCTGCTTCAGCACGACCGCCGCGAGCATCGCCGGCGTCTCGTCCGCGTGCAACGCGGCCTGCAGATAGATCTTGCGGCCGCTGCCGGCCGGCCCGAAATGAAAGCTCGTCAGCGTGCGCTGCGTGCCGATCGACGGCGACAGGAGCGGCGTGGTGCGAATCTGCATCGATGGTCTCGAACGGATGAAAACGGGGAATCGGAACGACGGGCCTGCACGGCGCTCAGTCGCCGTACGGGTTGAAATCGAAATACTGCTTCGCGATCCGGTCGTACGTACCGTCCTTCAGCATCGACGCGATCGCGCCGTCGATCGACGCCTTGAGCGCGGTATCCGACTGCCGCATGCCGATGCCGACGCCGCGATCGCCCATGTCGAGCGGCGCGCCGACGAATGCGAAGCCCTTGCCGCGCGGCTGGCGCAGGAACCCATAGTCGGCTTCCACGGTGCCGAGCAGCGCCGCGTCGAGGCGGCCGTTCACGAGATCGGCGAACACGTCGTCCTGGCTCTTGTACGGCACCACGCCGACGCCGGCCGGCGCCCAGTGCGCGAGCGCCCACGATTCGAACTGCGTGCCCGACTGCACGCCGACGCGCTTGCCGGCCAGCGACGCCGCCGTGCCGTCGAGCCCGCTGCCGGGCCGCGCGACGAGCCGCGACTTGAAGCGGAACAGCTTCGACGAGAACAGGATCTGTTTCTCGCGCTTCGCGGTGATCGCCATCGACGACAGGATCGCGTCGATCTTGCGCGCCTGCAACGCGGGGATCATCCCGGAGAATTCGAGCTCGACCCACTGGCAGCGCAACTGCGCGCGGCGGCAGATCTCGTTGCCGAGATCGACGTCGAAGCCTTTCAGGCTGCCGTCGGGCGCTTTCGCATCCATCGGCGGATAGGTCGGGTCGATGCCGAGCCGCACCACGTGCGCGTCGAGCGCAAACGCGGACGTGGCCGCTAGGCCAATGCACAGGGAAACGAGCGGGACGAGGAGACGTTTCATGGTCGACGATGGGCAGGTAGCGGGACGAACGGCATGCGCCGGACTGCCTGCGATCGTAGGGGCCGCCGGCTGCCGCCGGAACCATCGGCTGACTTATCATGATCGGTATTTCCGATCACCGGTCTCGCAGCTTCCCATGGCGTTCACGCTGTCCCAGCTCCGCATCTTCCAGGCCGTCGTCGAGCACGGCAGCCTGCGCGCGGCCGCACGCGCGCTCGATCTCGCGCAAAGCGGCGTCTCGCAGCAACTGCAGGGCCTCGAGGCGACGCTCGGCGCGACGCTGTTCACGCGCACCAATCGCGGGATCGTGCCGACGGCCGTCGGCCAGCGGCTGCTCGCGCGCTCCGGTTCGATCCTCGGCGAATGCGATCAGGTCGAGCGGGAGATCCGTCAGTTGAGCGGCGCCTACGAAGGCACCGTCACGCTCGGCCTCGTGACCGAGCCGCTGATCGACGCGTTCGCGCCGGTGCTGACCGCGTTCCGCGCGCGCTTCGACAAGGTGGACGTGCACCTGCGCACCGGCACGTCGCGGATGATGATCGGCTGGCTGCGCGAAAGCGCGGTCGATTTCGCGATCGCGCTGGTCGCGAAGCAGACCGACACGACCGATCTCGCGGTCACGCCGCTGCGCACGTCGGCGCCGGTGGTCGTCTGCCGCAACGGGCACCCGGCGATGCATGCGCGATCGCTCGCCGAGCTGGCCGGCCACGCATGGGTGTCCACGCGCTCGCCGAACCTGAGCGCCGACCCGGTCGTCAACCGGCTGCTCGCGTACTTCGACGCGCACGGCCAGCCGCCGCCGAAGATCCTCGCGACCGTCGAAGGGATGTTCGAGACGCTGCAGATCGTCACGCAGACCGATTCCCTCGCGCTCGAAACCGAAACGATCACGCGGCACGGGCCGTTCGCCGGCGCGCTCGTGAAGGTGCCCGTGCGCGAACGGGCCGAAGCGCAGGACGTCTGCCTGCTGCAGCGCGCGGCCGTACCGCTGACGCCGGCCGCGCAGGAACTCGCGACGATGCTCGCGTCGTATCTGAGGGTGGTGAGCGGACGGTAAGCGCATACGGCCGCGCGCGCCGCCCCCATCACGCCTCGCGCGTCAGTCCAGCGATTCGCGCGCGGTCTCGCGCAGCATCGCGACCGCGATCAGCGACAGCACCACGCACGCGGCCACGTAGCCCGCCGGTGCGAGCTTGCTGCCGGTCGTCTTCACGAGCCAGGTCGCGATCAACTGCGCGGTGCCGCCGAAGATCGTCACCGCGAGCGCATACGCGATCGAGATGCCCGTCGCCCGCACGTGGCGCGGCAGCGACTCGCACATCAGCGCCATTTCCGATGCGGAGCCGAGCGAATAGAACAGCAGCATCAGCGCGGTCAGCGGCAGGATCACCGACAGCGTCGGATGATGGTTCATCAGCCAGAATGCCGGAAACAGCAGCGCGACCAGCACGCCGCGGCCGACGAAGATCGGCAGGCGCCGGCTGCCGAGCTTGTCCGACAGCCAGCCGAACAGCGGGCACGTAACCAGCATCACGCAGCCCGACGCGACGCCGACGAACATCGACAGCTTCATCGGCAGGCCGAGCGTGTGGATCGCGTAGGTCGGCATGTAGAACGTCAGGATGTAGGTCGACACCGTGCCGCCCATCACCGTGAGCATCAGCAGCAGCACCGTGCGCGCGTGCTTCGAGAACAGCTCGTGCAGCACGCCGCGCTCGATGCCGTGATGGCGGTCGCCGGGCGCGTCGTCCGCGAGCCGGCGACGCAAAAACATCCCGACCGGCGCGATCAGCACGCCGACGAGGAACGGCAGCCGCCAGCCCCAGCCTTCCAGCGCGTCCTTCGTCATCGTGTTCGACAGCAGCGCCGCGAACCCCGAGCCCATCAGCGCGGCGCCGCCTTGCGTCGCGAGCTGCCAGCTCGCGCGGAACCCGCGGCGCGACGTGCCGCCCTGTTCGAGCAGCGTCGACGTCGCCGCGCCGAATTCGCCGCCTTGCGAGAAGCCCTGCAGCAACCGCGCGAACACCACGAGCAGCGGCGCGGCCACGCCCACCTGCGCATAGGTCGGCGCGATCGCGATCAGGCCGGTGCCGAGCGCCATCAGCATGATCGTCAGGTTCATGAAGAAGCCGGCGGCGAACGTCGCGACCGACAGCAGCAGCGACGTGGTCGGGTCGCTCGACGGGAAGAACAGCTTGCCGATCAGCACCGCGAAGAAGCCGTACACGGTGAAATCGAAGAATTCCAGCCAGTTGCCGATCACGGCCGCGGCGATCGCGCCGCGCCGCGTGACGGCAGGCGCGCCGGGCGCCCCGGCTTCGGCGGCGCCCGGCGACGCGGGGTGCAGCGCGAGATGGTCTTTCTGCATCGCTCTCCTCTCCTCTCAATGCGGCCGGAAGCGCCGGCTGCGCGCCGCCGTTGCGATCACTGCCCGAGGTAACGCTCGACGAGGCGCGTCCAGAACGCGGCGCCGATCGGCAGGTTGCGATCGTTGAAGTCGTATTTCGGGTTGTGCACCATGCAGCCGTCCTCGCCTTCGCCGTTGCCGAGCCGCACGAACGAGCCGGGCCGCTGCTGCAGCATGAATGCGAAATCCTCGCTGCCCATCAGCAGGTCGGCCTGCTCGACCACGTGCGCATCCCCGACGAGTTCGCGCGCGACCTGCGCGGCGAAATCCGTTTCGGCATCCGTATTGACGACGACCGGATAGCCTTCGATGTACTCGACGTTCGCGGTCGCGCCGTAGCTCGCGGCCTGCGTTTCGGCCAGCTCGGTGATGCGACGCTTGAGCAGCGCGCGCACCTCGGGGCTGAACGAACGCACGCTGAGTTCGAGGCGCGCGCCGTTCGGAATCACGTTGTTCGCGGTGCCCGCGTGCATCGAGCCGACCGTGACCACCGCCGGCTGCGACGGGTCGACGTTGCGCGCGACGATCGTCTGCAGCGCCATCACGATGCTCGCCGCGACCACCACCGGGTCGACGGTCAGATGCGGCCGCGCCGCGTGGCCGCCGACGCCTTCGATCGTGACGATCGCCTTGTCGCCCGCCGACATGAACGGGCCGCGCCGCGTGAGGAAGACGCCGGGCGCCGCGCCCGGATGGTTGTGCATGCCGAACACGGCGTCGCACGGGAAACGCTCGAACAGGCCGTCGTCGATCATCTTCTTCGCGCCGCTGTCGACGCCGTGCTCTTCCGCCGGCTGGAAATACAGGTGCACGGTGCCCGAGAAGTTGCGCGTCTTCGCGAGATGCTGCGCGGCGCCGAGCAGCATCGTCGTGTGGCCGTCGTGGCCGCATGCGTGCATCTTGCCGTGCGTGCCGCTCGCATACGGCAGGCCGGTCGCCTCGACGATCGGCAGCGCATCCATGTCCGCGCGAATGCCGATGCTGCGCGCGCCGTCGCCCACCCGCAGCGTGCCGACGACGCCCGTCTTGCCGACCCCGCGCGTCACCTGCCAGCCCCATTGCTCGAGCTTGTCCGCGACGAGCGCGGCCGTGTCGTGCTCTTCGTACGCGAGTTCGGGATGGTGATGGATGTGGTGACGGATCTCGCGCAGCCCGCCTGCGGCGGGCATCAGATCCTCGACTTCGGTGAATCGGGTAGCGGTGGTCATCAAGGGGCTCCTGCCGTTCGTCTGCGCACGCGGGGATGCGTGCGGGAAAGCGAGCCACTATAGCGAGCCGATATCCGCGCAATAAGATGCGGAATTTTTCACCGCGATAAGGTTTTTTAATCAGGGTTAATACGGGGGCATCGGTCCGGTGTGGCTTTCGATCGGATAGGGATACAGGCTCACGATGGATAGCCCGTACACCCAGTCGAAAACGGCTTTCCACCCTGACCGGGAAGCCCGACCCGGCAAGTGGCGCCGCCCTTTCATCGCGTGCCGCGGCGAAGGATGTATCGCAATCGCTTCAAGCCTCGGCCGCCGACGTGACCAACATGTCGATCAAATTGCGGGACGCGGCCGACAGGCGGCGATGCGGCGCGTAGACGACCGAAAACGGCCGTGTGCGCCCGCGCAGATGGGGTAACACTTCGACGAGATTTCCGGCCCGGATCCGATCCTGAACGATGAAGTCGTAGGTCTGGCAGATACCGCCGCCACTCTGCGCCATCGACACGACACCGAGCACATCGTCGGACACCGCGACGTTCGAAGCCGGCAGCCAATCGATGTCCCGATCGCCGTCACGGAATACCCAGGGCGCGATACGGCCGCTGCTGGGCAGCATGAACGGCAAACAAAGATGGTGCTCCAGGTCGGCCACGTTTGCGGGCGTGCCGGCGTGGGCGACGTACTCGGGCGACGCGACAAGGCACAGCGCCGCATCCTCGAGCTTGCGCGCGACCAGACCGCTGTCCGGCAATTCGCCCAGACGGATCGCCAGGTCGAAACCTTCGGCCACGAGATCCACGTTCCGGTTCGCGATGTTCAACTCCACGCGAACGTGCGGGTGTTCCCGCGTGAACCGTCGAAGCAGCGGCGGCAGACGATAGTGCCCGTACGTCGTCGGTACGCTCAGCCGGACATGGCCGGTCAAGGTACCGCCGTGCCCCTGAATGGCCCGCTCGGCGTCATCGATCAGCAAAAACGCCGCGCGCGATTGCTCCAGATAGAGCCTGCCGTGCTCCGTCAGGCTCAACCGCCGCGTGGAACGACGCAACAACTGCGTGCCCAGCCGGGCTTCCAGACGGGTGATGGCCCGGCTCAACACGGACGGCGTGCTGCCCAATGCCACCGCGCCGGCCGTCATCGAGCCTTTTTCGACCACCGTCACGAACGCTTCCACGTCACCGAGATGGTCGAATTTGCGCGCCATCTTGTCCTCCAAAGAACAAAAGATTTACTTTCGCGCGAGTTTATCTCCGCTGGCGAGCCAAATAAAGTGCGTGCGTCGTGACTGCATCGCCGAGTCACCCATTGAAATCCAGGAGCACAGCATGAATGGCCAACATCGCGACCGGCAGGATCTGTCGGTTCTATTCGTACTCACGAGCCACGCGAAGAAAGGCTCGACCGGCGAGCCGACCGGTTTCTATCTCGGCGAAGTGACGCATCCGCTGGCCGAACTGGACGCCGCCGGCATTCCCGTCGAATTCGCGTCCATTCAGGGCGGCGAACCGCCGGTCGACGGGCTCGATCTCGACGACGAAATCAACGCCCGGTATTGGCGCGATGCGGCTTTCCGCGACGCGCTGCGCCACACGCAGCGGCTCGGCGACGTCGACGCGTCGAAATATGCGGCGGTCTTCTTTGCCGGCGGTCATGGCGCAATGTGGGATTTTCCCGGCAATGCCGACGTGGAAAAGGTGACGCGCACGGTCCATGAAGCGGGTGGCGTGGTCGGCGCCGTCTGTCACGGCCCGGCCGCATTGGTCGACGTGAAGCTCGACGACGGGACATATCTCGTCGCCGGCAAGAATCTGAGCGCATTCACGGACGAAGAAGAACGGGCGGTCCAGCTCGATCGCGTCGTCCCCTTCCTGCTCGCGAGCACCTTGAAGCAGCGTGGCGCACTTCACGATCCCGCGCCGAACTGGACCGCGAAGGTCGTCGTCGACGGACGGCTCGTGACTGGCCAGAACCCGCAGTCGGCTTCCGGCGTAGGCGCCGCGATGCGTCATCTGTTGCTCACCCGTTCACGACAAGCCTGAAACTTCCCGATGGAGAAAACGATGTATTCGATGCGCAAGCTCGCCGTGGCGGCACTGCTCGGCATGGCCGCATACGGCACTCATGCGGCCAACGTGCTCGTGGTGTTGTCGGATTCCGATCACCTCGACCTGAAGGATGACAAGGTCTTCGCGACGGGCTTCTACCTGAACGAACTGATGCAGCCCGTGAAGGCGCTGCTCGATGCCGGCCATCAGGTGACCTTCGCCACGCCGCAGGGCAAGGCGCCGACGCTGGACGTCACGTCGGCCGACAAGATGTACTTCGGCGGCGACGACCACGCGATGCGCGACTACCGGGCCTTGCTCGACCGCCTACAAATCACGTCGCGCGAGCATTCGCCGGTGATCAGCCTGGCTCGGGTGGAGCAGATCGGTTACGGGCACTTCGACGCCGTCTATGTTCCCGGCGGCCATGCGCCGATGCAGGACCTGTCGACCAGCCCCGCAGTGGGCAGATTGCTGGCCGACTTTCACGCGCGCGGCAAGACCACGGCGCTCGTTTGCCACGGCCCGATCGCGCTGCTGTCGACGCTGCCCGATGCGCCCGGCTTTGCACGAAAGCTCGCGGCGGGAAACGCAGGCGACGGCGACACGAAATGGATCTACGCCGGTTACCGGATGACGGTGATCAGCAACGCGGAAGAAGAGCAAGCCAAAGGGCTGCTCGGCGGCGGCGCGATGAAGTTCTATCCGCAGACTGCATTGCAACGCGCGGGCGGCATTTATAGCAGTAACGAGGTGCCGTTCACCGCGCACGTGGTGACCGACCGCGAATTGATCACCGGACAGAATCCGGCGTCGGCGCTGGACGTCGCCGGCGAAATGCTGAAGCGGCTCAAGTAAGCCGTGCAATCGACCGGCAATGCCGGTTCCTCGATGAGTCAAGGAGAAGCAAACCGTGGATCTGCAACTTGAAGGAAAAACCGCGATCGTCACCGGCGCCACTGCCGGCATCGGCATGGCGATCGCGCGAACGTTGGCCGCGGAAGGTGTCGCGGTCACGATCACCGGGCGGCAACGTGACAAGCTCGACGCGGCCGTGGCCGAGCTTTCCGCTAGCGCGCAGCGTGGCAACGTCCGCGGCATCGTCGCCGACGTGAGCAACGACCGAGGTGCCGCGGAACTGATCGATGCCCAGCCGGACACGGATATTCTCGTGAACAATCTCGGCTACTACGAAGCGAAGCCGTTCGCGGAGATCACCGATGACGACTGGCTGCGAATGATCGACGTCAACGTGATGTCGGGTGTCAGGCTGTCACGTCATTACTTTCCTCGCATGCTTGCGAAGAACTGGGGGCGTGTGATCTTCATGTCCAGCGAAGTCGGCGCATTCACACCGCCGGACATGGTGCACTACGGTGTCAGCAAATCGGCTCAACTCGCGGTCTCGCGCGGAATGGCCGAACTGACGAAGGGAACCGGCGTGACCGTCAACAGCGTACTGCCATCCGCCACGCGATCCGAAGGCATCGTCGCCTATCTTCGGCAAACCGCGCCACGGCCCGATATGACCGATGCGGAAATCGAATCGCACTTCTTCGACACGTATCGTCCAAGCTCGCTGATTGCCCGCATGATCGAGGCCGACGAGATTGCCGCGATGGTGGCGTTGCTGGCCAGTCCTTTGGGCGCGGCATCCAATGGCGCCGCGGTGCGCGTCGAGGGCGGCACCTACCGCTCGATTCTCTGATCAAGCGCTGGCTCCGTCCGCCTTCAAACGTATCGCCCGATTGCGGACGACATCGTTTCGTTGGCGGCTTCAAATTCGCGACATCCTCCCGCGCTATGCAAATCCGTACAACTTCGCCGGGTTCGTGACGAATATCAATTGCTGCCAGTCCCGCCGCTCGATCCAGCCGGCGATCACGTCCAGCATGCTTGCATCGTCCGGCTTGTCCGTCTTCTGCGTCGGGTGCGGCCAGTCGGTGCCCCAGAGCATGCGTTCCGGTGCCATGTCGATCAGCGCCTTCGCGACCGGTGCGACGTCGTCGTAGGCAGGCGCGCCCGTCTTGCTGTCGACGTACGGTCCCGATAACGTGATCCACGTATGGCCCTTTTCAACGAGGCGTTGCGCGGTACGAAACGCGGCCGACGACAGCCCGCCGGGCTGCGGCACATGCGCGATATGGTCGATGACGAGCGGACAAGGCAGCACCGCGAGATGACGCTCCAGCTCCGGTAGCCGCGCGCCCTGAACCACCAGCTCGATATGCCATCCGAGGTTCGCGATACGGGCGGCGAGTGGCGCCAGCATGTCGAGCGTCGTCGCGCCCGGATAGCTCAGGTTGAACCGGATCGCACGGATGCCGCCGCGATCGAGCGCCCGAAGTTCGTCGTCGCTCACTGTGCCGTCGACCACGGCGACGCCACACGCGTCGGCGCCGAACTGCGCGAGCGCCGCCAGCGTGCAGCGATTGTCCGTTCCGTACGTCGACGGCGTCACGACCACGTTGCGCTTCACGCCGATACGCGCCTGCACGCTTCGGTATTGCGCGACGGTCGCATTCGGCGGTCGCAGCGTCGTGCCCGGCGCGACCGGGAACCGGTCGTCGTAGATGTGCATGTGACAGTCGACCGCCCCTTCTGGCAACTGGAACGCCGGCCGCTCGGTGCCGCCCGACCACGTTTCGGCGGCGGCGGCCCGCCTCGGCAATACCGCCGAAGCCAGCGTCGCGCCGGCGATCCGGAGGAACCCGCGTCTCGCGATGCGTGCCATGATCAGATGGTCCCCGTCTTGCCGACCAGCTTGCCGGCCGCATGATTGCGCGTGAGCAGCAACAGCGTCGCGACGCTCACGAGCGTGAGGATCGCGAGCGGCATCAACGCGAGCGCGTAGCTGCCCGTCGCCGCCTTCACCCACCCGTACACGTTCACCATCAGCCCGCCGCCGAGCAGGTTCGCGATCGCGTTGACCGTCGCAAGCCCGGCCGCCACGGTGCTGTTGGACAGCATGTCGGTCGCGAGCGCCCAGAACGGGCCCTTGAACGAATACGCGCCGACCAGCACCGCGCAGAGCATGCAGATCGTCGGCAGCAGCGATCCGCTCAGCGATGTCGCGAACAGGCCCACGCCGATCAGCAGCATCGGCACGACCGTGTGCCAGCGACGTTCGCCGACGCGGTCCGAGCGCCGGCCCCAGTAGACCATCAGGATCGAGGCCACGGCGTACGGCACCGAGTTCAGCAGGCCCGTTTCCATGACCGTCAAGCCGAACGACTTCAGCAACTGCGGCTGCCACACGGACAGCGTGCTGCCTGCCGCGGAAGCACACGTGTCGACGAGCGCAAGGCACAGTACGTAGCGGTTGCGGAACAGCTGCGTGAGCGGCAGCGACGGCACTTTCTTGCGTGTCTTGTGGCCGGCAGCCAGCGCGCTCGAGAGCCACGCGCGCTCGTCGTCGCCAAGCCACCTCGCGTTTTCCGGCTTGTTCGTCAGCATGAACAGGCACGCGATGCCGAGCAGCACGGTTGGAATGCCTTCGAGGATGAACAGCCAGTGCCAGCCACGCAGCCCCCAGACACCGTCCATCTGCAACAGCAGCGCGGAGATCGGCGAGCCGATGAAACTCGCGGCCGGAATCGCGACCATGAACGTCGCGACGATCCGCGCACGGTACTGCGCGGGAATCCAGTACGACAAATAAAGCAGCACGCCCGGGAAGAAGCCGGCCTCGGCCGCGCCCAGCAGGAAACGCAGCACGTAGAACGTCGTCGCGTTGTGCACGAGCGCGGTCGCCGCCGACACGATGCCCCACGTGATCATGATCCGGGCGATCCAGATCCGCGCGCCGTATTTCTGCAGCGCGAGATTGCTCGGCACTTCGAAAAAGAAGTACGAAATGAAGAACAGGCTGCTGCCGAAGCCGAAGACCTGTGCCGACATCCCGAGATCGTGGTTCATCTGCAGCGACGCCATCCCCACGTTGCCCCGATCGATGAAGGCAAGCAGGTAGCAGAGCATCAAGAAAGGAATGAGTCGCCAGACGACCTTTCGTATGGTCCGGCGCTCGATCGCGGACGCGTCCATGAAACCGGTTTGCATGTTGTCTCCGTTTATTGTGCGCCTGAGCGCGTTCCTGTGAACCGTTGCCACGCGATGACCGCGATGACCCCGCACGCGAGCACGGCGGCCATGGCGGCAAAGGTGTGTCGCACGCCGAGCGCTTCCGATGCGCTTCCGACGAGCAGGTAACCGAACGGCATCGTGCCGTTGTAGGCCATGCCGTACATCCCGACGAGCCCGCCGCGCACCTGATCCGGACACTGGCGCTGAATGGTCGCGTTCGTCGACGTGGCCGCGAACGTGAGGCTGAAGCCGAGCGCATAGAACGCGGGAATCGATCCCGCCGCATCGGTCGTCGCGGCCAGCACGGCAAGCGCGCCGACTGCCGTCCACGGCGCATACGCGATGAACCGGTGCGACGCGCGCGGCCCGAGCGCCGACGACAGCAGCACCGCCGCGCTCAACGAGCCGGCGCCGGCGCATGCGAAAAACACGCCGGTAAAGCGTGCCGCGTCGTGAAAACCCTGGTCCGCGAGCAGCGGCACGAGCGTCTGGTAGCTGCCGGCGAACAGGCCGATGCATGCGAGAATCGGCAGATAGCGGGCCGAGAACGCATCGGACAGCACGTAGCCGACCGCGTCACGCAGGCCGCTCTCGGCGCGCGACGGGCGGTCCGCCGACGCGGTCCGGATCGACCGCACGCACGTCGCCATGAAGCAGAGCGCGAGCGCATAGATCGCAAACGACGTCCTCGGCCCCAGCGTCGGATAGACGAACCCGGCGATGGTCGGGCCGACCATGCGCCCGACGTTGTAGACCATCGTGTTCATCGCGACCGCGTTGGAGGTGTGCGTCGCATCCTGCAGGCTCGTCAGCAGCAGCACCTGCCGCGCGGGCGTTTCCACCGCGCTCGACACGCCAATCGCGAGCGCATGCGCGAGGATCAGCTTCACGCCGAGCAGGCCGAGCAGCGACCACGTGAAGAGGCTGCCCGTCAGCAGCAGCGACGCCGTCAGCACGCATAGCGTCACGCGGCGCGCGTTGGCCGAGCCGATGCGCGAACCCGCTACCGGTGCGACGATCAGCTGCGGCCCGTACAGCAGAAAATTGAGCAGCGCGAGGATCGCTCCGGAGCCGGACAGGTGATAGGTCAGCAGATTGAGCGTGACGTTCTGCGTCCAGCTGCCGAGCACCGACGCGACCTGCCCGCTCAGATAGCGCCGCAGCGACGCCTCCGACAGCGCGGGAAACAGCCTGTTCACCCACCCGGCTTGCGTTGCCACGTTCATGACAGCGCCTTTCCGCGCGTTTCGGGCGCGAACAGCACGACCGCGGCCGCGGCGATGAACGCGACGATCGTCGTCGCGAGCCCGAGCACGAAACCGCCCGACGTCGACGCCAGCGCACCGATGACCAGCGGCGCGATGAACCCGCCGAGCCGGCCGCCGTTATACGCGAGGCCCATGAAGAACCCACGCGAGGCCGTGTTACCGATGATCTCCGCGAGGAACGGGCCGGCGCCCGCGAAGATGCCGTTCACGCTGAAACCGGTCACAAAGATCGCGGCCATCAGCAGCCACGGATTCACCGACACGATGTACACGCCGACGGCCATCGCGCCGACCAGCAGGTAGGCCAGGAACATCGGCCGCCGGCCGAGCCGGTCGACCCATGCCGAGAACAGCAGAAACCCGGTGATCGCGCCGAACTGCAGCGCCAGCACGAACTTCAGGCTATGCACGAAGTCGAGGTGCTTTACCGTGATGAGGAACGTCGGCGTCCACGTGAATACGCCCCAGTAGAGGTATTGCAGAAAGAAGATGAAGCAAAACGCGGTGAGCAGGCCGCGCACGTTCAGCTTCTCGCGACTCACCGTGTCGAGCTTGCGGGCCTGCGACTTCGCCTGCCGGCGCTCGAGCCAGATCGGCGATTCCGGCGTCTTGCGCGCGACCCAGAACAGAATGAAAAACGGCGACGCACCGATCAGGAACAGCAGACGCCAGCCGTCGCCGGCCAATCCGCCCTGCGCGGCGCCGACGATGCCCGAGATCGCGATCGCGAGAATCGCGCCGATCGGCAAGCCCATCTGCATCAGCGCGCCGCCTTTGCCGCGCCGGCTCGGGTGCCAGGTCTCCGCGATGAGCGCCGCGCCGGCGGTCCAGGTGCCGCCCATGCCGAGCGCGCCGAAAAAGCGCAGCGCGGCAAACGAGTGCGCGTCGGGCGCGAATGCGATCAGGCCGGAGAACAGCGAGTAGATGCCGACGCAGAGCATCGCGGTACGCACGCGTCCGATCCGGTCCGACACGAAGCCGAACAGAATGCCGCCGACGATCTGTCCGGCCGCCGTGACGCTCGTGAACATGCCGAGCTGCGCCTTGCTCAGCCCGAACTGCAGCGCGAGCGTCGGCAGCAGCAGCGAAAGCAGGAACGAGTCGTAGCTCTCGAACGTCCAGCCGAGCCCCGCGAGCGACAGCGAACGCCACTCGATACCGGTCACGCGCGTCAATCCTTTTTCCGCGGCTGCGGAATCGATTTCCTGCGTCGCCACGGTTGCACTCGTCTTCATGGGTTGTCTCCGGGAATCGCGACGCGATACGTCGTTGCGGCTGTCCGGCTGAACAGCGCGGCCTTTTCATCGGCCGACATCGCGGCCGCGAGTCGTTTGAAGGCGTTCCACAGCACGCGATAGCTGAACATCCCCTTGTCGACGGGGAAGTTGCTTTCGAACATGCAGCGATCGACGCCGAAGCGTTCGACGCAGGTGTCGAAATACGGCTGCCACGCCGCCGCCAGCTCCTGCGACGACGGCGGCAGGTCGCGCGCGGCGAAGTCGGAACCGAATACGGTCATGCCCGCGCCGCCGAGCTTGATGCGCGTGTTCGGCAGCGCGGCGAGACGCGCGAGTTGCCGTTTCCATTGCGCATGCACTTCGGCACGCCGGCCGGCATGCGGACCCACGCCGACCGGGCCGCCGAAATGGTCGATGACGACGATGACGTGCTCGGATGCGCGTGCGAGTTCGTACAGGTCGTCGAGCTGCGTGTGATAGACCCACGCGTCCAGCGCCAACCCGTAGCGAGCGAGCGCGGTCACGCCCTGCCGGAAAGCGGGATCCGACATGCGGTCGCGCGGCGGCGTCACCGGGCTCGATCGCACGTCGGGGCTCGCATGCCAGGCGAGCGGATTGCGGATTCCGCGCAGTCGCCCGCCGGACACCTGCAGCATCGTGTCGAGCACCGCATCGAGTTCTGCGCCGAGCGACAGATCGGCGCCGCCGACGATGGCCTCGCAGCATCGCGCGGGGCCGTAAGCGCCGCTGTCGAACATCGCGGCGATGCCGCTCGCGAATTCCACTTCGCCAACCGGCTTGAGCGCGTCCGGCCCGCTTGCGCGCAACATCGAGCGGCACTGTACGTAGACCGTCGACACGATCCGATGCCCGCTGCGCAGATCCGCGCCGAACTCGTCCGCGAGATAGCGTCCGGTCTGGCGGTCCCACAGGTGATGATGGGCATCGACGATGGCCAGCTCGGGTTCGAGCACCGGCTCGTCGCGCAATGCGAGCCACTCGGGCCGGACAGGAAGATGGGGTGCGTGAACGGTCTGCATCGCCCTCGCCTTAGAACTTCTGGCGCATGCCGATCACCACGCCCGTCTGGTTGTGATCGGGTGCGACCGTGCCATAGCCGTTCACGCCGAGCGCGGAGCCGCCCTTGTTGCGCGCGAAACCCGCCGTCGCATAGATATCGGTGCGCTTCGACAGCAGATAGTCCGCACAGAGCACGGCGAGCCACGGATCGGCGCCGGTCGAATGCACGTCCTGGTAATAGGCGGTTGCCGTGACCACGAACGCCGGCGACACCGCGTATTGCGCGCCGGCCCAGTACAGGTTCGCCGCGCTGGCTTCGGCGCCGTTCGCGACGCGAATCGGGTTCGCCGGCATGAACACGTTCGACGCACGGAGATAGCGATAGCCGGCGAAGCCCTTCACCGACCCGATCGCATACGACGCGGCGGCCGTGGCGCGCCGCTCGGTGCCCGTGTTCGTCGCGACGGTGTTACTGTTGCGCTGCTCGTACGACACGCTCGCGGCGAGCGGCCCTTGCGCGAAAGTCAACGCCCCGCTGAAGAAGCGGCCGGTGAGTTGCGCGCCCGGCACCTCGGCGCCGTACCCGGTGTCGTAGCGGGTGCTGACCATCGCCTGCGCCGTCACCGGACCGAACACGCCGGTGTACTTCGCCGAATTGTCGATACGTGCGGCCGCCGCGTAGTCGAGCGACAGCACCGAGTACCGCGATGACGCGCCCATCGGGTCGAAGGCCACGGCCTGGTCGTAGAAGAGTGCGTTCTGGCGGCCGAACGTCAGTTGCTGGCCTCGGTACGACAGCCCGACCCACGCCTGCCGGCCGAAAATTCGCGACGTCGTGGCGGCGTTCGGACCAAGGCCTTTCGTCGACTGCGCAGTCGTGCCGTCGTTGATGTTGAAGCCGTCTTCCAGCTGGAAAATGGCCTTCATGCCGCCGCCGAGCTCCTCGACGCCCTTCAGCCCCCAGCGCGAACCGGACAGATTGCCCGATGCTTCGCGCGTCTGCGCGCCGCCGGTGCTCGTGTTGTTGATGTGCTCGATCCCGACGTCGGCAATGCCGTACAGCGTGACGCTGCTTTCTGCATGGGCGGCACCGCACCACGAGGCCGCGCTCGCGACGGTGAGGGCGCCGAGCACGAAGCGGGATGTCGGGCGGGTATTGCGGCTGACCTGATTCGACAACATGGAGTCTCCAAACTGTTTTTTATGGGTGGGTCTGACGAAGAAAAATTCACGTCCGGCGGGCTGCGGCCGCTTCGCCGGCGCCCGAGCCCGGATCGCCGAGCCACGCAATGGTCAACGCGCCGAGCAGCAGCACACCCGACACGGCGATGAGCGGCGCGGTGAAGCCACCGGAGAATTGCTTGAGCGCGCCGATCAGCGACGGCCCGACGAAGCCGCCGAGATTGCCGACCGACACGATCAGCGCGAGTCCGCCCGCGGCGGCCCGGCCGGTGAGGAATCCTGACGGGATCGCCCAGTACGTCGCCTGGAACGCGAGGATCCCGCTCACCGTGATGCACAGCGCGATCAGCTTGAACACCGGCGCATGAATGAAGGCGCTCGCGCACAACGCCACGGCGGCAACGGCCAGTGCGCCGGCGACGTACGGAATGCGGTTGGCCACGCGATTGGCCACACGCGCCCACCAGAGCATCATGACGGCACCAATTGCATACGGAATGGCCGTCAGCCAGCCGACCACCGCGTGTTCGACGCCGAACTGCTTGATGATCTGCGGCATCCACAAGCCGACACCGAGCGAGCCGACGATCCCGCAGAAGTTGATGAACGCGAGCACGAACACGCGCCAGTTCGTCATCGCGTCGCGCAGATTGCTGCCGTGCTTCGCGCCGATGTCGCGCTGCTCGAACGCGAGTCGCTTCGCGAGCGACGTCTTCTCTTCGTCACTGAGCCACGCCGCTTTCTCGGGACGGTCGGCCAGCACGAACAGGCACGCGATGCCGAGCAGCACCGCAGGGATGCCTTCGATCAGCAGCAGCCACTGCCAGCTGCGCAGCCCATGCAGGCCGCCGAGTTCGAGCAGCGCCCCGGAAATCGGCGAACCGACCATGTTCGCGACGGGAATGCCGACGAGGAATGCCGCCGTCACCTTCGCGCGCCACTTGCCGGGAAACCAGTGCGTGAAGTACAGGTAGATGCCGGGCGTGAACCCCGCCTCGGCGAGCCCGAGCAGGAAGCGCGCCGCCGCAAAGCTCTTCGGTCCGACGACGAACGCCGTCGCCATCGAGAACAGGCCCCACGTGATCATGATTCTTGCGATCCACACACGCGCGCCGACCTTCTGCATGATCAGGTTGCTCGGAATCTCGAACAGGAAATAGCCGATGAAGAACAGGCCGGCACCGAAGCCGAACTGCTCGGCCGTCAGCCCGAGATCCTTGTTCATCGTGAGTGCGGCAAAACCGACGTTGGTCCTGTCGAGATAGCTGATCACGTAGCAGACGAAGATGAACGGCAGAATGCGCCGGAACGCCTTGGCGAGCGTGCGCTCGCTGGCCGCGAAATCTTCGGCGGCAAGGCGCCCCGTGGCTGGCGCGTCGGCGCGCGGCGCGTCATCGCCGGCACGCAGCACGTGCGAAATGGTCATGCTTGTCTCCTTCGTCGCGCGGCTGGCGGCGCGATCTTTCGGCATGCGGACAGGAAGCCGGCGAGCGGCTTCCCGGCTCGTGGGTCTCAGTCCTTCTTCGCGGCCTGTTTCGGCAGCGGGCCGGCAATGCTCATGTCCGCTTTCAGGACGGAACCGGACGTCGATTCGGTGATGAAAAGCGTCTTCATGTCCGGCCCGCCGAAGCACACGCTCGTGAGCGACGCCCCTTTCGGACCGGTCAGGATCTCGACCGGCTCCGCGCAGTGGTTGAGTACCCACACGCGGCCGAGCCCCGGATTCGCGACGAACAGGCGGCCTTCGAGATCGACGGTAAGGCCGTCGGGGCCGCTCGGTCCGTACGACGTGAAGAACTGGCTGACCTTGGTGACCGCCCCGTCGGCCTGCAGCGGCATGCGCCAGACGGCATTGCCGCGCGTCATCGCGACGAACAGCACCTTCTCGTCGCGCGACAGGACGAGCCCGTTCGGGCTCGGGCAGGTGCCGAGCAGCATGTCGAGCTTGCCGTCGGGCGACAGCCGATACACGCGGCCCGTCGGATCGTGTAGCCCGGTCTGCCCCTGGTCGGTGAAATAGAGGTTGCCGGCCGAATCGAACGTCAGGTCGTTCACGCCCTTGAAGCGCTCGGTGTTGCGGCGCTCGAGATAAGAACGCACTTCACCGCGCTCGATATCGAGCAGCATCAGGCCGTTCCGGTAGTCGGTGATGATCAGGTGCGATGCGTCGAAGCGCTTCATCCCGTTGGGCTCGCCGTCGTATTCGGCGACGAGATCCCAGTCGCCGGACGGCGAAATACGGAAGATGCGTCCGTGCGGAATGTCGGTGACGAACAAATAGCCGTCCGGATCCCACACCGGCCCTTCGAGAAAGGAGTCCGTGACCATGCCGCCGCGGTTCGCGCGCGCCCATTCGGTGCGGACGTCCGGCTTCCGGAACTTCTCCGGCATGCGCGTGAACACGTCGGCTTCGCGCACTTCGGGACTCGTCAGATAAAACATGCGTACCTCGATGTTCAGGGTTCAAGCCGCGCTGTGCGCGCGTTCGTCGAGCACCGCGAGAACGTTGGCGGCCGCGCCCTTCCCCATGTTCACGTACGCGGCATCGCTCACGCCGCCGATATGCGGAGACAGAATCACGTTCGGGATCTGCTGGAACGGGTGCGGCGCCGTCATCGGTTCCACGTCGAAGCTGTCGAGCCCGGCCGCGCGCAAGTGGCCGCTCGCCAGCGCGTCGGCAAGCGCGGCTTCGTCGATCAAACCGCCGCGTGCGGTATTGACGAGAATCGCCCCGCGCTTGAAACGCGCGAGCGTGTCGCGGTTGAGCATCCGGCGGTTGTCGGCCGTCAACGGACAATGCAGCGACACGACGTCCGACTCCGCATACAGCGTGTCGAGCGGCACCCGCTTCACACCGGCCGGCGCTTCCTTCGCGAACGGATCGAACGCGAGCACCTTCATGCCGAACGCGGCGCCGATCGTGGCCACGCGCCGGCCGATCGCGCCGAGTCCGACGAGGCCGAGCGTGCGCCCGTCGAGTTCGACGGATTTGTGCGTCGACTTGTCCCAATGGCCTTCGCGCATGCGGACATCGAGCTGCGGAACCGACTTCGCACAGGCGAGCAGCAGCGCCCATGCGTGCTCGGCGACGGCGGCCGCATTCGCGCCGACCGCGGCGCGCACCGCGATGCCGCGAGCGGCGGCAGCGTCCTGATCGATCACGTCGATGCCGCTGCCGTGCTTCGAAATCACCTGCAGGTTGTCGGCCGCATCCATGATGCGGGCGTTGACCTTGCCGTACCGGACGATGATCGCGACCGGCTTGTGCCGCGTGCAGAGCGCCACGATCTCGTCTTCGGTCGGTTGCTTGCCGGCGAACACGACATCGAACTGAGCAAGCATCTCGAGCGCTTGCGGCGCAAGGTCGGCGGCGGTCACGAGGACCACGGGCTTATGCGAAGCGAGCTGCATCACAGTGCCTCGCCTTCGGCCAGCATGCCGGCCGCGCGCAGTTCCTTCTCGATCCAGCCCGGACGAAGGTCGCCCTTGTGGATCGCCTCGATACGCGCGGTTTCGACGTCGAGCTTTTTCTGCGCGAGATCGACGATGCGCGCGACGTCGGCGCGCGGAATGACGACGACGCCGTCGGCATCGCCGACCACCAGATCGCCCGGATTGACCGTCGTGCCGCCCAGCGAGATCGGCGCATTCACGCGCCCCGCGATGCTTTTGGTCGGGCCGCACGGATTGAGGCCGGCCGAGAAGATCGGATAGTCGCCGTTGGCCAGTTCGTGCGCATCGCGCACCGCGCCGTCGATGACGATGCCGGCGATGCCGCTCGCCTTCGCCTGCGCCGCCATGATTTCGCCGAGCAGTGCGCACGAGATGTCGCCCTTGCCGTCGACCACGACGACATCGCCCGGCTTCGCGACGGCGAGCGCCGCATGGATCGCCAGGTTGTCGCCCGGACGAACTTCGACCGTGATCGCCGGACCGGCGACCTTCATCTTCGGCGACAGCGGCCGCACGCGGCCATGCACCGTACCGCGGCGGCCCGCGACGTCGGCGAGGATCGCGGCCTGGTAACGCGCGGCCGCCTGAACGAGTTCCGGCGAGATGCGTTCGATGTCGCGATTGATCAGCGATGTGCTGACGAATGGGTTGCTCATGATTCGACCTCGGGTTGTGTGTTGTACTCTGTACAACTGTGGTGTACATAGTGAAATCACTATAACCAGAGGACGTACGGCATGGCACTGGCGTTTACCCTTTTACGTGGTAAACCAGCGTTTTACCTAGTACAATTTCTGTCATGTATCGATGGGAGAGAAGAAATGGGAAATGACGGGGTCGTTGCCGTGGAAAAGGCGCTTTCGCTGTTGGACTGCTTCAAGCCGGGCGCCGAATCGCAGTCGCTCGCGACGCTGTCGCAGGCATCCGGCATGCACAAGACGACGGTCTACCGGCTGATGAACTCGCTGGAGCGAATGGGCTATGTCGTGCGCGCGCAATCCGGCAACTATTCGCTCGGACATCGCGTGCTGTACCTCGGCAAGCTGTACGAGCAGTCCTTCCATCTGTCCACGGTGGTGGAACCGGCGCTGCATGCGCTGGCCGCGCTGACGAAGGAAAGCGCATCGTACTATGTGCACGACAGCGGGCAGCGGCTTTGCCTGTTTCGGGTCGAGCCGTCCGAAGGTCTGCGTGAAACGCGGCTCGCCGGGACGATGCTGCCGCTCGACGACACGGCCATCAGCCACGTGATCCGCTTCTGGGGGCTCGGCGAACCGATCTATGACAAGCCGCCTGCACTGCCCCTCTTCACCGCCGGTGCGCGCGATGTGCACACGGCGGCGTTCGCGGTGCCGATCTTCGGCGCCGGCGACAAGTTCATGGCGGCGCTGACGCTGTCCGGTCCTGCGTCCCGCCTCAGCGTCGCGCACGAATCGGGCGAACTGGATCGACCCCAACTGGATGCGGCCGCCGATCTATCGCGGAAGCTGGGCGCCAGTGTCGCGCTCTGCGAGAACATCTACGGCAGTTGATCGCCCCATCGCGAACGTGACGAACATGCGGCCCACCGCCGAGTTTTACGCGCTGGGCCGCCGAGCAAATCGGCAGCGGCAAGCGGCACGGCTTGCGCGAGCGACGCGGTCGAGGCGCTGCCCGCGACTACGGCCGCCGTTACTCGATCGCCTTCAAAGCATCGAGCCCGTCCGGCAGCATCGCATCCGGAAACTGCGTGGACAGCGTCGCATCGCGCCACCGCGCCGCCTCTTCCGCGCGCTGCCGCTCCGCCTGCTCGCAGACGAACAGCGCATCGCCGCCGAGGAGCAGGCGCATCGGCACGTCGTCGCGACGGGACAGCTCGACGATCAGCGCCGCGATCCGGGCGGGATCGCCGACCTCGTGGCCGCCATACGCGCCGAGCAGGTCGAGAATCTTTCCGACCGACGGCCGATAGTCCGGCAGCAGATCGTCGATCCCGCGCTTCGCCCGCGCGGCCCATTCGGTACGCATCCCGCCCGGTTCGAGCGTGCACACGCGCACGCCGAACGGCGCGACTTCCTTCGCGAGCACGTCGCTGAACCCGCCGACCGCCCACTTCGCGGCCTGGTACGCGGACAATCCCGGCGTCGACGTCCGCCCGCCGACCGACGACACCTGGAAGATGTGCCCCGCGCGCTGCGCACGCATCGTCGGCAACACCGCGCGCGTCAGATTGATCACGCCGAACAGGTTCGTTTCGATCTGGTCGCGAAAGACGTCGGCGCCCGTCTGCTCGAACGGCGCCGTGTGGCCGTAGCCCGCGTTGTTCACCAGCACGTCGATGCGCCCGAACGCGGCGCGTGCCGCGGCGACGGCTTGCGCGGCTGCCGCTTCGTCGGTGACGTCGAGTTCGACCGGCAGCAGCCGGTCGCCATGACGCTCGGCCAGATCGGCCAGTCGCGCCGGATCGCGCGCGCCGGCCACCAGCCGGTCGCCGGCTGCCAGCACCGCTTCCGCAATCGCTCGCCCCAGGCCGCGTGCGGCCCCCGTTACCAACCAGACTTTCGACATTTTTCCGCTCCTTGATCGTGATGAAACGACGAAAATGAATGACTACTCACTCATTAATATGGGCGACGTAGCAGCCCTTGCGGACTGCATCGCCCTCCCTGAAACGCTCTGCCGGTCGTCGCAGCACGCGACGCCACGACGGCGATCCTCGACTCACACCGCGCGCAACACGGCCCACAACGCGCGAAACCCCGCTTCCCGGTAGGCATCGGCCCGCGCCGGATCGCGTGCAATACACTCCATCGCGGTTTCCGCGATCGACGTAAACAACGCCGAGCAGAACGCATGCGCTTCGTCCCGGTTCAGCGCGCCCGACGCGGCGACCTGCTCGCGCAGCAGCGTGCCGATCGCGCCGAAGCCTTCCGCGCCGGCCGCGCGATGCGCGTGGTCGATGCGCCCGCTCACGCCCAGTTGCTGCAGCGCGCGCCGGCCGTCCGGATTCGCGATGCCCCACGACACATAGCCGTTCCACGCATGCCGCACGGCCTGCTCGGCCGGCGCGCGCTCCGGAAACCCGGCCATCATCGCTTCGCGCAAGTCGGCCTTCAGGCTCAGATACAGTGCGTTCAGCAACGCATCCTTGGTCTCGAAGTACGTGAACACCGTGCCTTCCGCCACGCCGGCGAGCCGCGCGATGCGTGCGGTCGTGGCGGTTGCGCCGTCCTCGGCGAGCGCGCGCGCGGCCGCGGCGAGGATGGCTTCGTGCTTGTCGGGACTGCGCGGTCGAGCCACGTTCGATTCCTTTAATGAGTGAGCGCTCAATCATAATCAACCCGACGTCGAGAATGCAAGCCCTGTTACATCCGGGGGAACGCATACGCAATCCATTAAAACGGTGCACTATTAGCGTTTTGCCGTACCGGCGCCGGCCATCCGGCGCCCGATGCCCTCGACGTTCGTTTCACGTTCACCGTTTCAAACCGCGAACCTCCCATGACGAATCAGCCTTCCCAGACCGCGGCCGACCGGCCCGTCGACATGATCATCTTCGGCGGCGGCGGCGACCTCGCCGCCCGCAAGCTGTTGCCCGCGCTGTACATGGCGCACCTGCACTGCAATCTTCCGCCCGAGACGCGCATCATCGCCGTCGGCCGCCGCGACTGGGGCATCGACGGCTACCGCAAGTTCATGGACGAGCAGTCGCGCCCGTTCATCGACGAGAAGGCGTTCGACGCCGACGCGTGGAGCCGCTTCCTCGACCTGTTCAAGTACGTGCTGATCGACGTGAACGCGCCGGACGACTACCGGCGGCTCGCCGAAGCGGCACGTAGCGACGCGATCCGCGTGTTCTACCTGTCGACGTCGCCGGAGCTGTTCACGACGATCTGCGACAACCTGTCGGCCGCGCACCTCGTCGACGCGCATTCGCGCGTCGTCCTCGAAAAGCCGCTGGGCCACGATCTCGCGTCCGCGAAGGCGATCAACGACGCGGTCGGCAAGCACTTCGAGGAATCGCAGATCTACCGGATCGACCATTACCTCGGCAAGGAAACCGTGCAGAACCTGATGGTGCTGCGCTTCGGCAACCCGATCTTCGGGCCGCTTTGGCAGGCGCCGAGCATCCGCAGCGTGCAGATCACGGTCGCGGAAACGGTCGGCGTCGGCAGTCGCGCGGGCTTCTACGACCACACCGGCGCGCTGCGCGACATGGTGCAGAACCACCTGCTGCAACTGCTGTGCATCGTCGCGATGGAGCCGCCCGTGTCGCTCGACCCGGACGCGGTGCGCGACGAGAAGCTGAAGGTGCTGCGCTCGCTGCGGCCGATGTCGCTGTCGGACGTCGCGCGCGACACGGTGCGCGGCCAGTACACGGCCGGCGCGGTCGACGGCCAGCCGGTCAAGGGCTATCTCGAGGAAGACAACGTGCCGGCGGACAGCCGCGCGGAAACCTTCGTCGCGCTGCGCGCGTACATCAACAACTGGCGCTGGGCGAACGTGCCGTTCTTCCTGCGCACCGGCAAGCGGCTGCAGCGCCGCCAGTCGGAAATCGTGATCGAGTTCGCGGACATGCCGTTCTCGATCATCCCGACCGGCCCGCGGCACTACAGCAACCGCCTCGTGATCCAGCTTCAGCCGGAAGAGTCGATCCAGTTGCAGATGCTCGCGAAGGAGCCGGGTAGCGGGATGAACATGGTGCCGGTGAGCCTGAACCTCGACTTGCAGCAGGCGATCCCGGAGCGGCGCGCGGAAGCGTACGAACGGCTGCTGATCGACGTGATCCGCGGCCGCCTCACG
The DNA here is from genome assembly GCF_001534535.1 of Burkholderia sp. MSMB1459WGS. NCBI lineage: Bacteria > Pseudomonadati > Pseudomonadota > Betaproteobacteria > Burkholderiales > Burkholderiaceae > Burkholderia > Burkholderia sp. MSMB1459WGS. Next base: position 98,792 of record NZ_LPMU01000037.1, read on the forward strand.
CACTTCATGCGCCGCGACGAGCTCGAAGCGGCGTGGTCGTGGGTCGAGCCGATCCTCGACGGCTGGAAGCAGCTCGGCGACCGGCCGCGCCTGTACACGGCCGGCACGTTCGGGCCCGCGGCCTCGTCGGCGCTGCTCGCGCGCGACGGGATGTCGTGGGCCGAAGAAGCGTAAGCGCAGCCCGACGGCGTGCCGCCGCGCGGCACGCCCGTTGCCGGCCGGGACCGCGCCGCCTGCGCCGCGTCGCTACGGCGACAGCAGCCACGTGGCCTTGCGCCGCGCCGGCGCATCGCGCCCGCTGCCGGCGCCGAGCATCTCGATCATGTAATCGACGAACGACGCGATCCGCGACGAGATCGCGGTGTTCCGGTAATACACCGCGTTGATCGGCTGCTCGACCTCGAGCGTCTGCCGCGCGAGCACCTGCACGAGCCGCCCGGCCTCGCGATCCTGCGCGGTCACGAAATCCGACAGGCACACGACGCCCGTGCCCTCCAGCGCGAGCTGCCGCAGCGTCTCGCCGCTCGACGACCAGACGTCGGGCTCGATGCGGTAAGGCTCGCCGTCCGTGCCGAGAATCGGCCATACGTTCAGCGATTCGGGCTGCGTGAAGCCGAGCAGCGTGTGCTTCGCGAGATCCTCGACCTTGCGCGGCTGGCCGTGCGCTTCGATGTAGGCGGGGCTCGCGAGCATGCGCACCCGGCTGTTGCCGATGCGCCGGCTGTGCAGCGTCGAATCCTTCAGCCGGCCGATCCGGATCGCGACGTCGGTGCGCCGCTCCAGCAGGTCGGTGATGCCCTCGTTGCTGTTCAATTCCAGCTCGACCTTCGGAAAGCGTTCGCGGTAGCCGCGCACGAGCGGCACGATCACGTGCAGCATGAACGGCGTCGCGGCGTCGACGCGCAGGCGTCCGGACGGCATCTCGCGCCGCGCGAGCATCTGCTCTTCCGCACTCTCGACCGATTCGATGATCGCGCGCGCGTCCTGCAGGAATGCGCGCCCTTCCTCGGTCAGTTCGAGCCGCCGCGTGGTCCGGCGCAGCAGCGTGGTCTTCAGCTTCTCCTCGAGCCGCGCGAGCGTGCGGCTCGTCGCCGACACGGTGAGGTCGAGGTGCTGGGCGGCGGCCGTGATCGAACCGGTGTCGACCACGGCGATAAAGGCCTGGAGTTCGTCGAGGGTGGTCTTCATTGTTGATTTGAAATCAAAACAATTTGGTTTATAGACCAGTTTTTCAGCAAAAGTAAAGCCGGCACACTGCGATCCATTCCTACTGAAACCCGGATCCTGTCATGCCACTCGCGTTGCTTGCGTTGACCATCAGCGCCTTTGCCATCGGCACCACCGAATTCGTGATCGTCGGGCTGATCCCGACGATCGGTGCGGACCTCGGCGTCAGCCTGCCGTCCGCCGGCCTGCTCGTCAGCCTGTATGCGCTGAGCGTCGCGATCGGCGCGCCGCTGCTCACTGCGCTCACCGGCCGCGTGCCGCGCAAGGCGCTGCTCGCCGGGCTGATGGCGCTCTTCACCGTCGGCAACCTCGTCGCGTGGCAGGCGCCCGGCTACGAATCGCTGATCGTCGCGCGCGTCCTCACCGGCCTCGCGCACGGCGTGTTCTTCTCGGTCGGCTCGATCATCGCGACCACGCTCGTGCCGAAGGACAAGGCCGCCAGCGCGATCGCGACGATGTTCAGCGGCATGACCGTCGCGTTCGTCGCCGGCATTCCGCTCGGCACCTTCATCGGCCAGCACTTCGGCTGGCGTGCGACGTTCCTGATCGTCGCGCTGTTCGGCCTCGTCGCGTTCGTCGGCGCGGTCGCATTCGTGCCGCGCGGGCTGCCGCAGACGCCGCCGGCGCCCCTCGCCCGCCAGTTGCGCGTGCTGGCCCAGCCACGCCTGCTGCTCGTCTATGCGATGACGGCCGTCGGTTATGGCGGCTCGCTGATCGCGTTCACCTATATGGCGCCGCTGCTCGAACGGATCGCCGGCTTCACGCCGTCGCAGGTCAGCCTCGTGCTCGTCGGCTACGGCGTATCGGTCGCGGTCGGCAACGTGTGGGGCGGCAAGCTCGCGGACGCCGTCGGCCCCGTGAAGGCGCTCAAGCGGATCTTCCTGCTGCTCGCGATCGTGCTGCTCGCGTTGACCTTCACGATCCACGCGAAATGGCTCGCAGTCCTGACGATGCTCGCGTGGGGCGCCGTGGCATTCGGCAACGTGCCGGGGCTGCAGGTGTACGTCGTCAAGCAGGCACGCCACTTCGCGCCGGACGCCACCGACGTCGCATCAGGCTTCAACATCGCCGCCTTCAACCTCGGCGTGGCCGGCGGCTCGTCGCTCGGCGGCCTGATCGTCGCGAACGTCGGCCTCGGCCACACGCCGTGGATCGCCGCCGTCGTCACGCTCGGCGCATTCGCACTCACCGCGCTGAGCGGCCGTCTCGACCGCCGCCACGGGCTGCCCGAGCGCACGGCCGGCCCCATCGAACTCGCCCATTGAACGCCACTTTTTTACAGGAGCCACCAGCATGAACGCATCGACCTCACGCCCGCCGTTCGCCGGCAAGACTTTCGAAGTCCGTTACGACGGCCTCACCGCGCTCAACGCATACGACGAAGACGGCCGTCACATGCGCTACGAGATCACCGAAGGCCCGTACGCGGGCGCGAAGGGCGAAGTCGAATACACGTGGCAGCGCGTCGCCGGCGAGACCTACGCGATCTCGTGGCAGGAAGCCGATCGCGCCACCGTCGTGCATATCGACGATTTCGCCGCCGGCACGTCGCGCTCGTTCTTCACCGCGTCGTCGCTCGATTTCTACCGGCTCGACGGCAGCCTGCGCGCGGTCTGAACGGAGGCGCCATCATGTCCACGTCGCTCGACAAGCTCGCAGACGGCGGCTTCAGCATCGGCATCGAACTGCCGATCGACAACGACTGGTCGCCGGCCGGCGACGCGAAGCGCCAGCATGACGGCCGCCGCCCCGGCGTGCCCGATATGGAGATCCACGCGGAGCTCGCGCAACTGGCCGACACGCTCGGCTTCCGCGCGCTCTGGGTGCGCGACGTGCCGGTGTACGACCCGTCGTTCGGCGACGCCGCGCAGGTGTTCGAGACGTTCTCGTATCTCGGCTACCTCGCCGGGATCACGCGCGACATCCTGCTCGGCACCGCGGCCGTCGTGCTGCCGCTGCGCGAACCGCTGCTGACGCTGAAATCGGCGGCGACGATCCAGGAATTGAGCGGCGGGCGCCTGCTGCTCGGCGTCGCGAGCGGCGACCGGCCGGTCGAATATCCGCTGTTCGGCCGCGACTTCTCCACGCGCGGCGCGACCTTCCGCGACCAGGTCGCGCTGCTGCGCGACGGCGCGCGCGGGCATCTGCCGCCCGGCCTGGACGTGCTTCCCGCGGCCCGTTCGCCGGTGCCGCTGCTCGTCGCGGGCCTCGCGCAGCAGACGCCCGCGTGGATCGGCGAGCACATGGACGGCTGCCTCGCGTATCCGGGCACGCCCGCCGATCATCTGCAGCGCGCCGCGAGCTGGCGTGCGGTGGCCGGCGACAAGCCGTACGTGAGCTTCATCCATCTCGACCTCGCGGAAGATCCGCACGCGCCGCTGCAGCGGCATCGCTTCGGCGCCCGCGCGGGACGCGTCGCGCTGACGGAGGAACTCGCGGCGATGCGCGACGCGGGCGTGCAGCACATCGGCCTGCATTTCCGCCGCAACCGGCGGCCGCTCGACGAAACGATGGCCGAGATCGCGGCGGACGTGCTGCCCGCATTCCATCCGCAAACGAATCCGCAGACGCGTGCCGCATAAGGCCGACGAGCATCTTCCCATAGGCGAAGCGCCGACCAATATTTGATTTCAAATCAAATATTTTTGATATCTAAAGGCGTTTATTTCATCAGTTTCAAGCGCCAGAATGATTCCGATACCGCAATCGTTCCCCCTCTTTCAGGAGCACAGATGAGCAAGATTCCCGCCTTCGGCCTCGGTACGTTCCGCCTGCAAGGCCACGTGGTCATCGACTCGGTGCGCAACGGCCTCGAAGTCGGCTACCGCGCGATCGACACCGCGCAGATCTACGGCAACGAAGCCGAAGTCGGCGAAGCGATCGCCGCGTCGGGCGTGCGCCGCGAAGACCTGTTTCTCACGACGAAGATCTGGGTCGACAACTACGCGCCGGACAAGCTGGCGGCCAGCCTCGAGGAAAGCCTGCGCAAGCTGCGCACCGACTACGTCGACCTGACGCTGATCCACTGGCCGGCCCCGGGCAACGGCGTATCGATCGACGCGTTCATGACCGCGCTGGCGGACGCGCAGGCGAAGGGCCTCACGCGCCGGATCGGCATCTCGAACTTCAACATCGAACTGACGAAGGAAGCGATCGCGGCCGTCGGCAAGGACGCGATCGCGACGAACCAGATCGAGCTGAGCCCGTACCTGCAGAACCGCAAGCTGGTCGAGTTCCTGAACGCCGAAGGCATCCACGTGACGTCGTACATGACGCTCGCGTACGGCAAGGTGCTCGGCGATCCGGTGCTCGGCGCAATCGCGCAGCGCCACGACGCGACGCCGGCGCAAGTCGCACTCGCATGGGCGCTGCAGCTCGGCTACTCGGTGATTCCTTCGTCGACCAGGCGCGAGAACCTCGCGAGCAACCTGCTCGCGCAGACGCTGCGCCTGACCGACGAAGACATGGCGCAGATCGCCGCGCTCGAACGCAACGGTCGCGAAGTCGACCCGGCCGGCCTCGCGCCGAAGTGGGACTGAGCGCGCCGCGCCCTCATCCGACATGACCCGTCGCGGCCCGCCGGCCGCGGCACCGACAGGACACCACCATGACCCAGGACCCGCTTTTCCAACCGCTGCGACTCGGCGCGCTGACGCTGCCGAACCGCATCGTGATGCCGCCGATGACGCGCTCGCGCGCGAGCCAGCCCGGCGACGAAGCCAACGAACTGATGGCCGCGTATTACGCGCAGCGCGCGAGTGCGGGGCTGATCGTCAGCGAAGGCACCTACATCGCGCCGCTCGGCAAAGGTTACGCATGGACGCCGGGCATCCACACGCCATCGCAAGTCGCCGGCTGGCGCAAGGTGACGGACGCCGTGCATGCCGCGCACGGCCGCATCTTCGCGCAGCTGTGGCACGTCGGCCGGCTGAGCCACACGAGCCTGCTCGGCGGCGCGCAGCCCGTGTCGTCGTCGCCGCTCCAGGCGAAGGGCGTGAACGTGTTCATCGCCGGCGAAGACGGCAGCACGCCGGGTTTCGTGCAGGCGTCCGAGCCGCGCGCGCTGTCGATCGACGAGATCCGCGAGATCGTCGATCAATACCGCGCCGCCGCCCGCCACGCGATCGAAGCCGGCTTCGACGGCGTCGAGCTGCACGGCGCGAACGGCTACCTCGTGAACCAGTTCATCGACTCGAACGCGAACACGCGCACCGACGCGTACGGCGGCTCGCTGGAAAACCGGCTGCGCTTCTTGCGCGAAGTCGCGCAGGCGCTGATCGAAGGGGCCGGCGACGCATCGCGCGTCGGTATCCGCCTGGCGCCGCTGACCACGCTGAACGGCTGCGTCGACGACGATCCGGAAACGACCTACGTCGCCGCCGCGAAGCTGCTCGGCGAACTCGGCGTCGGCTACCTGCACATCGCGGAAGCCGACTGGGACGACGCACCGCTGATGCCGGTCGCCTTCAAGCAGCAATTGCGCGCCGCGTTCCCGGGCGTGCTGATCTATGCCGGCGCGTACACCGCCGAGCGCGCACGCGAAGCGATCGCCGCCGGCTGGGCCGACCTCGTCGCATTCGGCCGCCCGTTCGTCGCGAACCCCGACCTGCCCGAGCGGCTGCGCACCGGTGCCGCGCTCGCGCCGCACGACCGCAACACGCTGTTTGGCGGCGGCGCCCACGGCCTGACCGACTACCCGACGCTCGCGCAAGCCGCGGCCTGAACGATTCTCCCGTTCGTGCCCGGTCAGCCGCTGTCCGTCGGCTCCACGCAGGTCAACATCAACCCGGTCGCGATCCGCTGATCGCACATCCGTCCTTCGGCAATCGCGGCGACTATCGCCGCGATTGCCATTTCCGCATTGCAGCCTGTGCGATCGACGTCTAACGTTGACGGGATCGACGCCGTACGACCGTCACCCGACCTGAAAGGACGCTCCGTCATGCCAAGCCTCTCCCCGACACGCGACATGCTGCTGGCCCTTGCAGCCGGTTTTTCCCTGGCGGCCTTTACCTCGCCCGCGCAAGCCGACGAGGCCGCCGGCCTCACGGCGCCAGCGCCGGCCACGCCGGTGCTGACGACCACCGCGACCGGCGTGCAGATCTATTCGTGCGAATACGATGCCGACCACCGGCTCGCGTGGACCTTCAAGCGCCCGGAGGCGATGCTGTTCGACGGCGGCGGCACGCTCGTCGTCCGGCACGGTGCGGGGCCGTCGTGGGAAGCACTCGACGGTAGCCGCATTACCGGCAAGAAGCTCGCGGAAGCGCCGAGCGCAAGCCCGGCCAGTATTCCTCAACTGCTGCTCGCGGCGACGCCGGCCGCAACCGGCACGCTCGCCGGCGTGCGCTTCGTGCAGCGGCTCGACACGGCGGGCGGCACGCCGCCGGCCGCGACGTGCACGACCGAGCATGCGGTCGGCCGCTTCCCGTACTTCGCGCGATACGTGTTCCTGAAGTGACGCGCACGGCGTCGCAAGCGACGGGTGTCATCCCGTCGCCTTCCGCCACGCTTCCATTTAATCAGTTTTCCTATATTTGATGCGGGGAACCGTGAAATCGCCAGCCCCCTCGTTCCCTCTGGTCAGCGTAGCCGCATCGACACTTCGACGTCGCCACCGAACGGCACCGACAGATAGCCGTTTTCCGCCGCACGCACGTAAGCAAGATAGTCGGGGCTGTATTCCGCGTTGTCGGCCACGACGAACGCCCCCGCCCTGAGCCGCGGCTCGACCAGCGCGAGAATCTCCGGGTACAGCGCCTTCGCCCCGTCGAGCAGCAGCAGGTCGACCGAATCCGGAAGACCGGCGGCCAGCGTGCGCAGCGCATCGCCTTCGCGAATCTCCACGAGATCGGCCAATCCGCCCGCCGCCAGGTTCGCGTGCGCACGCACGACCTTCGACGGCTCGAACTCGCTCGTGATCAGCCGCCCGCCGCCGTTGTCGCGCAGCGCGGCCGCGAGATGCAGCGTCGAAATGCCGAACGACGTGCCGAATTCGACAATTACCTTCGCACCGACGCCGCGCGCGAGCATGTACAGCAGCGTGCCCGTCTCGCGCGACACGGCGAGCGGATAGTCCTTCAGGCGCGCATACAGATCGGCGTAGTCCGTCTTGCTGCGCATCAGCCGCGCTTGCTCGTCGCGCGACACGTTGGCGAAGTCCGGGCTCGTCGCGGGCGACGACGCGTCGGCTTCGTCGAACAGGCGCGCCAGCAGCGAAGCCAGCGGGTCGAGCATCAGGGTGGTCATGCGAATCTCCTGTATCGGGTTGAGTGCGACTAGAATATGACGAACTATTCAGGTTTTACTATTCGCATTGGCAGACCGCTCATGGCCGACCGCCGAAACACCCCGATTGCCACGCGCAAGCAGCCTCGGCAGGCGCGTTCGACCCGTCTCGTCGAGGACGTCCTCGAGGCGGCTATTCAGGTTTTGGCGAGCGAAGGCGCGCAGCGCTTCACGATGGCGCGCGTCGCCGAGCGGGCCGGCGTGAGCGTGGGCTCGCTGTACCAGTACTTCCCGAACAAGGCGTCCGTGCTGTTCCGGCTCCAGCACGACGAGTGGCGACAGACGCACGACATGCTGTGCGGGATGCTGCAGGACACGGAAGACGCCGCCCGAGCGGCTGCGCACCGCCGTCCACGCGTTCATCCGTTCGGAATGCGACGAGGCGCCGATGCGCGTCGCCCTCGACGATGCCGCGCCGCTCTATCGAGACGCCCCCGAGGCGCAGGCAGTGAAGGCGGAGAGCCACCGGGTGTTCAACGCGTTCATGCGCGAAGCGCTGCCCGACGTATCCGACGCCACGCATGCGCTCGCGTGCGAGCTGATCATGACGACGCTCACGGCCGGCGGCAAGGCGTTCTCCGAAACGGCGCGCACGCCGGCGGAAATCGACGCCTATTCCGCCGCGATGGCCGACATGTTCTGCGCATATCTCGCACATCTCGCGCACGATTGAGCCCGCGCCGGCACGGAGGCCGCGCACGCGCGCCAGCCGTATCGCCCGCATGCAGGTTGCGCGGCCGCGAATTCCGCCGCCCGCCCTTGTGCGCACCGGCGCTCCCGGCCACATTGAAAGTCGTTCGTAATATTCAATGCGTCGCCCGCTTCCACCCCGCCCGCCGACCCTGCATTCAAATAGTCGCCTTAACGGATTCGAACTAGGCGTATACACGCGTGTCGGCGCGACGGAGCCCCATCGCACGCCGATATAAGCGCTGCGACATGCGCTGCATGCTCGTCCCCCGATGGGACGTGATCGGCGGCTCGCCTAACCTTCGCTACGGCAAAGCACACGTGACGGGGTCGACCACACCACGCGTCGTCCGACGCGACATCCTCGCGATCGTTTCGATTCGCACGTCACGACGCGCATCGCGCGTCATTCGTCTCCACGACGTTGCCGAACAATCCCAACCAGATACGAGACACCCTGACGACGGTTCGCTACGGACCGTTTCAGCATGCTGATAAAGGAGCAAGCTCATGAGCGATACCCCGGTGCAGCCGACGGTCGGCGTCGGCGCGGAAGAAACTGACTTTGGCGCCCAGGGAGTCATCGACCGGTACTTCGGCGTTTCGTCGCGCGGCAGCACGCAGCGTCGCGAGATCATTGCCGGCGTGACCACCTTCCTCGCGATGGTCTATTCCGTGTTCGTCGTGCCCGGCATGTTCGGCAAGGCCGGTTTCGACACGAGCGCCGTGTTCGTCGCGGTCTGTCTCACCACCGCGTTCGGCTCGCTGCTGATGGGCCTGTGGGCGAAGCTGCCGATCGCGATCGGCTGCGCGATCTCGCTGACCGCATTCACCGCGTTCGGCCTCGTGCTCGGCAAGGGGCTGCCTCCGACGGTCGCGCTCGGCGCCGTGTTCCTGATGGGCCTCGTGTTTACCGGCATCTCGGTCACCGGCGTGCGTTCGTGGATCCTGCGCAACCTGCCCGCGGGCGTCGCGCACGGCACCGGGATCGGCATCGGCCTGTTCCTGCTGCTGATCGCATCGAACGACGTCGGCCTCGTGATCAAGAACCCGGGCGCCGGCCTGCCGGTCTCGCTCGGCCAGATCACCGCGTTCCCGGTCATCATGTCGATCGTCGGCCTCGCCGCGATCTTCGGCCTCGAAAAGCGTCGCGTGCCGGGCGGCATCCTGCTCGTCGTGATCGCGATCTCGGTATTCGGCCTGATCTTCGATCCGGGCGTGAAATACCGCGGCATCTTCGCGCTGCCGTCACTCAGCGCGCCGGGCCACGCATCGCTGATCGGCGCGATGGACATCAAGGGCGCGCTGTCGATGGCCGTACTGCCGAGCGTGCTCGCGCTGGTGATGACCGCCGTGTTCGACGCGACCGGCACCATCCGCGCGGTCGCCGGGCAGGCCGGCCAGCTCGACGAGAACGGCCGCATCGTCAACGGCGGCCGCGCACTGACCGCCGATTCGATCAGCTCGATCTTCTCCGGCTTCCTCGGCGGCGCGCCGGCGGCGGCCTACATCGAGTCGAGCGTCGGCGTGGCCGCCGGCGCGAAGACGGGGCTCGCGGCGGCCGTGGTCGGCCTGCTGTTCCTCGTCGTGATGTTCTTCTCGCCGCTCGCGGGACTCGTGCCGTCGTACGCCACCGCACCGGCGCTGATGTACGTCGGCCTGTTGATGCTCGGCAGCGTGAGCAAGCTGCACATGGACGACATGGTCGACGCGATGTCGGGCCTCGTGTGCGCGGTGTTCATCGTGCTGACCGCGAACATCGTGACGGGCATCATGCTCGGCTTCTCGACGCTCGTGATCGGCCGCATCGCCAGCGGCGAATTCCGCAAGCTCAACGTCGGCACCGTGCTCATCGCGGCCGTGCTCGTCACGTTCTATCTCGGCGGCTGGGCAATCTGAGCGCGACACCTGCGCGACGTCGCCTGCACAAGGGTGACGCGCATCGGGACGAGATCGTCTCCTCCACCATCGTCGTCGATGGTCTCCAGGCCTGGGAACGCGAGTTTCCAGGCCTTTTTTGCCCGTACGGCGCCGCGTGACGCGCTTCGCGACAACGGCGCGATACCCGTTCGCGCCCGGCGTCACGTTCGCGGCGTCGCGCCGTCAGAACGGCTTGATCACGGCCAGCCCGACGACGAGCCCGATCGCGACGATCGCCGCGCCCGCCGCTTGCCCGAGCCACGGCGCCGGCATGACGACGAGATCGTCGCGCTCCATGCGCCGCAGCGTGCCGGCCAGGATCCCGTGCAGCACCGACAGCGCGGCGACGAGCGCAAGCTTCGCCGACAGCCACGCGGCGCCGAACCAGTGACCGCTCAGCGCGAGCGCGATGCCGGCGATCCAGACGAGCGCGAGCGCGGGCGCCGTCACCGTGCGATCCCAGCGCCGCACCGCGCGATGCACGGCGAGGTTCGCAATCCGGACCCCGACGGACGACAACAGCAACCCGCCGACGAACGTGACGACGGCGACCAGATGCACGGCCTTCAGCACCAGGTAGATCATCGTGCGTGCCGCCTGCGCGCGATCCAGCCCGCGCTCGCCAGCCCCGCGAACGGCACGACGGCCGACAGCACGAGCCGCGCGACCTCGCCCTTGCTCCACAGCCCGCTCGACGCGGTGCCGACCACCGCCCATCCATACATGACGAACGCGATGCCGTGAACCGGGCCCATGATCGATACCGCGACCGGATACCCGGCCAGATGCTTGAGCGGCACGGCCACGCACACCAGCACGACGAGTGTGGTCGCCTCCAGCAGCGACAGGTATTGCAGGTTCCGCAACGCGTTGCGATCGTCTTGTTTCATCGGCGGGCTCCAGGTGGTTCGCCGCGATTGTCGCGTGTGGTGCGGGTTCGAGCCATTGGCTAGAATGACATCTTTCAACGGATTCCGGCCACGGCCGCACACGCCATGCACACGGTCGCCGTTCTTGCGTTGCCCGATGTCGTCCCGTTCGATCTGGGCGTCGCCTGCGACACGTTCGCGCGCGTGCGGGCGCCCGACGTCGCGCCCGCGTACCGCGTGCGCGTGTGCAGCGAGCAGCCGCGCGTCGGCGGCGAGCTGTTCGAGCTGCGTCCGCCGTTTCGTCTCGATGCGCTGGCCGACGCCGATACGATCATGGTGCCCGGCACGTCGGCGCCGCTCGCGCCCACGTCGCGCCGCGTGCTCGACGCGCTGCGCGCGGCGGCCGCGCGCGGATGCCGGATCGCGTCGATCTGCAGCGGCGCGTTCGTGCTCGCGGAAGCGGGGCTGCTCGACGGCCTGCGCGCGACGACGCACTGGCTCGCAGCCGCCGAACTCGCGCGCCGCTACCCGACCGTCGACGTCGACCCGAACGTGCTGTTCGTCGACAACGGCCAGATCCTGACGTCGGCCGGTGCAGCGGCCGGCCTCGATCTGTGCCTGCACATGATCCAGGCCGACTATGGCGCGGCGGTCGCCGTCGACGCCGCCCGCAGCGCGGTGGCGCCGCGCGTGCGCGAAGGCGGGCAGGCGCAGTTCATCGCACCCGAATGGCCGGCCGGCGGCGACGGCCTGCACGACCTGATGGACTGGCTGCAGGCCAACCTGCGCAAGCCGCTGACGCTCGACGCGATCGCGCGCAAGGCGTCGACGAGCGTGCGCACGCTGACGCGGCGCTTCCGGGAGCAGACGGGCACGTCGCCGGGGCAATGGCTGCAGATCGCGCGCGTGCGGCATGCGCAGCAGTTGCTGGAGGTGACCGAGCTGTCGATCGAACATGTGGCGACGGAAGCCGGGTTCGGTTCGGTCACCGCGTTTCGCGAACGCTTCGCGCGCATCGTCGGCACCTCGCCGCAGCGTTATCGGCAGGCGTTCCGCGCGCGCGCCGATGCGTGACGCGCATCGGGATCGCCCCGCCGAAGCATGAATCCGCCGCCCCCTTTCGCGCCCACCGGACTCGATCCATGACCCGCATCCGCAACCCCTTGAACATCGCGCAGCTCCAGGCGTTCGTCTCCGCCGCGCACCACAAGAGCCTGCGCGCCGCCGCCCGCGAGCTCGGCGTCACGCAGCCGGCGATCACGCACACGATCCGCGAGCTCGAAACCGCGCTCAACGCGGAGCTGCTCGCCCGCAGCGTGCGCGGCGTCGAGCTGACCGCCTGCGGCGAGGCGCTGCTGCCGCGCGCCGAGCAATTGCTCGGCGACATCCGCCGCACGGTCGAGGCGGTCGAGCAGGTGAAAGGCGAGATGTCGGGCCGCGTCGCGGTCGGCACGATGCCGTCGATCGCGCTGACCGCGTTGCCGCACGCGGTGACGGCATTCCGCGGGTCGATGCCGAACGTCAGCCTGCATCTGGAGGAAGTGACGGTGCCCGACGCGCTCGCGCAGTTGCGCAACGGCACGCTCGACATCGCTGCGATGCACCATGTGCCCGCGCTCGACCGCGATTTCACGCAATTGCCGCTGCTGTCGACCGAATTCACGATCGTGATGCGCGACGGTCATCCGCTCGCGCATGCGCGCCGGTTAGAGGAACTGCTCGACGCCGAATGGATCGTCACCGTCGGCGCCGAGCAGTTTCCGCACAGCGTGATGGTCGGGATGTTCGAGGCGCACGGGCTGCCGCTGCCGAAACGTTTGCTGCGCTCGCCGATGTCGTTCGCGGTGACGCTGGGGCTCGTCGCGCGCTCGGACGTGATCGGCTGCTTCACGCGCCCGCTCGCCGCGATGGTCGCCCCGCTCGGCATCCGCACGGCCGAACTCGACGAAAGCATGCCGCGCTTCGACCTGTCGATCATCGCGCGGCGCGACCTGCTGCCCACGCCGGCCGTCTCGCACTTCGTCACGTGCCTGCAGCGCGCGGTCAACGAAACGCTCGGCTGAATCGTTCCTGTGTGTGAAACGGCGGCGCGTCCGACGCGCCGCCGCCGGGCCCGGTATCGGGGCTTGTCCTAGGCGCCCTGCCGGTATTTTGTCTTGATAATCTTGCGCACGTCGCGCGCCCCCATCGGGCGGGCGAAACGGACTGTCCGACGCGAAGCCGCGGCGGGCCGAAGGCTTACGGCGCGGCACAACCGCGCACCCATCGAACAAAACGAGGAGTCACCGAGTGAAAAAGATTCTTGCGGCTGTGACCGTGGCCCTGCTCGCCGTATCGGCCGGCAGCGCGTACGCGAAAGACTGGACGACCGTGCGGTTCGGCGTCGACGCAAGCTACCCGCCTTTCGAATCGAAAGGCGCCGACGGCAAGGTGGTCGGCTTCGACGTCGATCTGGGCAACGAAATCTGCCGCCGCTTGAACGCGAAGTGCGTGTGGATCGAAAACGACTTCGACGGGATGATCCCGGCGCTGAAGGCCCGCAAGTTCGACGGCGTGCTGTCGTCGATGTCGATGACGCCGGCGCGTCAGGAACAGATCGCGTTCTCGGCGAAGCTGTTCAACACGCCGACGCGCCTCGTCACGAAGAAGGGCGCCGGCCTGATGCCGACGGCCGAATCGCTGAAGGGCAAGTCGGTCGGCGTCGAGCAGGGCACGATCCAGGAAACCTACGCGAAGACGTACTGGGCGTCGAAGGGCGTGAACGTCGTGCCTTACCAGAACCAGGACCAGGTCTACGCCGACCTGATCTCCGGCCGTCTGGACGGCGCGCTGCAGGACGCGGTGCAAGCCGAGATCGGCTTCCTGAAGACGCCGCGCGGCGCGAACTTCGACTTCGCCGGCAAGGATCTCGACGATCCGAAGACGCTCGGCAACGGCGCCGGTATCGGCCTGCGCAAGGAAGACACCGACCTGAAGGCGAAGATCGACGGCGCGATCGCCGGCATGCGCAAGGACGGCACGTACGACAAGATCGCGAAGAAGTACTTCGATTTCGACGTCTACGGCAAGTAATCCGGCCGACGCACGCGCGAATCGGCGCGATGGAAACGGGCTCCGCGAGGAGCCCGTTTTTTTTGCGCGCGGCGCCGGCGACGTTATTTTTTCCGCATCAACCCGATGATTCGCAACGGAAAACCGCGCGTTCTGGCGCCGGTTTGATGGCGGCGAGAAAGGCAACGTACAATCGATCTTCCACGCACATGGATCATTCGCGGCTGCGCCGCACTCCCCTCATCATGCAAACGCAGACCCATCCGCTGATTTCCCCCGCCGTCGGTACCGAACGCCAGATCACCAGCTTCCATTACGGCCCGCGCGGCGGCAAGAAGGTCTATATCCAGTCGTCGCTGCACGCGGACGAGCTGCCCGGCATGCTGGTCGCCACGCTGCTGCGCCGCAAGATCGCCGCGCTCGAAGCAGCCGGCAAGCTGCGCGGCGAAATCGTCGTCGTGCCCGTGCCCAATCCGATCGGCCTGTCGCAACACGTGTTCGGCGATCACCTCGGCCGCTTCGAGCTCGGCTCGATGCAGAACTTCAACCGCAATTTCTACGATCTCGCGGCGCTCGTGCTGCCGCGTGTCGAAGACCGCCTCACGAACGACGCGCAGCGCAATCTGGCCGTCGTGCGCACCGCGATGCGCGAAGCGCTCGACGAGCAGAAGCCGCGCACCGAACTCGACTCGCAGCGCCTCGCGCTGCAGAAGTTGTCGTTCGACGCCGATATCGTGCTCGACCTGCACTGCGACAGCGATGCGGTGATGCATCTCTACACGAATCCCGATCTGTGGCCGGACGTCGAGCCGCTGGCGCGCTATCTCGATGCCAAGGCGTCGCTGCTCGCGCTGAATTCGGTCGGCAACCCGTTCGACGAAATCCACAGCTTCTGCTGGTCCGACCTGCGCAGCCGCTTCGGCGACCGCTTCCCGATCCCGAACGGCGCGATTTCCGTCACGGTGGAACTGCGCAGCGAACGCGACGTGTCGTACGAGTTCGCGGAAAAGGACGCGCAGGCGATCGTCGAATACCTGACCGAGCGCGGCATCGTCGAAGGCACGCCGGCGCCGCTGCCGCCGCTCGCGCACCCGGCCACGCCGCTCGCGGGCACCGATCCGCTCGTCGCGCCCGTGTCGGGCGTGATCGTGTTCCGCACGCCGGTCGGCGCGATGATCGAGGCAGGCCAGGCGGTGGCCGACATCGTCGATCCGCTGACCGATCGCGTCGTCACGCTGAAGAGCAGCGTGTCGGGCGTGCTGTACGCGCGTCAGGTCGTGCGCTTCGCGACGGCCGGCATGGAAGTCGCGCGCATCGCCGGCGCCACCGCGATCCGCACCGGCTCGCTGCTGTCCGCCTGAGCCTGGGTGCGCGGCCCGCGCGCCGGGCCGTCCCGCACTGCGCATGCACTCGCATGCACCAACGCAATCGCCCGCTAGCGCGGGCGATTGGCTTTCCGGAGCGCGCGTCGGCGGCCGACGATCGCCCGCCGCCTCCCCGCGCGCGAAGACCGTTCAGAACGCCGGCACGATCGCACCGCCGAACTTCCGGTCGATGAACTTGCGCACGTCGTCCGATTCATAGGCCGCGACGAGCTTCTTCACCCACGGCTTGTCCTTGTCCTGCGCGCGCACCGCGATCAGGTTCGCGTACGGCCCGCGCAGATCCTCGATCGCGATCGCATCCTTCACCGGCGTGAGCCCGGCCTTGACCGCGTAGTCGGTGTTGATCGACGCGGCATCGACGTCGGGCAGCGCGCGCGGCAGTTGCGCGGCGTCGAGCTCGACGATCCTGATCTTCTTCGGGTTCTCGGCGACGTCGAGCGGCGTCGCGTTCACGCCGTTCGTGCCGACGCCGGCCTTCAGCTTGATTACCCCGTACTTCTGCAGCAGCAAGAGCGCGCGGTTGCCGTTCGACGGATCGTTCTGGATCCCGACCTTCGCGCCGACCGGCAAATCCTTCAGCGACTTGAGCTTCTTCGAATAGAAGCCCATCGGCGCGGTATAGGTGAGCCCGACGTTGACGATCTTGTAGCCGCGCTGCTTGATCTGGCTGTCGAGGAACGGCTGGTGCTGGAAGCCGTTCGCATCGAGATCGCCGGCATCGAGCGCCGCGTTCGGCTGCACGTAGTCGTTGAATTCGATGACCTTGATCGCGAGACCTTCGCGCGCGGCGACCTTCGTCACTTCGGTCCAGATCTGCGCGTCGGGGCCGCTCATCGTGCCGACTTTCAGCGTTTGCGGGTCGGCGTGCGCGCCGGGGGCGGCGAATGCCAGCGCGGCGGCGAGTGCGCCGAGGCCGGTCAGGATCGAACGTCGCATGGTGTCCTCTTGTCCCGTGTCGTTGTTGAAGCGCGCATCGTGGCACGGGGCCGGAACGGCACCAACCAAGCTTATTTCATGTGCATATTCCTGGCCCTCATCGAATCTCAGGCGGAATCGGTATAACTCCCTGCTGTACAACCGGGCAAAATCCAGTGTCGCATCGGCACCACACATTCTTCATATGACAGTCGCTGTCATATTCATTACGTGGCCCGCCGATAAAGTTGCGCCGGTCCGTGAAAGCGCCCATAGAGTGCGCCGGAACCGCAACTGGACACGCCATTCATTCGCTCGGAGAATCCTTTGAACAAGAAACTGTTGACCCTCGCCGCCCTGGCAGCAACGGCCGGCACGGCACACGCACAAAGCAGCGTGACCCTGTACGGCGTCATCGATGCCGGTATCAGCTATGTGAACCACAGCAAGACCGCCAACGGCGGCACGGGCAAGCTGTTCAAGTACGACGACGGCGTGGCCCAGGGCAGCCGTTGGGGCCTGCGCGGCACCGAAGACCTCGGTGGCGGCCTGAAGGCGATCTTCGTGCTCGAAAACGGCTTCAACAGCGGCAACGGCACGATCGGCCAAGGTGGCGCGATCTTCGGTCGCCAGGCTTACGTCGGCCTGAGCCAGTCGCAATACGGCACGGTCACGTTCGGCCGCCAGTACTCGTTCTCGACCGACATCCTCGGCTCGAACTACTCGACGGGCGGCAACACGGTCGCGGGTAACTACGCGTACCACGTGAACGACATCGACCAACTCACGTCGAGCCGCATCAACAACGCCGTGAAGTTCCAGAGCGCGAACTACTCGGGCTTCACGTTCGGCGCGTTGTACGGCTTCTCGAACTCGACCGACTTCGCAGGCGCACCGGCGACGACGACGGGCACGACGACGACGGCAGGCTCGTCGCGCGCATACAGCTTCGGCCTGAACTACGCGAACGGCCCGTTCTCGCTCGGCGCTGCCTACACGGACATCCGCTTCCCGAGCCAGTCGACCCCGGCCTTCTCGACGACGATCGCGAACCTGAGCACCGGCAACGTCCGCGACCTGCGCACGTACGGCGTGGGTGGCCGCTACGTCTGGGGCCCGGCGACGGCATGGCTGCTGTGGACGCGTACGCAGTTCTCGACCGTGTCGGGCGCGGGCGGCACGTTCTACAACGCATATGAAGCAGGCGCGAAGTACGCGTTCACGCCGGCACTGTCGGGCGGCCTCGGCTACACGTACACGAACGCCACGCAGAACGGCAACTCGTGGCACTGGAACCAGGTCAACGGTATCGCCGACTACGCACTCAGCAAGCGTACGGACGTGTACGGCCTGGTCGTGTACCAGCAAGCGTCGGGCAAGGGCGTGCAAGCGCAGATCGGCTCGAGCACGAGCTACTTCAACACGTCGGGCACGGGTTCGAAGAACCAGATCGCCGCACGTATCGGTATCCGTCACAAGTTCTAAAGCATCCGCTTAACTGTCCGCGCCACGCGCGGATCACGACGGCAAGCAGCGCCCCGCTTCACGCGGGGCGCTTTTTTATGGGCTTTTAAGTTTCGCTTAATTCTGGGCTGAGAGGATGCTCTCACCCCCCCTGTTGGCCGCCTGAGCATCGGCGGCTTTTTTTTTGAGACACCCCTACGGCACCGCCATCAACTGCCCACAAGACAGGATCGGAGGCCACGATGATCGAAGATACCGTTTTCAGCCATCTGCACGCGATTCTGACGTGCCAACACTCGCTGCCGGTCCAGAGTTGCCGGGTCTCGGTGGAAATGCAGCGCCCCTGGGGCCGTCCGTATCGCCTCGTCGAGTGGACGATGCATCTCGACGCACCCGCGCGGCGCCAGATCGTGCCGGCCGAATCGACCGACGAAGAGATCGCCGAGGTCGTCGCGTCGCACGTGCCGGGCCGGCTTTACGGCGACGGCCGGCTGCAGTTCTGAGCGCGTTTGCGCTCCACCCGCCTCCCGTCTTTTGGCCGCGCCGCACGTATCGTGCGGCAGTCGGTCTCGTTTGACGCGGCAACGAAACCTGCTACGCTGCGCGTTTTCGTCCACGCAACACACGATGGAAAACGCATTCAACGAACGTGGCGTCATGGTCACGCGCAACGGCCTGTCGGCCGCCGGGCAGGTATTCGCACTGCGTGACATTCGCCATGTCGACGTCGTCAAGATTCCGAAGAACCGGCTCGTGCCGTCGCTGATCTCGCTGATCGGCGCGGCCATCGCCGTCGCCGGCGGCATCGGCGCGTCGAGCGCCGCGCTGGTGGTCGGCGTGATGCTCGTCGTCGTCGGCTATCTCGCCTGGGCCACGCAGGACATCACGTATCGCCTGATGGTCGAGATGCCCGACGGCAAGCGCGAAGCGCTGTCGAGCGTCGACGCCGCGTTCGTCGAACGCGTCGCGCAGGTCGTGCGCGATGCACAGGCCGCGACGGCGGCCGGCTGATTCCATTCGCATCGCGGCACGCTTCGGTTCGCGATCCGCGGATGCACGCGGCGCGTATCGGCTCGCGCGGCACCTCGTCGTTTCGGGCCGAGGCATCGTCGTCGAATCGGCTTCCCGCGTCACCGTCTCGCGTGCCGCGCGTGCGCGGCGACTGTCGACCGCCTAGTATGGAAAGAGCGGCCCGCCGCCGCATCGTCCGAGGAGGCCAGCATGAACGCCCAATCGCTGTCCGGCATGCTTCGCGCACAGGAACTGCTGATCGTGTCGATGATCCGCGCGCTTCCCCTTGACGAACGCCGTGCGCTCGTCGATCTCTACACCGAACAGATCGCGTTCGCCGAACAGGCCGGTATCGAAGGCCACGGCGATCGCGCGACACACGATGCGTTCATCGCGCATGCGCGCAACCTGCTGATTCGCATCGAAGCGCTCGCTTAAGGCCCCATTTCCCCGGAATTTCCGTCCCGGCTCGCGCGAGCCGCGCATGCGAGCACTCACTCGCGTGGGTCGCTTCGTGTCCTTGTATTGATAATAATTCTCATTTACACTGACAAAATTGTCAGTTGCCTTTCAAATCGCCGTTTGCCGCATGCCGCGCGCAAACGGGCCAGCCAGGTGAACGCGTCACCCAGCCAGCCTTCGGGCTTGTTATCGTCAATGGGAGACCACCTGTGCATTGCTATACGCTGGCGCGGCGGCCGATCTGTGCCGCGCTGTTCGGCGCGTTCGGCCTGTCCGCCGCCACGGCTCACGCCGATTCGTCGCCGCAAGGCGCCACCCCGCCTGCCGCCGTCCTGACCGCCGCCGCGTCCACGCGCGGCGATGCGGCGCTGCTCGACCCCGTCACCGTCACGGCCACCCGCACCGCCACCGTGGCGAGCCGCACGGCGGCGTCCGTGTCGGTGATCACCGACGAGGATCTGGAAGCGCAGCAGGCCACCAACATCAAGGACGCGCTGCGCTACGAGCCCGGCATCACGGTGCGCCGCACCGCGTACCGGCCCGGCAGCGCCGCGCTCGGCGGCGGCCGCGACGGCGATTCGAGCATCAACATCCGCGGCCTCGAAGGCAATCGCGTGCTGCTGATGGAAGACGGCATCCGCCTGCCGAACGCGTTCTCGTTCGGGCCGCTCGAAGCGGGTCGCGGCGACTACGCCGATCTCGACACGCTCAAGCGCATCGAGATCCTGCGCGGGCCGGCGTCGGCGCTCTACGGCAGCGACGGCCTGACCGGCGCGGTGAACTTCATCACGAAAGACCCGAGCGACCTGCTGTCGATTCACGACAAACCCTATTACTTCTCGTTCCGGCCGAGCTACGACTCGACCGACCGCAGCATCGGCGCGACCGTGTCGGCAGCAGGCGGCAACGACCGCATCCAGGGGATGATCATCGCCGACGGCCGGCGCGGCCACGAGGTCGACACGCGCGGCGGCAACAACTCGGCGAGCACGCTGCGCACGACGTCGAACCCGCAGGACGTCTATTCGGAATCGCTGCTCGGCAAGCTCGTGCTGACGCCGACCGCGCGCGACACGGTCAAGCTCACCGCCGAAACGGTGCAGCGGCGCGTGAGCACGGACGTGCTCTCCGCGATCAATGCGCCGGCGACGCTCGGCCTCACGACTCACGACCGGCTCGAGCGCAACCGCTTCAGCGTCGACTACGACTTCCGCGACGACGCATTCCGCTGGTTCCAGACCGCGCACGTGCAGTTCTACTACCAGGACGCGAAGCAGGACCAGTACGCGTTCGAGACGCGCAGTGCGCCGCTGAAATCGCGCTCGCGCGACAACCAGTACAAGGAACGCACGTTCGGCGGCGCCGCGTTCGCCGAAAGCGGCTTTGCGACCGGCCCGCTCGCGCACAAGCTGCTGTATGGCGTGGACGGCAGCCTGTCGCGCGTGACGAACATGCGCGACGGCACGGTGCCGGGCGTCGGCGAAGCGTTCCCGAACAAGGCGTTCCCCGACACCGACTACACGCTGTTCGGCGCGTTCGTGCAGGACCAGATCGGCTACGGCCGCCTGCTCGTCACGCCGGGCCTGCGCTTCGACACGTACCGGCTGAGCCCGACCGAAAACGATCCGCTGTTCACCGGCAAGGCCGTGTCGACGAGCGCGAACGAACTATCGCCGCGCGTCGCCGTGCTCTACGAGATCACGCCCGCGGTCATTCCGTACGTGCAGTACGCGCACGGCTTCCGCGCACCGACGCCCGACCAGGTGAACAGCAGCTTCTCGAATCCGGTGTACGGCTACACGTCGATCGGCAATCCGAACCTGAAGCCCGAAACCAGCGACACGTTCGAAGCCGGCCTGCGCGGCAAGGCCGGCACCGGCTACGGCGTCGTGCGCTACAGCGCGGCCGCGTTCACCGGCCGCTACCGCAACTTCATCTCGCGCACGACGATCGCTGGCAGCGGCCGCCCGGTCGACCCGTTCGTGTTCCAGTACGTGAATTTCGCCGACGCGCGCATCCACGGCCTGGAAGGCCGCGCCGAATGGGTGATGCCGAACGGCATCACGCTGAAGACGGCGATGGCGTTCACGAAAGGCTCGACGCAGAACGACGGCGCGGCCAGCCAGCCGCTCAACACCGTGAACCCGTTCTCGGCCGTGTTCGGCGTGCGGTACGAACCGGGCGAACGCTGGTTCGTGCAGACCGACCTGCTGTTCCAGGCCGCCAAACGCGACAAGGACATCGACAAGTCCGACTGTTCGAACAAGGCGTGCTTCACGCCGCCGTCGTCGTTCGTCGTCGACCTGCGCGGCGGCTACCGCTTCAACAAGCACGTGAGCGCGACGATCGGCATCCGCAACCTGTTCGACCGCAAGTACTGGAACTGGTCGGACGTGCGCGGCATCGCGGCCGATTCACAGGTGCTCGATGCGTATTCGTCGCCCGGTCGCACGGTCGCCGTCAGCATGAAAGTGGATTTCTGATGCGCGGTGCCCGCGCTGCCACCCCAACCGTTACTTGAAGGAGTCCGACATGATGCCATCCGCCCTTCCCGGTCAATCGGCCACGCCGGCCCGCGCGGCCGCCGCGCTGCGCGACGCGTTCATCAAGCTCAAGACCGAGCGCCAACTGCGCAACCGCGACGTCGCGCAAGCGCTCGGCGTCAGCGAAGCCGAGGCGCTCGCCGCATTCGTCGGCGAGCACGTCGTGCGGCTCGACGCGCGCTTTCCGACCATGTTCGAGGAAATGCCGCGTCTCGGCCGCGTGATGGCGCTCACGCGCAACGACACGGCCGTCCACGAAAAAGACGGCGAGTACGCGCAGATGAGCCACGACGGCCCCGTCGGCCTCGCGCTCGGCGACATCGACCTGCGCATCTTCTATCGTCACTGGGTGTCGGCGTTCGCGGTGCGCGACGAAACCGCGCACGGTCCGCTGAAGAGCCTGCAGTTCTTCGACGCGCAGGGCCATGCGGTCCACAAGGTCTACCTGCGCGCGCACAGCGATCATGCCGCATACGACGCGTTCGTCGAACGCTGGCGCGCGCCGTCGCAGGAGCCGGGCCTCGAGGTCGCGCCCGCCGCGCCGAAAACGCCCGAGCGCGCGGACACCGAGATCGACGTCGCGGGCTTTCGCGCCGCGTGGGACGCGATGACCGACACGCACCAGTTCTTCGGCATCACGCAGCGCTTCGGCGTGAGCCGCATGCAGGCCCTGCGCCTCGCCGATCCGCAATACGCGTATCCGGTCGAAACCGCGCATGCGTTGCGCCACGTGCTCGAACAGGCGGCCAAAAGCGGCCAGCCGATCATGGTGTTCGTCGGCAACGCGGGGATGATCCAGATCCATACGGGCCCCGTCGCGAACGTGCGCGAGGTCGGCGCGTGGATCAACGTGCTCGATCCGGGTTTCAACCTGCATGTGCGCGAAGACCTGATCGCCGCCGCGTGGGTCGTGAAGAAGCCGACGAGCGACGGCATCGTCACGTCGCTCGAGCTGTTCGACCGGCAGGGCGACCATGTCGCACTGCTGTTCGGCGAACGCAAGCCGGGAAAGGTCGAACGCGACGACTGGCGCGCGCTCGTCGCGACGCTGCCGCCGGCCGCACGCGGAGCCGCGCGGTGAGCGCGCGGCCATTCGATCCGCGCCGCCGTACGCTGCTGGCCGGCGCGGCGGCCGGCGCGCTCGCGGCGGGGCTGCCCGGTAGCGTGCTCGCACAAGTTGCGCCCGCCGCACCGAAGCGCGTGATCGTGATCGGCGGTGCGCTCGCGGAGACCGCGTTCGCGCTCGGCGGCGCCGAGACGCCGCGTTACCGGCTCGTCGGCGCCGACACGACCTGCACGTATCCCGACGCCGCGAAGCGCCTGCCGAAGGTCGGCTACCAGCGCGCGCTGTCGGCCGAAGGGCTGCTGTCGCTGCGGCCCGATCTCGTGCTGGCATCGGCGGAAGCCGGCCCGCCGACGGCGATCGCGCAGGTGAAAGGCGCCGGCGTGACGGTGACGACGTTCGACGAACACCACGACGTCGAATCGGTGCGCGCGAAGATCGCCGGGGTCGCGCAGGCGCTCGACGTGCGCGACGCCGGCGCCGCGCTGCTGCGGCGTTTCGATCGCGACTGGCAGGCCGCGCGCGACGCGGTCGCCGCGCGCGTGCCCGGCGGCGCGCAGCCGCCACGCGTGCTGTTCGTGCTGAACCATACCGGCACCCAAGCGCTCGTCGCCGGCCAGCGCACCGCCGCCGACGCGATGATCCGCTATGCGGGCGCGCGCAACGCGATGCAGGGCTTCGATCACTACAAGCCGCTGACGACCGAGGCGCTCGCGGCGGCCGCACCCGACGTCGTGCTGATCTCCGACGAAGGGCTGGCGGCCGTCGGCGGTCACGCCGCGCTGCTCGCGACACCCGGCTTCGGCGCGACGCCGGCCGGCCGCGCGCGGCGCGTCGTCTCGCTCGACGCGCTGTTCCTGCTCGGCTTCGGCCCGCGCCTGCCGCTCGCCGTCACGACCCTGCATCGACGCCTGTCGGATGCGCTCGCCTGATTCCGGATCGACCCGATGCCCGCTCACGTTTCGCCCTTCAACGCGCCATCGTCCGCCTCGCGCGCCGGCGCCGCGCGCATCGGCACGTCGCGCCGCTTCGCGCCGTTCGTCCTGGCCGCGCTCGCCGTTCTGGTGGGCGCGATGTCCGTCGTCGCGCTGTGCGTCGGCGCGTACCGTATTCCGCTGGCGCAAGCCTGGGCCGCACTGAGCGGCGACGCAGCCGCGCAACAGGCGCGCGCCGTGCTGTTCGACATCCGCGCACCGCGCGTCGCGCTCGCGCTGCTGGTCGGCGGCGGCTTCGGCGCAACCGGCGCCGCAATGCAGGCGCTGTTCCGCAATCCGCTCGCCGATCCGGGACTCGTCGGCGTGTCGAGCGGCGCCGCGCTCGGCGCGACCGTGCTGATCGTGCTCGGTCCCGCGCTCTTCGCCGCACACGCGAGCGCGGCCGCGCTGCCGGTTGCCGCGTTCGCGGGCGGCCTCGCGGTCGCGGCGCTCGTCTACCGGCTGGCCGCATCGCGCGGCCGGCTTGCGCTGCCGCTGCTGCTGCTCGCCGGCATCGCGATCAATGCGCTGGCCGGCGCGGCGATCGGGCTGCTCACGTTCGTCGCCGACGATGCACAGCTGCGTTCGCTGACCTTCTGGAGCCTCGGCAGCCTCGGCGGCGCGCAATGGTCGACGCTGGCGGCCGTCGCGCCGTGCGTCGCGCTCGGCTGCATGCTGCTCGTGCGCGAACGCGATGCGCTGAATGCGCTGCAGCTCGGCGAAACCGAAGCGCTGCATCTCGGCGTACCCGTGCAGCAACTGAAGCGGCGCGTGCTCGTCGCGGTCGCGCTCGCCGTGGGCACGCTCGTGTCGTGCGCGGGCATCGTCGGCTTCATCGGGCTCGTCGCGCCGCATTGCGTGCGCCTCGCGTGCGGTCCCGACCAGCGCATCGTGCTGCCCGGCGCCGCATTGCTCGGCGCGTTGCTGACGCTCGCTGCCGATCTCGCCGCGCGCACCGTCGCTGCGCCCGCCGACATTCCGCTCGGCGTGCTGACCGCGCTGCTCGGCGCGCCGTTCTTCCTCGCGCTGCTGTGGAAGAACCGCGGCGCGCTCGGCGGGTAACCCCTTCTTCACGACGACCATGCTGACCGCCCACCACCTCGACGTCACTCGCCGGCACGGCACGATCCTGCGCGACCTGTCGCTGTCGATCGAACCCGGCCGCGTGACGGCGCTGCTCGGCCGCAACGGCGCGGGCAAGAGCACGCTGCTGAAAACCTTCGCCGGCGAGCTGATCGGCAGCGTCGCGCCGAACGGCGTGCGCGTGAGGGGCGACGTCACGCTGAACGGCGAACCGCTCGCGCGCATCGACGCGCGGCGGCTCGCGTGCCTGCGCGCGGTGCTGCCGCAGGCCGCGCAGCCGGCCTTCCCGTTCAGCGTCGACGAAATCGTGCTGCTCGGCCGCTATCCGCATGCGCGGCGCGGCGGTGCGCGGCACGTGATCGCACACCGCGATCGCGACATCGCGTGGCGCGCGCTCGAACGCGCGGGCGCCGATGCGCTCGTCGGCCGTGACGTCACGACGCTGTCGGGCGGCGAACTCGCGCGCGTGCAGTTCGCCCGCGTCCTCGCGCAGCTGTGGCCCGACCACCACACGACGGAACCCGGCCCGCGTTACCTGCTGCTCGACGAGCCGACCGCCGCGCTCGATCTCGCGCACCAGCACCGCCTGCTCGATACCGTGCGCGCCGTCGCGCGCGAATGGCAGCTCGGCGTGCTCGCGATCGTCCACGATCCGAACCTCGCCGCGCGGCATGCGGATGCGATCGCGATGCTCGTCGACGGCACGGTCGTCACGCATGGCGCACCGCGCGACGTGATGACGCCTGCCCATATCGCGCGGTGCTATGGCTTCGCGGTGAAGATGGTGGAAACCGGCGACGGGACGCCGCCGGTGATGGTGCCCGCGTAGCGCGGGCGTGTGTCGCACGATCGTTGCGTCGCTCGATGTCGTACGCTGCCTTTGGCTGCGGCGTTCTTTCCAGATCCGTCGTATCTCCCCTTCGAGGAGCCCTCGTGCCGCTTCCGATGACCCGCATCATCCTGTACGTCCGCAACGTCGCGTTGCTGAAGGCGTTCTATCGACGGCATTTCGCGCTGCCCGTCATCGAGGAAATCGACGGCGAATGGGCCGTACTCGACGCGGGCGCAATCGAGCTGGCGCTGCATCGGGTCGGCCCGGCGTTCCGCCATGCGGCCGCATCGGCAAGCACGAACGCGAACGCGGCCGCCGGCAACGTGAAGCTCGTATTCACGATCGACGCCGATATCGACGCGTATCGCGACCGGCTCGCCCGCGACGGCGTGACCGTGCGCGCGCTGAAGCGCTACGACGGCTTCCCGTACCGGATGGTCGACGGCATCGATCCGGAAGGGAACGTCTTTCAGGTGATGCAGCCGGACTGAATGCCGGCGCGCAGGCCCGGGCGCGAGCGCTCAATACTCGACGTCCGCCGCGCCGAAGCGCCGCATCTTCCAGCCGAGCCGCACGGCGAGCATCCGCATCGAGAAGCCGGCCGCCAGCGCGACGAGCGCCGCGCATCCCGCGTCGATGCCGACATGCTGCATCCCGACATACAGCGCGCCCGTGACGAACGCGACGCTCGCATACAGTTCCTCGCGCAGGATCAGCGGCATCTCGTTGCACAGCAGGTCGCGCAGCATCCCGCCGCACACGCCCGTGATCGCGCCGGCCAGCACGACGATGATCGGCGCCGTGCCGGTCGACGCGCCGACGTCGCAGCCGATGATCGTGAACGCCGCGAGGCCGATCGCATCGACGGTGACGAACAGCGTCTTCATCCGCGCGACGCGCCGCGCCGCCCACGACGCGACGGTCGCCGCGACGAGCGTGATCACCAGGTATTCGGGATGCGCGATCCAGCCGAGCGGATAGTGGCCGAGCAGCACGTCGCGCACGGTGCCGCCGCCGAGCGCCGTCACCGCGCCCACGAGCGCGAGCCCGAAGCGGTCCATCCCGCGGCGCATGCCCATCAGCGCCCCCGACATCGCTTCCGCGACGATCGCAATCAGATAGAGCGTATGCATGGCGCGCGTCAGTCGTCGGTCCGGAACAGGTCGAGCACGCGTTCGCGCTCGGCCGCATCGACAGCGGCAGGCATCGGTGCGTCGCGCTTGCCGTGGTCGGCCGGCGCATCCGACGCATCGGCGGCTACCGCGCCGCCACATGCAAAGCGGCTGCGGATATACGGCGGCACGTCGGCCGTGCACGTGCCGCGCGTGTATTCGGCGTAGACGAAATCGCCGTCGACGAGCGCGACGTCCTGCGGCGGCGTCGCAGCGACCGGCGTGCGCCCGTCGACGGCCGTCTTCATGTAGTCGAGCCAGACCGGCAGCGCCAGCGTCGCGCCGGTCGCGCGCCCCATCGGGCGCGGCGTGTCGTAGCCGAGCCACGCGACCGCGACGATGCCCGACGAGTAGCCGGCGAACCATACGTCCTTCGCCCCGTTCGACGTGCCCGTCTTGCCCGCCGTGTCATCACGCCGCAGCGCGAGCGCGCCGCGCGCGGTGCCGGCCCGCACGACGTCGCGCAGCATGCTGTCCATCACGAACGCATTGCGCGCCGATACGACCCGCTCGCCCGCCGGCACGGTCGCCTCGTACATCGCGCCGCCGTGGCGCTGCTTCACCGACAGGATCAGGCGCGGCTCCATCCGCGTCCCGCCGTTCGCGAACACGCCGTATGCGCTCGCGAGTTCGAGCGGCGTCACGGCGCCCGCGCCGAGCGCGAGCGGCAGCGACGCCGGATTGCGCTGCGCGTCGAAGCCGAAACGCACCGCGTGCTGCTGCACGTAGCGCGCGTCGGCGGCCTGCATCAGGCTGACCGCGACCAGGTTCTTCGAGCGCACGAGCCCGCGCCGCACCGGGATGAAGCCTTCGTAGCGATTGCCGAAATTACGCGGACGCCACGGCCGCGCGCCGGTTTCCGCGTGCGTGAGCGTGCGCTGCGTATCGTCGACGAGCACGCCGGGGAAGTAGCCCTTCTCCAGCGCGGCCGAATAGACGAACGGCTTGAAGCTCGAGCCCGGCTGGCGATACGCCTGCAGTGCATGGTCGAACACGTTGCGGTCGAAATCCGCGCCGCCGACCAGCGCGAGCATGTCGCCGGTGGCCGCATCGAGCGACACGAGCGCGCCTTCGAGCCCGTTGCGCATGTCGCGCTTCGCGCGCGGCTGCCGGCTCAGCGTGCGCTCGAGCGCGGCTTCGGCCGCGCGCTGGTCGCGCATCGAGATCGTCGTCGTCACGTCGAGGCCCAACGTGTACGCGTCGTCGTGAAACCGCTCGACCATCATGCGGCGCGCGCGCTCGGCGACGTACGGCGCCGCAACGATCCCCGGCGGCGGCGTGGTCGCCAGCACGATCGGCGCGTCGACGGCCGTGCGATACGCCGCGTCGTCGAGCTGGCCGAGCGCATGCATCCGGCCGAGCACGTAGTTGCGCCGCGCGGTCGCGCGCGCCGGATTGACGACCGGATTGAACGCGGACGGCGCCTTCGGCAACCCGGCGAGCACAGCCGCCTCGCCCGCGCTCAGCGCATCGAGCGGCTTGCCGAAGTACACGTGCGCGGCCGCCGCGAAGCCGTACGCGCGCTCGCCCAGATAGATCTCGTTCATGTACAGCTCGAGCAGCTTGTCCTTGCTGTATTCGCGTTCGAGCTTGGCCGCCATCAGGATCTCGGCGAGCTTGCGGCTCAGCACCTTGTCGCGCGTCAGGTAGAAGTTGCGCGCGACTTGCATCGTGATCGTGCTGCCGCCTTGCCCCGGCTGCCCGGTGACGACGTTCGCGAACGTCGCGCGCGCGAGGCCGCCGACATCGACCGGGCCGTGTTCGTAGAATTTCGCGTCCTCGGCCGCGAGCAGCGCATGCCGCATCAGCGGCGGGATGCGTTCGAGCGGCACGAACTCGCGCCGCTCGACGCCGTATTCGGCCAGCAGGTCGCCGTCGCGCGAGAAGATCCGCAGCGGCAGCGCGGGACGATAGACGGCCAGGTGTTCGACGGACGGCAACTGCGTCCAGATGCGATCGATCGTCCATGCGCCGATGCCTGCGCACGCAAGCGTCAGGCCGAGCAGTGCGCCCGCGAGCGTGCGCCATACGCGGCGGCGTGGCGGTGCGGATGGCGGCGCGGGCGGCGGCGGACTGGCGGTGGGGTCGGTCATGTCGGGCTCCTTCTTCAATGCCGCGACGGCCGGCGCGCGAGCGGCGCCGATCGGTCGCGAAAGGCGCGCATTGTCGAAGGGATCACGTGAAACCGGAACATTCTTTAGCCAAAGTTTGGCTGGCTAAATTTTATTTAGGAAAGCGCTTTGGGGCCGGCTCGCGCCGTGTATGCGGGTCTGCGGCACGTCGTCGCGACCGAGCGCACCGGGCGCATGAACCGGTTCGCTTGTACCATCGTCGGATGTTCGATCGATATCTCGACCTGTGGGGCCTTGCCCCCGACGGCGGCCCGATCCTGACCGCGAGCGGCGGCCTGTTGCCGGTCGTCTGGCACGCGCGGCCCGCGATGCTGAAAGTCGCCACCTGCGACGAAGAGCGCCGCGGCAATGCGCTGATGGCCTGGTGGAGCGGGCAAGGCGCCGCGCAGGTGTGGCGGCACGACGGCGACGCGATCCTGCTCGAACGCGCGCAGCCGGCGCCGTCGCTGGCCGCGTTGTCGGCGGCGGGCCACGACGACGACACGATGCGCATCGCCTGCGACGTCGTCGCGCGGCTGCACGCGCATCGTGCGCCGCAGGTGCCTGCGGTCGTGCCGCTGCACGACTGGTTCTACGCGCTGCTGTCGAGCGATGCCGACAACGACACGCTGCGCCGCTCCGCAACGAGCGCACGCCAATTGCTGGCCGAGCCATCCGTCGACGAAGTCGTGCTGCACGGCGACATCCATCACGACAACATCCTTCATTTCGGCGATCGCGGCTGGCGCGCGATCGACCCGAAAGGGCTGCGCGGCGAGCGCACGTTCGATTACGCGAACCTGTTCTGCAATCCCGCGCACGACATCGCGGTCGATCCGGTGCGTTTCGAGCGGCGCGTCGTGCTCGTGGCCGACGCGGCGCAACTCGACCGGCGGCGGTTGCTGCAATGGATACTCGCGTGGTCGGGGCTGTCGGCCATATGGTTGATCGAAGACGATCTGCCGCCCGATACGCGGCTGCAGGTCGCCGCGCTGGCTGCGGCCGCGCTTGACCGGTAACCCCACACCGCACGCATCGTCGATGAAAAAAGCCCACCGGCTCACACCGGCGGGCTTTCGCGTCCCACTTGCGCGGCGCTTCAGCGCGCCGGGTTCAGCGTCAGGTTCATGTGACGATTCACATCCTTGTACAGCAGATAACGGAACCGCCCAGGCCCGCCCGAATAGCACGCCTGCGGGCAGAACGCGCGCAGCCACATGAAGTCGCCGGCTTCCACCTCGACCCAGTCCTGGTTCAGGCGATAAACGGCCTTGCCTTCCAGCACGTACAGGCCGTGCTCCATCACGTGCGTTTCGGCGAACGGAATCACGCCGCCCGGCTCGAACGTCACGATGTTCACGTGCATGTCGTGGCGCATGTCGCTCATGTCGACGAAGCGCGTCGTCACCCATGCACCGTTGGTGCCCGGCATCGGGATCGGCTCGACGTCCTGCTCGTTGGTCACGAACGCTTCGGGCAGCGGAATGCCGTCGACGGCCTGGTAATGCTTGCGGATCCAGTGGAAACGCACCGCCGCATCGCTGACGTTGTGCAGCGTCCAGTCCGCGCCCGGCGGAATGAACGCGTAGCCGCCCGGCTTCAGCGTGTGCTGCTTGCCTTGCAGCGTCAGCTCGGCTTCGCCTTCGACGACGAACAGCACGGCTTCGGCGTTCTTGTCCTGCTCGGGCTTGTCGCTGCCGCCGCCCGGATTCACTTCGACGATGTACTGCGAGAAGGTTTCCGCGAAACCCGACAGCGGGCGGGCGATCACCCACAGGCGCGTGTGGGTCCAGAACGGCAGCCAGCTCGTGACGATGTCGCGCATCACACCCTTCGGAATCACCGCGTACGCCTCGGTGAACATCGCGCGATCGGTCAGCAGATCCGTTTGCGGCGGGTGGCCGCCGTGCGGCGCGTAATACGTTGTCTT
Source organism: Burkholderia sp. MSMB1459WGS (assembly GCF_001534535.1). Lineage (NCBI taxonomy): Bacteria > Pseudomonadati > Pseudomonadota > Betaproteobacteria > Burkholderiales > Burkholderiaceae > Burkholderia > Burkholderia sp. MSMB1459WGS. The sequence goes on from NZ_LPMU01000037.1 coordinate 129,782, forward strand.
AGACATATTGCATCCAGGCAATGGGTTGGTCCGGCCCCGGGCGCAAACGGCATCGGGCGGTTCGCATGCGCGTGGGGCACGCATGCGACGGCGGGACATCGTTGCCGGGGTGGCTTGAAAGCGCATGCGCCTTCGATCGGTCGGCCAGGCTTCGCGTCGGGTCCGTCCGGTTCGGGGGACGCGGCGGGCCGGGTCGTCGGGCCGGCGGCCGGGCCGCCGCACTCGCGATCATGCGGCGAGGCGCGGACGACGGCGCGGTTCGACTCCGTACGCGAGCATCGCCGACGATAGCGAAGTCGATCGCGATCGACCAATTAAATGTTGCGATGACATCCATTCGATTTACCACTACCTGGCGGCGCCTGCGACGCGCGGTCGGGAGGCGTCGCGAGGCGCGCTGACTATCAGGGAAATCCTGACGGTCGCGACGTTCGTGCAATGCGTCCATACACGGCAACGCGGCGCGCAAGCGACGGTCTCGGTGCATTTCGTGACGCGGATCGAAGTCGGTTGCTACGTGCGCGGCAGCGGATCGCTGCGGCAGGATCGCGGGAGACGATCAGGTCAAGTCAGGTTGGAACGAGTCGACGTGTCGAAGGAAAAGCAGATGTCGTTCGGCCGATCCAGTGCGGACGCATTCGGACGCGTTACGACGCGGCGACTGGTGTCGTCGAGAAACGGGCAAAAGGCGGGAGGAGAATGGCCGGCCGTCGATCGGGCACATGACAGCGGCTGATGCAGTTGGAGGACAATCGCCGGTCTGGCCGGCGAAGCGGCCCGGCAGGACGCCGGGCTGAAGCTCGCGTCGGGATGCCGACGCCGTCGGCGCGCCGGTGCGCGGCTCGCGCACCGTACCGCGCCAGCGGCGATCAGTCCCAGTCGCGGTGGTGACGATGCTTGCGGTGACGGTAGCCGCGGTCGCCGTGATCGCGATCGTACGAACTGCGCGACATGTTGCCGCCGAGTGCCGCGCCGGCGCCGCCGCCGACTGCCGCGCCCAGCAGGCCGCCCGTACGACCGCCCATCGCGTTGCCTGCCGCGGTACCTGCGCCGCCGCCAAGGGCGCCGCCGATGATCGCGCCGGTGCGCTCGCGACGGTTCGACGTCACCGCGCCGCCGGCGCCGCCGCCGATCGCGCCGCCGATGACGGAGCCGGTGCTGCCGCCGACCGCGCCGCCGACCGCTGCGCCGGCAACCCCGCCGAGCGCGCCGCCGAGCGCGTTGTTCAAGTCACCGGCCACTGCCGGCAGTGCGGTCGCGCCGGTCAGCACGGCGACGACGAGAGCGGGGGCGATTTTCTTCCACATTCCCGTATTCTTCCTTGTTCGCAATTCTGGTTATCGAAGTCCGCTCGGTACGACGATCTGAATCGATCGACGTCGGGCCAAGCATTGTGCCGAACCGCGGACCAATTCATTTCAATGAGCTTGCGGCGAAGAATAGCACCGGTCCCGCATTCCTGCCGTGGACATTCTGGTAACAAGTTGTTTACGAATCGCGCATGTCGAACGCGTACCGGAAATCGCTCGAAATCCTTGCTGGTATTGACTCAAGCAAGGGTCCGGCCCCACACCGACGCAGACCGCTCATGCGCGCGAACGCACGTTTGAGACACACGTGGCAACACATCTGCACATGCCGTAAGCGGCCTTCAAACGGCGGGCGGAGAAAAGATGGCGGGGTCAGTACACGCCAGGCAGCAACCGCCACGTCCGCGCGCAGTACGCGTCGTATTCGGCGCCGAATTGCGAACGCAGCAATGCCTCCTCCGAACGGATCCGTGCGACGAGCGGCACCAGCATCAGGGCGACCAGCAGCACGCCGATGCCCGAGCGAAACGCCAGCGCCCAGCCAAGCGAATTGACGAGCAGACCGAGATAGCTCGGATTGCGGATGCGGCTGTAGACGCCGCCCGTCACGAGCGTATGGCCCGGCTGGATCGCGACGAGCCCGCTGAAGCGCTTGCCGAGCACGAACACGGGCCAGATGCGCAGCACGCCGCCCGCGATGTACAGCACGACGCCGGTCCAGCGCACGGTGTCGCCGCCGAAGGTCCAGACGTCGAGCCGGTCGGTCAGCGCGGGCAAGTACGCGAGCAGGAAGCCGCTCGCCGCGAACGCCGCGAGCACCCAGCGATTGTCGCGGTTCTCGCGCTCGCCGCTGCTCAGGTTGCCTTCGGTGAACAGTGCGGCGACGGCCATCGCGAACGTCGCGACGACGACGACGATCAACGGCGGATGCGAGAAGAACACGGCGAACCCGCCGCTGCCGAGCACGGCGAGCCCGAGGTAGACGAGCGTGGCGACGCTCGACAGGACGACGAGCTTGGGGGTAACTGTCATGATGACGGCCTCGCGGGGGCGTGCTTTCCCGTGAAGTATAGGAACTACACACACCGGGGCCGTGCGCCGCCGTCATGCGGCGCGCGCGTTCGCGCGCATCGTCAACCCTCACGCGGCCAACCGGGGCCGGTATGGCCCGGGCTGGCGCACTGCGGCGGATCAGCGGATGCGGAAGTGGCCGCCGATTCCGACGCTGACGGGCGGCGCGTAGTACGCGGGCGCATAGCCGTAGCCGTACCCGTAGTAAGCCGGCGCGGGCGCGTAGCCGTATGGCGGCGCGACGTAGCAGCCGGACAGGCCGCCGATCAGGGCAAGCATAATGAGAAGTCTGGACATGGCTCGGTTCCCGGCGCGAAAGACGAATGGCACCGCGCGAAGGCCGTGCCGCCGCGACGGGCGGCGGCCGGCACGAAGAGGCGATCCACCCTTCCTGTCGCTCGATGAAACAATGCGCGGAGTCTAGCGCCGGGCCCGGCCGGCCGAGTTTCCCGGCCGGTTACACGTGTTACCTGGTGTGACCGCTGAAACAGGCTCGGGCGGCACGGCGGCCGGTGGACGGCGGCTGCACCGGGTGCGTCGAGCCGTTACACGAAGCGGGCGCGGATGCGCTGCGCGAGCGCTTCGAGCGTCGCCGCGTCGGCGACGTCGCGCGCATGCATCCGCAGCTCCGCGCCTTCCCAGCGCGGAATCACGTGGAAATGCACGTGCGGAACCGTCTGGCCAGCGGCCGCGCCGTTGAACTGGCCGATGAACACGCCGTCCGGCTCGAGCGCCGCGCGCACTGCCGCCGCGACGCGCTGCGTCATGCGGATGCCGGCCGCGGCCGCATCGCCGGACAGCTCGAAGATCTGCGCGGCCGGCTCCTTCGGAATCACGAGCACGTGGCCGTCGGCCTGCGGCATCAGATCCATGATCGCGAGCGTCGCGTCGTCTTCGGCGACCTTCACGCAGGGCAGTTCGCCGCGCAGGATCCTGGCGAACGGGTTGTTGTTGTCATAGGACATGGCGTTTTCCGATCTCGGTTGGACAGTGGGACGGGGAGAGAGCAATGCCGGACGATTATCGGCCGATGGCCGGCCCGATATCAACTCGCCGATCGCACGACGCCGGCCGGCCTGTCGGGCACGCGGCAGCGCGAACGCACGCGGCCGTCATCGCGCGTCACGCGGCTGCGATTGCAACGTCTCGCCCGAACCTGCGACACTGCCGGATCGTTGCCGGCCGGCACGCCACCGAGGATGCTCGCGCATGACGATCCCCCTCAAGAAGCTGATTCTGCGCGGTATCGCGTTCGCGCTCGTTGCCGCGATCGGCTACACGGGCTACATGCTGTCCCGGCTTGCGCCGATCGCGACCGGCTATGCAGCCAAGGCGCTGTGCTCCGGCGTGTTCGTGTCGGGCCGCCCGGCCGCATCCGTGATCGACGTCGACATCATGGCCGGCGTCCATCCGTTGCTGAAACTGGTGCGCCCGTCGATCGACCCCGACCGTCATCGCGCGGTGGCGACCTTCGCCGGCTTCGCCGAACGCGAAGCCGACTTCCGGCCGGGACTCGGCTGCACGCTCGCACTCGTGCCCCCGACCGGTGCGGCGGCGGCCACCTTGCCCGCCGCATTGCCGCCCCTCCCCGATCCGCCGCCCGCGCCGCCCGCGCCACCCGCACCGCCCGCGCCGGCCACGCCGCCCGCCGGCATCGACGCACACAAGCTGCAAACCGCGCTCGACCGCGCGTTCGACGAACCCGATCCGGCGGGGCCGCGGCGCACGCGGGCGGTGGTCGTGATGTGGCGCGGCCAGGTGATCGCTGAACGCTATGCGCCCGGCTTCACGGCCGACACGCCGCTGCCCGGCTGGTCGATGACGAAGACCGTGACGGCCGCGCTGGTCGGCACGCTGGTCGCGCGGCACAAGCTGTCGCCGGACGCGTCGGCGTTGCTGCCCGAATGGCGCGGCAGCGGCGATCCGCGCGCGGCCATCACGCTCGACGAGCTGCTGCGGATGACGAGCGGCCTGCAGTTCAACGAGGACTACGACGACCCGCTGTCCGACGTCGCGGTGATGCTGTTCACGCAGCCCGATACCGCGCGGTTCGCATCGGCGAAGCCGCTTGCCGCGACGCCCGGCGCGCAATGGTCCTACTCGAGCGGCACGAGCGCGATCGTCGCGCGCGTGATGCGCGAAGCGCTGGGCGGCAGCGACGCCGACTACCTCGCGTTTCCGCGCCGTGCGCTGTTCGCGCCGCTCGGGATGCACAGCGCGGTGTTCGAGCCCGATGCGTCCGGCACGCTCGTCAGCGCGTCGTACATGTATGCGAGCGCACGCGACTGGGCGCGCTTCGGGCAACTTCTGCTGCAGGACGGCGTGTGGAACGGGCAGCGGCTGCTGCCGGAAGGCTGGGTGCGCTACCTGACGCGCGCGACGCCGCAGTCGTCGCGGCAGGAATTCGGCGCGCACCTGTGGGTCAAGGTGCCGGAGCCGTTCAACGATCTCGATCCGCATGCACACGCGATGCCGGCCGACGCGTTTCACGCGGTCGGCCATGAAGGCCAGTTCGTGAGCGTGGTGCCGAGCCGTCAGTTGGTGGTCGTGCGGCTCGGGCTGTCGCGGCCGGAAGCCGCGTGGAATCACGAGGCCTTTCTCGCGCGCGTGCTCGACGCGGTGCCGGCGTCTGGGGCGTGACGACGGGCCGTGGCCCGCCGGACGCGAGAAAGCGGCGGCAGTGACGCCGCCGCTTCACGCGCTATCTGCGCTGCATTACGGATTCGCGCTGCCCGCGTACTGCTTGAAACCCTCGCGCGTCGCGAGACGTTCGATATAGCGCGACACCGCCGGCAATTCCGGATGTTCGAACGGCGTGCCGAACCAGCGGTTCACCGACAGGCCGATCGGAATGTCCGCGAGCGTGAACGTGTTGCCGGCCACGTACGCACCGGTCTTTTCGAGCTGCGCATTCAGCACCTGCATGTGCTTCGTCCAGCCCGCGATCGACTGCGCGATGCCGCCCGGATCCTGGTGATCGGGCGATTTGCGCACGAGGCCGAGGAATGCGCCGACCCACGAGCGGTTCAGGTCCGAGCCTTGCCAGTCGATCCACTGGTCGACCCGCGCACGCGCCTGCGGCTCGGCCGGATACAGCGCATCGCCGCCGTAGCAGTTCGCGAGGTAGCGGATGATCGTGTTCGATTCCCAGAGCACGAAGTCGTCATCCTTGATGACGGGTACGAGCGCGTTCGGATTCAGCGCGAGATAGGCCGGATCGTGGGTGGTGCGAAAGCCCGCGCCCCAGTCTTCCTGTTCGAACGGCAGGTTCAGTTCGGTGCACAGCCACAGCACCTTGCGGACGTTGATGGACGGAATCTTGCCGAGGACGTGCAGCATGCGGTCTCCTTGTGGGGGCGGGTGCGGGGCATTCGGGGCGCACGGCAGGCTCCGAACGCGTTCACGCGGAATTTATACACGACCTCGCGGGAAACGGCAGGTCTCGGGCGCGAAATCGGCGTGCGGCCGATTCGTCAGGTCGCGCAGCGCGTGCTCGGCCGTCGGGAAGCGGAACATGAATCCGTCCTGATGCAGCCGTGCCGGCACCACGCGCTGCCCGTCCAGCAGCAGCTCGGCCATCTCGCCCATCGCGGCGCGCAGCGGCGCGGCCGGTACGTGCAGGAACGCCGGGCGGCGCAGTACCTTCGTCACGACCTGCACGAATGCGCGCTGGGTCAGCGGCGCCGGTGCGACCGCGTTGTAGACGCCGCGCATGCCCGCGTTGGACATCGCTCGCGCGACGATCCGCAACACGTCGTCGCGGTGAATCCAGCTCATCACCTGCGCGCCGTCGCCGAATCGGCCGCCCAGCCCGAAGTAATGCGGCATCAGCATCGGGCGCAACGCGCCGCCCGGGCCGAACACGATGCCCAGCCGCAGCACCACCGCGCGCACGCCGTGGCGCTCGAGTGGTTGCACGGACTGCTCCCACTGCCGGCACAGCTCGGACATGAAGCCGGTGCCGATACTGCTGCCTTCGTCGAGCCGTTCGTCGCCCGGCCGCACGCCGTAGTAGCCGATCGCCGACGCCTGGATCCACGTACGCGGCTTGACCTCTGCGGTTTCCACCCAGCGCATCAGTGCCTGCGTGACGCCGACGCGGCTGGCGAGCAGCAGCGCCTGCCGGCGCTTGCTCCAGCGTGCGCCCAGCACCGGCGCGCCGGCGAGATTGACGACCGTGTCGAAGCGCTCGTGCGGCTGCAACTGGTCGACGGACGTCACGCTGCGCACGCGGCCTTGAAACAGGTAAGCCGCGCGCAGCGGATCGCGTGCCAGCAACGTGACCGTATGCCCTGCATCGAGCAACCGGTTCACGAGCGTTTCGCCGATGAAGCCGGTCCCGCCGGTGACGAGCACGTTGCCCGGCCGCTGCCCCGCGAACGGGTTGGCGGCCGGTGAGCGTGGCGCGATACGGCACGCGGCGATCCCGTCGCGCACGCCGGACACCGTCACGCCGACGGCGAACAGGCCGAGCAGCCAGCCGCGCCAGCCGAGGTCAATCGCGTGCAGCGCGGTGGGCGCGCGCACCCACACGGCGAGCTGCATCGCGATCATGCCGAACAGCGCGCCGCCGTTGACGGCCAGCAGCGTATGCAGCACGCGCTCGGTCGCCGGCAGCTTGCGGCTCTGGTCCTCGACGACGAAATCCCACAGCGTCAGCACCACTTCGACGAGCACGACTGCCGCGAGCGCCGCGACCCACGCGCCGTGAAACGCGACGTTCGCGATCGACGCGAACACGAGGCCGTACAGCACGGACCGCACCGCGTGAATTGCCAGTTCGAGCCGCGCGCGCGGGCTGTGCGGCAGGTCCTGCGTGAGTTCATGGTGGTAAAGCGTATCGAATGCGCCCATCGCGCCCTGCACGATCAGCAGGTCGAGCGCCCAGTCGAAAGCGGGCAACGTGTTCATGCGGTATCCCTCCTCCACAACCAGACCAGCGGCGGCACCATCGCGACGAGTGCGGCCACGTCGATCGCCACGTGCTCCCACACCTGCGCCTGCCACGACAACAGCATGTCCTGCGGCGCCCAGATCAACAGGCCGGCCAGCAGCCAGCCCCACACTTCCCGCTTCCGCAACCGGTTGCCGAGATGGACGAGCGCGAGCATCCAGACCGCGGTGCACTGCACCGTCGCGCCAAGCAGCGACATCCACCAGACCTGCTGGGCGCGCGCGGCGTCGGGCGCCGCGGTCGACCGAAAATGCCACTCGATGCCGCGGTGATACGCGTCGAGCCACGATGCGCCGGCAATCCACGGAATAGCCGCGCCGACGAGCAGGTGCGCGATCGCGGCTGCGTACATCCAGCGCACGACGGTGCGGCGCGGGATGTCGCGCGGCGGGCGATTCGCTGCCGTGCTTTCGGCGTTCCTGCCGAGGCTGCACGCGCCGCCTTCACGGCAGGCTTCCGCGCGATACCCGAGCCAGTGCGATACCGCATACCGGTTGCGGGCCAGGCGGCGATACAGCGGCGCGAACACGGCACGCATCGCCGGCACGCGAAGCAGCGAGGCGAACCAGCGACGCCCAACCAGCGCATGAGCGACCGCGATGCCGTCGATGCCGGTCAGCATGCGTCCGTCGGGCAGGCGCGCATGCAGCTCGCGATTCAGCGCGGGCAGGTCGACGCCCAGCGACCCCGGATCGAAACCCGGCTCGGCGATGTCGACGAACGCCAGCCGATGTCGCGCGTCGCGCTCGCCGAGACGCCGGACTTCCGCGACGCATAACGGGCATCGCCCGTCGAAGTAGAGAATCAATTCACTTGCGTCCATGCTTTGCACTCCTTCTTGTTATCGCTGGCATCACGAACCGGTCGATCGACTGCTTTCCCGCGTACGCCGCCGCGCCCGCGCGACGGTGACGGCGCCGGGCTTACATCGGCTTGACCACCATCAGGAAGTAGACGGTCAGCATCGCGAAGAACGCCGGATAACCGAGCAGCTCCCAGCGCTTCGCATAGCGCCAGTAGCGCTCGGGCAACGCGGCGTCGCCGTTCGCGTACGCGAGCTTCGCCATCGATGCAAGTTCGAGCTGCAGCCACACGACCGGCAGCCAGCACGCGCCGGCGAGCGCATACAGCACGATCGACGCGAGCAGCCACGGCGTATGCCACGGCCAGCCGGCCGTGTGCGCGAGCCACAGCCCGGACGCCGGCTGGAAGATCACGGCCGGTGTCGTGAACCACCAGTCCGCGCGCACCACGAGCCGCGATACTGCCGCGATCGCGGGCACCGACCGCGTGCGGTTCGCGAAGAACAGATAGAACGCGGTGCCGAAACCCGTGCCGACCAGTAGCACCGAAGACAGGATATGAAGCGCCTTGATGACGAGATAGGTATTCATGCGTGTTCTTCTGAATAGAGGATCAACAGGATGGCGAGAATCGGCACGTTCTTGAGCACGGGGCCGAACGGTTCGGCCAGCAGACCCGGCATCGTGACCGCGATGACCGCCGAGTACGCGACGATCAGCGCGGCTTGCGCGGCCCACAGGCGCCGCGACGGCGCGACGACGGTCGCGATGCCGAACGCGAAATCCAGCGCGCTGGCCGCGTAAAGCGCGATCAACGCGGGCAGGCCCGTCAGGTGCGCAGGCGCCAGCAGCGCGAGGCTCGCGTGCAGCGGATGGATGAAGGCGCTCGCGATCGCCGTCCAGATCCACACGATCGCGAGCGCGCCCAACAGCAACGGGCGCCGCCACATCGCGAGCGCGTCGCGGCGCAATGCGCCAGCGTCCGCGTCGATGAAGCTGCCGAAGCCGCGCGGCGGCCGGCCCAGCACGGCGGTGGCGGCCGCCGGATCGCCGGTGTTACCGCCGCGCAGCATCGTCCACGTATCGCGCGTCAGCATCGCCCCCGGCAGCGTGCCCAACAGGGCGGCCGCCGCGCCGACCAGCGGACCCGGCAGTGTCACGCTGGCCGCCGGCGGAAATCCGAGCGCGGCGCGGTAGCCGGCCAGCATCTCGCGGTATTCGACCTCGTCGCTGCCGACCACGTCGATCACGCGGCTGCCCGCCGCCCGCGAATCGCCCGTGTGCTCGACGAGCCGCGCCACGACTTCGGCGAGATCGTCGACGTGCACCGGGCGCAGCCGCTGACGGCCGCCCGCCGGCAGCACATGCACGGGCAGGCTCGCGAGCATCCGGAAAAACCGCGCGGACGCGCCGGCCGCCCCGTAGACGAGCGCGGGGCGCACGATGCAGAAGTCGATCGGCAGCGTCTGCAGGAAGCGGTCGGCCGCGTGCTTGCTCGCGAAGTACCGCGTGTCGCCGCGCTCGACCCCGAGCGCCGAGATCTGGATCACATGCCCCACGCCGGCAAGGCTGCACGCGGTAAAGAGCGCGCACGGCGCGGCGCGATGCACGGCGTCGAGCGTCGCGCCGCGTCGATCGGCCAGCATGCCGACCGCGTTGATCACCACGTCGACGCCCTTCAGCCGCGCGCGCCACGCTCGAGGATCGACGTCCCGCGCGAAGTCGATCGCGACGTCGTTCGGGCCGGCCGCGCGGCGCACGCCGCGCAGCACGCGATGCCCGCCGCCTTCGAGCCGCGCGCACAGCGCCTGCCCGATGAAACCGTTCGCGCCGCACACGAGCACGGTCATGCCGCGTGCGCCGGTGCGATCGGGCAAACAGGTCGATGGCAAGGCTGCGTTCATGTTCATCCTCTATTTACAGTTATTTCTGTACATACAGAAATAAAAACCCCGAAAAAAGCGGGCTGCGTGCCCGCTCTGCCGTGACCGCTTACTTCGACGGCTTGCGCCTGACCGTCTGGCTGATCTTCGCGCCGATGCCGAGCGCCTTCATCAGCGTATCGGGCTTGAGCCGCAGCATTTCGTCGGACCAGGTCGTGAGCGTCTCGACGAACTGTAGCGTGTCGCGAATGCGCTGTTCGGTCTCGCGGCTCTCGTTCGCGATGTCCGGATTCGTCAGGCAATCGCGCAGCACCGTGAGTGTCGGCTCGATCTCGCGTTGCCGCCGCCCTTCGACGATCAGCTTGAACAACTCCCAGATGTCGGTCGACGTCTCGAAGTGGTCGCGGCGATCGCCCAGCACGTGCACGACCTTCGCGAGCCGCCACGCCTGCAGCTCCTTCAGGCTCGTGCTGACGTTGGAGCGTGCGACGTTGAGCGTCTCGGCGATCTCGTCGGCCGCAACCGGCCGTCCGGCCAGGTAGAGCAGCGCGTGAATCTGCGAGACAGTACGGTTGACGCCCCACCGCGAGCCCATTTCGCCCCAGTGAAGAATGAATCGTTCGGCAATCGGTGTGAGTTCCATGGTGGGGAATTTAGATATTTCAGTTATTTCTGTCAAGAGAGAAATAACCGGGCGATCCGACGCCTTCCGGCTGCGCCCGCCCGCGATCGGCCGCTTCCTTTACAATGCGCGGGATTTTTCCGATTTCAGGCCGTCCCCGCCTTTCTGATAGACAGAGGTTTCCATGATCATCAAACCGCGCGTGCGTGGCTTCATCTGCGTGACGACTCATCCCGTCGGCTGCGAAGCCAACGTCAAGGAACAGATCGACTACGTGACTTCGCACGGCCCGATCGCCAATGGCCCGAAAAAGGTGCTCGTGATCGGCGCGTCGACCGGCTACGGCCTCGCCGCCCGGATCTCGGCCGCATTCGGCTCGGGCGCGGACACGCTCGGCGTGTTCTTCGAGCGCGCCGGCAGCGAAACGAAGCCGGGCACGGCAGGCTGGTACAACAGCGCCGCGTTCGAGAAATTCGCCGCGGAAAAGGGGCTGTATGCGCGCAGCATCAACGGCGACGCCTTCTCCGACAAGGTCAAGCAGGTCACGATCGACACCATCAAGCAGGATCTCGGCAAGGTCGACCTGGTCGTCTACAGCCTCGCGGCGCCGCGCCGCACGCACCCGAAGACGGGCGAAACCATCAGCTCGACGCTCAAGCCGGTCGGCAAGGCCGTCACGTTCCGCGGCCTCGACACCGACAAGGAAGTGATCCGCGACGTGTCGCTCGAACCGGCGACGCAGGAAGAGATCGACGGCACCGTCGCGGTGATGGGCGGCGAGGACTGGCAGATGTGGATCGACGCGCTGGCCGACGCCGGCGTGCTGGCCGACGGCGCGAAGACCACCGCGTTCACGTACCTCGGCGAGCAGATCACGCACGACATCTACTGGAACGGCTCGATCGGCGAAGCGAAGAAGGATCTCGACAAGAAGGTGCTGTCGATCCGCGACAAGCTGGCCGCGCACGGCGGCGATGCCCGCGTGGCGGTGCTGAAGGCCGTCGTCACGCAGGCCAGCTCGGCAATCCCGATGATGCCGCTGTACCTGTCGCTGCTGTTCAAGGTGATGAAGGAAACCGGCACGCACGAAGGCTGCATCGAGCAGGTGTACGGGCTCCTGAAGGACAGCCTGTACGGCGCGACGCCGCACGTCGACGAGGAAGGCCGCCTGCGCGCGGACTACAAGGAACTCGATCCGCAAGTACAGAACAAGGTCGTCGCGATGTGGGACAAGGTGACGAACGAGAACCTGTACGAGATGACCGACTTCGCCGGCTACAAGACCGAGTTCCTGCGCCTGTTCGGCTTCGAGATCGCCGGTGTCGACTACGACGCGGACGTGAATCCGGACGTGAAGATCCCGGGCATCATCGACACGACGGTCTGACGGCACGCCCCGCCGCCGCGCGTGCGGCGGGCCCGCATTGCCGGCGGCGTCAACGCGGCGCCGGCTCTTCCAGATAGACGCCCGACGACAGCGCGGCCTTCACCTGCCGCGTGAATTCGTCGGTCGACACTTCCTCCGCCCCCGCTTCAATGGCGTCGTACGCCTGGCGCACGACGTCGGCCGGCGTGGCCTTCGGCACGTCGAGGCCGGCCGTCAGGTCGGTATCGATGAAGCCGGCATGCAGCCCGACCACCTGCGTACGCTGCTCGCGCAGCGAATGGCGCAGCCCGTTGGTCAGCGCCCATGCGGCCGATTTCGATACGCCGTAGCCCGACAGGATCGGCCGGTTCACCCAGCTCGCGACCGACAGGATGTTCAGGATCGCGCCGCCGCCGTGAGCCGCGAGGGTTCCCGCAAACGCCCGCGACATCGCCAGCATCCCGAACACGTTCGTCTCCAAGTGAGCGCGCAATGCGTCGACCGCACCGTCGTCGGTCAGGCTACCGAGCCGCGCGATGCCGGCATTGTTGATCAGCAGCGTGACGTCGCGTGCGGCATCGGCCGCCGCCGCGACCGCCGCCGGATCCGTCACGTCGAGCTTCACGGGCACGACGCCCGGCAGCGTCACGCTGGCCGGATCACGCGCCGCTGCATAGACCTTGCGCGCCCCTCGGGCGAGCGCCTGCTTCGCAAACTCGAGCCCCAGCCCGCGGTTCGCGCCCGTGACGAAAACGACTGCACCTTCGATCTTCATGATCTTTCCTTTCGCGTGATGAATCGCCTGCGCGCCGGCTCGCCGCGCGCATGAGATTCGGAGAAAAACGAGGCTGCCGTCGCGAGCCGAGCCGTTGCGCCACCGGTGGCGAACGACGAGCCGTCCATCCGCTGCCGGCATGACTCCGCGACGTCGCAAACGTCGACCGATTGCCATTCCTGCCCCCGCCTTGGCTTTGCGTTGCCAGCCAAGTCGGCTACACTCGATGTCAATGGCGACCACCATCGTCTTTGCGATGCATTGTGTTCGCGCCGGGCGAGCATGTCAATTGCGATCACCATTGTGTTTTTCAATCGAGGCGATCGGCAACAATCAGGGAGAGATCGATGGGCGTATCCAGACAGCAGGCGGCCGAGAACCGAAGCGCGATCGTCGCGGCCGCCGAGCGGCTGTTCCGCGTGCGCGGCGTCGATGCGGTGGGATTGACGGAGCTGATGAAGGAGGCCGGCTTCACGCAGGGCGGCTTCTACAACCACTTCAAGTCGAAAGACGCGCTGGTCGCCGAAGTCATGGAAAAGGCGATGCGCGACCGCGCGGATTCGCCGAACGCCGGCAGCCTCGACGCGCAGGTGGCGGCGTATCTGTCGTCCGCGCATCGCGACAACGTCGAGGCCGGGTGTCCGCTGTCCGGCTTCGCGGGCGATGCGCCGCGGCTGACCGATACGGCGCGCGGATGCTACGCGCACGGACTCGCCGCGTATCTCGATCGACTGGAACGGATGGTGGCGACCGACGGCGCCACGCCGGAGCAGACGCGTCGCGACGCGCTTGCCGTTTTCAGCCAGATGGTCGGTGCGCTCGTGCTGTCCCGCGCGATCGCCGACAGCGATCCCGCGCTGGCCGACGAGATTCTCGACGCGGGGCGGGACGCGCTGACCGGCCGACACGGCGATCCAGTCGCGTCGGCGTAACGGCGCGCGTTTCGGCGCGGCGCCGCCGTCCTGGTCGCGCTATTCGATTGCCCGCGCGGCATCCCAAAGCGGCTGCGTGCCGCGCGCCGCATTCCACGCGGCGAACTGCGTGCGCCACGATTCGAACGGTTGCGCGAGCGGATGGCGCGGATCGTCGCTGAGCGAATACGCCATCCCTTCGATCAGCCAGCGCGGCTTGGTCAAGACGGCCAGGTTGCCGAGCACTTCGGCCTGGCGATGATGGATCAACTCGTGCGCGAGAAAGTAGGTCTGCCAGCCGCGCGGCGCGATCACGATGCCGAAATCGCCGAGCGTCAGCGCCGCGCGCGTGCCGAGGCCGAATGCATCGGCGCACGTGCGCGTCGCGCAGAACACGATGCGCGGTGCGGCGCGGAACGCGCCGACGGCCGCCGCCGCGCGCGCGGCGCCGTCGCGATAGAGCTGCTGCGCAGCGCCGAGCGCCGCGGCATCGTCCGTGCAGATGTCGGCGCTCGGGCACGACACGCCGGGAACCAGCGCGGGCGCGACGACGCGCAGCGGCTTGACGAGCGCATACGCGGCAATCGGCAGCGTGACGAGCAGGCCCGCGAGAGCGAAAGCGATATGGGTGCGTTTCATCGAGGCGTCGGTTTGACGGATGCCATCACGCGAGCTGCTTGTGGAAATACGTCGTCGCGCAGAGTGCGCCGTCGGGCATCAGCGCGTAGTTCGGCACGACGCCCACGCGTTGCCAGCCGGCCCGCTCGTACAGCCGCTCGGCGTCGCCGCCCGTCACCGTGTCGAGCACGAGCACGGTCTTGCCGGCGTCGCGCGCGGCCGCGTCGGCCGCCTCCATCAGCCGCGCGGCGATGCCCTGCCGGCGCGCGTGCCGCGCCACGAGCATCTTCGCGACGTCCGCGCGATGCGGCTGGTTCTCGGGCTGCGCGGTCACGAGCTGCACGGTGCCGACGATCCGGCCCGACGTATCCTCGGCGACGAGCAGAATGCGCTCGTCGTTCGCGACGCCCTCGGCCACGCGCGTCCAGAATGCGACGGCGGTCGGCCGCTCGATCGGCAGCATGAAGCTGACGGATGCGCCGCCTTCGACGCAATCGATCAGCACGTCGGCCAGCGCATCGACACAGGCCATCGCTTCGCTCGCGCCGACGCGGCGGACGGTAACAGGTTCGGTCATGCCCTCTCCGGTAATCAGATGGGCCGCATGCGCGGGTTCGGCATGGGCCGGAATCGGAACGCACGCCGGCCGGGTATCGAGGCTCGCGCGACGGCGGCAGGCGTCCGGTAACGCGGCGCCCGATCGGCGCGTGTTACCGCCCCATCATCGTACGCGATAGAAATTTTCGCTGCACCGGTCTCGACATCGGCTATACTTAGCCAAATGGATAACCTTAAACCCGGCATCAGCGACGTGTTCCATGCCCTCGCCGATCCGACGCGCTGCGCGATCGTCAGCGCGCTCGGCCAGGGCGAGCGGACCGTCTCCGCGCTGGCCGCGCCGTTCGACATGGCGCTGCCGTCGTTCATGAAGCATGTCGCCGTGCTCGAGCGCAGCGGCCTCGTGGCAACCCGGAAAACCGGCCGCTCGCGCACCTGCGCGCTGGTCGGCAGCCGGCTGACCGAGGCCGAGGCATGGCTCGCCGCGCAGCGCGCGCAGTGGGAAGCGCGATCCGATCGTCTCGTCGAATTCGTCGAACACCGTCACCAGGAGGAGCAAGATGTCAGCAAGCCACGTCGAACCCGCTGAAGCCAACGATCTCGTCATCACGCGTACGTTGCGCGCGCCGCGCCACGCGCTGTGGCGCGCATGGACCGACCCCGAACTGCTGAAGGAATGGTGGTGCCCGAAGCCGTGGACCACCGAGGTACGCGCGTTCGACCTGCGGCCGGGCGGCGCTTTCCATACGTTCATGCGCGGCCCCGACGGCGGCACGAGCGACAACCCCGGCTGCTTCCTCGAAATCGTGCCGGAATCGCGCATCGCGTTCACGTCGATGCTCGCGGGCGGCTGGCGGCCGCAGGCGCCGTGGCTGGGCTTCACGGCGATCGTCACGATGGCCGACGACGACGCGGGCAGCCGCTACGAGGCGCGCGTGATGCATCCCGACGCCGCGACGCGCGAGCGCCACGAAGCGCTCGGTTTTTTCGAGGGCTGGAACACCTGCATCACGCAGCTCGACGCCTTCGCCGCGACGTTGCGCTGAGCGCGGCTTCGCATGCGGTCATTGCATGCCGCTGCGCCCGCGCCTAGGATTCCTGAAGGAAGCGCGACGACACGCCGGGCGCCGGCGTGCACCGTCGCGCGCGCTTGGCGGGAGGCGACATGTTGCACACGCACACGCATTCGACCCGGGTCAGCCGACACCTGAACGCCCCGCGCGGACGCGTCTATCGCGCGCTGCTCGACCCGCACGCGGTCGAACAGTGGAAGGTGCCCGACGGCATGACCTGCAGCGTGCATGCTTACGATGCGCGCGAAGGCGGCGCGCTGCGCGTGTCGCTGAGCTACGACGCGCCGTCGGCCGGCACCGGCAAGACCGCCGCGCGCACCGACACCTATCACGGCCGCTTCGTCACGCTCGTGCCCGACCGGCAGATCGTCGAGATCGATGTATTCGAAACCGACGACCCGATGCTGCGCGGCGCGATGACGATCACGATCACGCTGTCCGACGAAGCGGGCGGCACGCGCGTGGACGCCGTCCATGACGGCGTCCCGCCCGGCGTGCCGGCCGCCGACAACGAGACCGGCTGGCAGATGGCGCTGGCGCGGCTCGCGGCGCTGGTGGAAACCGGATGACGCCGCGCAAGCGCATCAGCCGAGCCGGTACACCCGCGTAGCCGTGCCGCGGAACAGCGCGTCGCGCTCGTCCGCGCCGGCCTGCGCGGTCAATCGCTTGAACGCGTTCCAGCCGTTCACGAACGCATACGACCCCTTGTCGACCGGGAAATTGCTCTCGAACATGCAGCGGCCAGGGCCGAATGCGTCGATGCAGGTCATCATCCACGGCTTCCACGCGTCGGCGAGCTGCGCCGACGACGGCGGCTTCTCGCCTTTCTCGAAATCGAACCCGTTGATGCGCATCCCGAGGCCGCCGACCTTCACGTACACGTTCGGCAATTGCGCGAGCGTGCGCATCGACGCCGACCAGCGCGCGAACACCTCCGCCCGCTTGTCCGCATAGCTGGCAATCCGCACGACGCCACCGCAGTGGTTGACGACGATCCGCGTGTCGGGGTTCGCTTTCGCGAGGTCGAACAATTCGGGCAACTGCGGAAAGAACAGCCACGCGTCGTACGACAGCCCGAGCGGCGCAAGTTGCGCGACGCCGGCCCGGTACGCGGGATCGGACAGCAGCCCGCGCGGCACCGCCGACAGCGGATTGGCGAGCGTCGGATCGGCATCCCACGTCGTCAGGTGCCGAATGCCGCGAAACCGCCCGCGCCCGGCTTCGACATGCGCTTCCAGCACGTCGCGCACACGCGCGCCGAGCCGTAGATCCGCATGGCCGACGATGCCTTTCGCGACGGCCACGGGGCCGTGCTGCAGCGGCTCGGTCACGCCGGCGACATAGGCCGTCTCGCCCACTGGCTTCAGCTCCGCCGGGCCTGAATCGCGATAGCGCGTCTGCGCCTGCATGTAGACGGACGCCTGGATGTTGTGGCCCGAGCGTGCATCCTGCAGATAGTCGTCGAGCATGTAGATCCAGCCCGGCCGTTCGTAGAAGTGATGATGCGCGTCGACGATCGGCAGGTCGGGCTCGAGCGCCGGTTCGAGCGCCGACGCGAGCCAGTCGGGACGGACCGCGAGGTAGTTGCTTTGCGTCATGCGGGGAGCTCCATCGTGGGCCGGCGTGTCGGCGAACGCGGGCAGCGCGAGCGATGCGGCGGTCACACCGATCAACCGGCGCCGTTTGATCGAAAAGGTCATGTCATTCGCTCCGGTCGAACGCATACAGCGACAGCGTGAGCAGTGTCGTGATCGCCAGGACGATCGCGAGGCCGAGCATCCCGGCCGTGAAAGTGCCGAAGCTGTCCTTCAGGTAGCCGACGAGATAGGGGCCCGCGAAGCCGCCGAGCGCGCCGATCGAATTGATCAGCGCCAGCCCGCCGGCCGCGGCCTGGCCGGACAGGAAGTGCGACGGCAGCGTGTAGAAGATCGTGCGGCCGGCAATCGTGCCGATCAGCGCGAGCGTGATGCCGACGAGCGCCGGCCCGAGGGTCACGAAATGCGTCGACACGCCGAGCGCCACCGCGCCGATGCACAAGCCGATCGCCAGGTTCGCGATCGGGCGGCCGCGACGGTCCACCCGCTTCGCCCACCCCAGCAGCGCGACCGTTGCGAAGAAGTACGGCACCGCGGACAGCCAGCCGGTCTGCATCGTCGACATCCCGTGCGCCTTCAGCATTTGCGGCAACCAGATGCCGATCCCGTACGAGCCCATCGTGAAGCCGAACGAAATCAGCGCGAGCACGTACACGCGCACGTCGCGCAACGCGACGCCGAAGCGCTTCTTGCGGCCGGCCGCCGCGCCGTCGCGCTCGAACGCACGCTGCAGCGCGGCACGCTCGTCGTCCGACAGCCACACGGCATTCGCCGGCGAATCGGACAGCAGCTTCAGCACGAGGAAACCGAGCGCACACGCAGGCAGCCCTTCGACGATGAACATCCACTTCCAGCCGGCGAGCCCGAGCGTGCCGTCGAGCTGCAGCAGCCACGTCGACAGCGGGCCGCCGATCAGCGACGACAGCGGCGTCGACACGGTGAACCACGCCAGCACACGCGTGCGGTAGCTCGCGGGAAACCACACGGCAAGGAAAAAGATCACACCGGGAAAGAATCCGGCTTCGCCGATGCCGAGCAGCAGCCGGATCGCGTAGAAACTCGTCGGTCCCGTCGCGAGCGCGGTCGCGGCCGCCATCAACCCCCACGTGATCATGATGCGGGCAAGCCAGCGGCGCGCACCGAAGCGGTACAGCGCGAGATTGCTCGGCACTTCGAACACGCAATAGCCGGCAAACATGATCCCCGCGCCCCAGCCGAACTGCGTCGCGGTCAGCCCGAGATCGCGGTTCATCGTGAGCGCCGCGAATCCGACGCTCGTGCGGTCCAGATAGTTGAAGAAATACGCGAGCGCGAGCAGCGGGATGAAGCGCCACGCGGCCTTGCGCACGGCCCGTTGCTCGATCGACGCGTCGGTCTCGCGATCGGCGGCCAGCGCCGGGGAAGCGGATGTCATGGTTGTCTCCGTGGATGCGGCGATCCTCCCCCGCGCGACGCGCGGCCGGGACGCCTTTGTTCGTTCGATGAATCGCGGCCGCGCTACGCGCTCGCCATTTCGTTCGCCGAAGGCGCGCCGCCCGGCCCGTCGTCGCCGTGCGCGGCAGCGTCCGCGCCGTACGGCCCCGCTACGACGCCGGCATCGATCAGCGCACGCGCATCGTCCGGCGTGTAGCCGAGTTCGCCGAGCAGCGCGCACGTGTCCTGGCCGAGCGCGGGCGGCGCCGAGCGCAGCCGCAGGCGCTCGCCTCCGAGCGTCAGCGGCAGCAGCGCGGTGCGCGTGTCGACCGGCCGCCCGGCGCTGCTCGCGTCGGCCGGCAGCGTCACGGCTTCGAGGCCGCCCGTGGCGAGCAGATGCGGATCGTCGAACAGATCCTGCGGCTTCGTGATCGGCGCATACGGCAGGCCGGTCGATTCGAAGATCGCGCCGATCTCCGCGGCCGAGTACGGCGCAAGCCGCGAACGCAGCTCGGGCAGCAGCCATTCGCGCGCCTGTACGCGCAGGTTGTTGGTCGCGAGGCGCGGATCGTCCTTCAGCGTGGCCAGGCCGAACGCATCGCAGAACAGCGCCCACTGCGTGTCCGACACGACCGCGAGGAAAATCTGTTCGTCGTCCTTGACGGAGAACACGTCGTAGACGGCCCACGCGGAAATCCGGCTCGGCATCGGCGACGCGGCCTGCCCGGTCACCGCGAACTGCATCATGTGCTGCGCGACGAGGAACACGTTGTTCTCGAACAGCGAACTCTGCACCTGCTGGCCGCGGCCGGTGCGCTCGCGCTGCGCGAGCGCGGCCATCGCGCCGATCGCGCCGAACATGCCGCCCATGATGTCGTTCACGCTCGCGCCCGCGCGCAGCGGTCGCCCCTCCGGGCCCGTCATGTAGGCCAGGCCGCCCATCATCTGCACGACCTCGTCGAGCGCGGTGCGGTGCTCGTACGGCCCCGGCAGGAAACCCTTGTGCGATACGTACACGAGGCGCGGATTCAGCGACTCCAGCGCCGGGTAGCCGAGACCGAGCCGGTCCATCGTGCCGCTCTTGAAGTTCTCGCTGAAGACGTCCGCCGTCGCGACGAGCCGCAGCACGATCTCCAGCCCGCGCGAATCCTTCACGTCGACCGCGAGGCTCTTCTTGTTGCGGTTGAACATCCCGAAGAACCCCGCGCCGGAACCCCGCAGCGCCCGCGTGCCGTCGCCCGCGATCGGCTCGATCTTGATCACTTCCGCGCCGAGATCCGCGAGCAGCATCCCGCACGTCGGGCCCATCACCATGTGCGTCATCTCGATCACGCGCACGCCCGCATACGGCAGCGTGGAAGCCGATTGCCGATCGTTCATCGTGCGACTCCCGGCAGACATCCTTCCGGTTGCACGGCCGACGGAGCACGGCCATCCGCATAGCGAAAGCCCTTCGGCAACCCTGCGTCGGGCACGTGGCCGTACAGCGCGTCGGACGGCAGCGCCGCATGCAGGATCGCGCGCGCGGCGAGCAGCGCGTCGACGTAGATGCCCGTGTCGTATCCCATCGCTTCGAGCAGGAACACGAGATCCTCGGTGACGATGTTGCCGGTCGCGCCCGGCGCATACGGGCAGCCGCCCAGGCCACCTTGGCTGGCGTCGATCGTCGTCACGCCCGCATCGAGCGCCGCGACGACGTTCGCGAGCCCTTGGCCGCGCGTGTTGTGGAAATGCGCGCCGCCGGCCTTGTCGCCGACTTCGCGCCGCAGCCGCGTGAACAGCCGGCGCACCTGTACGGGATTCGCATAACCGCTGGTATCGGACAGGCCGATCTCGTCGACACCGCATTCGGCCATCGCGACAGCCATCGCGATCGTTTCGTCGTCGGAGACCGCGCCCGCAATCGTGCAACCGAACGCAACCGACACGCCCGCCTCGATCTGCACCGACGGGAACCGCGCGTCGCGCAGCGCGACGATCGCGCGCACCTCGTCGATCATCTGCGCGGGCGTCTTGCGAATGTTCGCCAGCGAATGCGCTTCCGTCACCGAGACCGGCAGCGTCAACTTGTGCACGCCCGCGCCGAATGCGTCCTCGGCACCGCGCAGGTTCGGCGCGAGCGCGGCGACATGCAGCCCGGGAATCGCGAGTGCGTGCGCCACGACTTCACGTACGTCGGCCATCTGCGGCAACAGTCTGGCCGGCACGAACGACCCGACCTCGATCTCGCGCAGGCCGGCCGCGGCCAGCGCGGTGATCCAGCGCAGCTTGCCGGCCGTCGGCATCACGGTCTTGATGCTCTGCAGCCCGTCGCGCGGCCCGACCTCGCTGACCAGCACCGCCGGATTGTTGGAAATCTCCATTCGACACCTCATCGTTCTATCTGAAAGAACATAGTTCTGTTTGACGGAACTTTAAGCGTGTGCCGAGTGGACGATAAGCGGGGTATACCCGGGAAATTGCGTTTTTCTGGAACTTGAGTTCTGTCAGATAGAACGATATAGTCGACCGACCGTTATCCGAGGGAACCAGGGAGTGCCGAGGAATCCAGCAAATCAGGCCGGCGACGCATCCGATCCGGCGACCGAAGAAGCATCCAGCGGCGTCGCCGTGCTCGACCGCGCGTTCGCGATCCTCCGTGCGTTCGGCCAGACCGACGACCGGCTGTCGCTCGCCGAATTGTCGCGCCGCACCGGGCTGTACAAGAGCACGATCCTGCGCCTGCTCGCCGCGCTCGAACATGGCGGTTTCATGCGCAAGCTCGACGACGGCCAGTACGCGATCGGGCACGAGCCGTTGCGACTTGCGGCGCTGTACCAGCGCTCGTTCCGCGTCGGCCCGGTGGTCGAGCCGCTCCTCGAGACGCTGAGCCGCGAACTCGGGGAAACGGCATCGTTCTATGTGCGCCAGGGCGACGTGCGCTCCGTGCTCTATCGCGTCGAGCCCGCGCGGGCGGTGCGCGTATCGATCCGCGTCGGCGAAGAGTTTCCGGTCGGCCAAGGCGCATCGGGGAAGGTGCTGCTGGCTTTCACCGACACGCAGGACGCCCGCTGGAACGACGTGCGCGAACGGCTGTGGGCCGCGTCGTACGGCGAGCGCGACCCGGAGACGGCCTCGGCGTCCGTGCCCGTGTTCGGCGCGGCCGGCGAATGCGTCGGCGCGCTGACGGTATCGGGCCCGAAATCGCGGCTCGCCGCCGCGCCGGCGATGACGGCGGCGCTCGCGATGCTGCTGCCGCTCGCGCAGAAGGCGACCGTCGCACTCGGCGGCGCGGGCGCGCGCTACGACGCGCCCGCCGTGCGCGACAGTCTCGCGCGGCTCGCATCGTCGGCGGACGACGTCGCCCGGTCGTAGGGAGCCGGTTGCATCCGGCACGCGATACGGCAGCGCGAAAGGCAGCCGCATGCGACACTGGCCGCCGATGCACGCAGCGCGCCGTTCGCAGGCGACGCACCGCGCGTGCAACCGTCAACCGGACCCGCACGAGGAGACACCGCGATGAACGCCGCGCGCACCGCCACCTGGTATTTCGATTTCGTTTCGCCGTTCGCCTACCTGCAACAGGAACGGTTCGACCGGTTGCCGCCCGCCGTCGCGTTCGAGCCGCGGCCGATCGTGCTCGGCGCGCTGCTCGCGCACTGGGGCCAGAAAGCGCCGGCGGAGATCGCGGCCAAACGTGTGTTCACCTATCGGCATGCGCAATATCGCGCGGACAAGCTCGGCATCGCGTTCCGGATGCCGCCCGCGCACCCGTTCAATCCGATCAGGCCGCTGCGCCTCGCGATCGCGATGGGCAGTTCGCCGGACGCGATCCGGCGGATCTTCCGGCATATCTGGCGCGACGGCCAGGACGTCTCGACGCCGGCAGGCTTCGCCGCACTGTGCGAAGCCGTCGGCTTTCCGGAAGGCGTGACGGCCGTCGAGGCCCAGCCGGTCAAGGACGCGTTGCGCGCGAACACGGATCGCGCGATCGCCGACGGCGTGTTCGGCGTGCCGACCTTCGCACTCGACGGCGACCTGTTCTGGGGCGAGGACGCGACCGACATGTTCGTCGACTGCGCGACGTCGCGCGCGTGGCTCGACTCGCCCGAAGTGCGCCGCATCAGCGCGCTGCCCGAAGGGATCCGGCGCGGCTGACGGCGAGCCGCCACCCGACGCCATCCGACACCGCCCGCTTCAGCCGTCGCGCCCTTCGACGAGCGCCGGCACGGCCTCGCGCATCATCGCGGCGAACCGCACGAGCCGCGACGGATAGAACTGCGCATGCGGATAAGTCAGGTAGACGGGCAGCGGCGCGGCCTGCCATTCGGGCGCGAGGTGCACGAGATCGCCGCGCGCGAGATCGTCGGCCAGCATCCATGACGATCCGACGCACGCGCCGACGCCCAGCAGCGCCGCGCTGCGCAGCGCATACAGGTTCGCGGTCGTGATGCGCGGGCGGATCGCGATGCGCCGCGTGTCGCCGGTCGCTGCATGCGTGAGCACGAGCTCGGTACGGTAGTACGTGCGCAACGCGAGCCACGGCAGCGCGGCGAGCGCATCCGGATCGGCCGGCACGTCGGCGCCGTTCAGTATGGACGGCGCGGCGACCACGAAGCGCGGCACCTTCGTCAGCCGGATCGCGACCACGCCCGGATCGGTCGGCTCGCCGACCTGGATCGCGCAATCGATGCCGCTGCCGACGAAATCGCGCACCTCGTCCTGCAGCAGCCACTCGACCGACACGCGCGGATAGTCGCGCAGGAACTGCGCGAGCGGGGCGACGAAACGCTGCTGCCCGAACGCGTGCGGCACCGCGACGCGCAGCAGCCCGTCCGGCTCCTCCTGCGCGCCGCGCAGATCGGCCTCGAACGCCGCCCAGCTCGCCAGCAGTTCCTTCGCCCGCTTGAAGCAACGCTCGCCGTCGACGGTCAGCCGCATCGTATGGGTCGTGCGTTGCAGCAGCCGCATGCCGAGCGAATTTTCCAGCGCCTGCAACCGCCGGCTGACGGTCGGCTGCGTCGTATGCAGTTGCACGGCGGCCGCCGACAGGCTGCCGGCCTCGACTATGCGCACGAAGGTTTCCATCAGCTCGAAACGATAGCCGGCGCCGTCCACCGGTACCGTCTGAATGCGCCGAGACCCGCCAGCAGCGGGAGAGGAAGAGGATTTTTCGGTCATGCGTGTAGCGTATAACAAATCTGCGCCGGCCGGCACTACCGTCGCCGGCCGCGTACCGCCACACTCGCGTCCATCCCATTCTTCAACCGAGGATGTACGCGATGTCCACCCCGACCCGTCTCGACACCGCGCCCCGCGTGGCGCATGCCCCGGCCCATCCGGCCGCCCATTCGATGCCCGATCGCCGGCTCGTGCTGCTGCTCGCGGCCGCCGCCGGCCTCGGCGTCGCCCCGCTCTACTACGCGCAGCCGATGCTCGGCGCGCTCGCGCCCGATCTCGGCGCATCGGCGCGAGCGATCGGCTTCGTGCCGACGCTCACGCAGCTCGGCTATGCGCTCGGCATCCTGCTGCTCGCGCCCCTCGGCGACCGCTTCGACCGGCGCCGCGTGATCGTGACCAAGGCTGCCGCGCTGGTCGTCGCGCTGCTGCTGGCCGCCGTCGCGCCGTCGCTCGGGCTGCTGCTCGCGGCGAGCTTCGCGATCGGCCTCGCCGCGACGATGGCGCAGGACGTCGTACCGGCCGCCGCGACGCTCGCGCACGACGCGCATCGCGGCCGCATCGTCGGCACGGTGATGACGGGACTGCTGCTCGGCATCCTGCTGTCGCGCGTCGTGGCCGGATTCGTCGCCGAGACGGCCGGCTGGCGCGCGATGTTCGCGCTCGCGGCCGTCAGCGTCGCCGCGATCGGCGTCGTAGCCGCACGCGGATTGCCGCGCTTCGAGCCGACCACGCGGCTGCCGTATCGCGCGCTGATCGGTTCGCTCGGCGCGCTGTGGCGCGACCATTCGGCACTGCGCCGCGCCGCGCTCGCGCAGGGGCTGCTGGCCATCGGTTTCAGCGCGTTCTGGTCGACGCTCGCGGTGATGCTGCACGGCGCGCCGTTCCACCTCGGCAGCGCGGCCGCCGGCGCCTTCGGCCTCGCGGGCGCCGCGGGCGCGCTGGCCGCCCCGATCGCCGGGCGCCTCGCCGACCACCACGGCCCCGAGCGCGTGACGCGGATCGGTATCGGTATCGCGACGGTGTCGTTCGCGTCGATGGCCGCCGCGCCGCTGATGTCACCGCATGCACAGCTCGTCCTGCTCGCGGTCGCGACGATCGGCTTCGATCTCGGCGTGCAGGCCACGCTGATCGCGCACCAGGCGATCGTCTACCGGATCGATCCCGCGTCGCGCAGCCGCCTCAACGCGGTGCTGTTCGTCGGCATGTTCATCGGGATGGCAGCCGGCGCCGCGATCGGCAGTTCGTTGCTCGCGCAACTGGGCTGGAACGCGGTAACTGCGCTGGCCGTCGCGACGTCGCTGGCCGCGCTCGCCGTGCGGGTGTGGCGCAACTGAAATCGGCATCGCGCCATGCCGGCGGGCAAGCCCACGCGGTTTGCCCGCTTTTTTTATTTTCGATCGGCGCGCACGTGACGCTGCGCCGTGCGGCAGATTCGCGCCGTTCCGGCACGGCAATCGCTCATCCGGCGCAAGGACGACGGCGGCCTGCCGAATTGTCCAGTTCACCCAAATATTTTTCCGACGCACGTGCACGCCCGCCCGCAAACGTCGGATGAATCGTCCCTGCCGCACCGCACGGCGCGCTCCCATCCGGCCCCACCACACGGCCCCGGTTTATCAGGGGATTCCCGGTATTTTTTCGCATTTTCTTCGAAATAACGGGTGACATACTTGCCCCCCGTTGCGCTCCGTGCGAGCGCGCTTTCCGATCCAGCCGGCCGCCCGTCATGCGCTGCGCGTCCGCCCGGGTCGCACAGGACATGAATGATTTCGACACCACGATCCAGATTTTCCTCACCCACGTGACGTTCGGCCCGTTGATGAATCACGCGATCCGCGTGGTCGCGGGTCTCTACACATTCAAGGGCTTCGTGCTCGTTCCCGTGCTGTGCTGGCTGTGGTTCCAGCCCGGCCCGAACCGCGAACGGCAACGCGAGCTGGTGGTCGCCACCGTTGCGAGCGGGCTCGTCGCGCTGGCCGTCGGCCGCGTACTTGCGCAGGTGCTGCCGTTCCGCGTGCGGCCGATCTACAACCCCGACCTGCACCTGCACTTTCCGTCGGCCGGGCTGCGCGCGGCGACGCTGCAGACATGGAGTTCGTTTCCGAGCGATCACGCGATGCTCTGGATGGCGATCGCGACCGGCATCTTCATCATCGCGCGCCGCATCGGCATCGTCGCGCTGCTGTATTCGGTCGTGTTCATCTGCCTGCCGCGCGCGTATCTCGGCTTTCACTATCCGACCGACCTGATCGCGGGCGCGGCGATCGGCATCGCGATCGCATGGCTGCTGACGCGCGACGCGATCCGGTTGCGGTTCGCGCCGCCGGTGCTGGAGCTGATCCGGCGCTTTCCCGCGCCGGCCTATACGCTCGCGTTCCTGCTGTGCTTCGAGTTGATCACGCAGTTCGACGAGTTGCTGACGCTCGCGCAGTCGGCCACGCGCACGATGTGACGAGCCCCCGCGATGCTGCCGCTGCTGCTGTTCCGTCGCCCCGGCGCGCGCTGCCGGCCATGCGCGGCCGCGGCACGCCGTGCGACGGCCGCGCCCGTCAGTCGCGATCGGGCGCGCCAAGCGGAAAGAACGAACGATACGGTCGCGCCTCGTCGACCGCGCGCGCGAACGACGGCCGCGCGAGCAGACGCTTGCGGTACGCGATCACGTTCGCGAACGCCGGGTCGATCCGGTGCGTCCAGTCCGCGTAGAACAGGAACGGCGCCGCGCCGCAGTCGGCGAGGCTGAAACGGTCGCCGGCCGCCCATTCGCGATCGGCCATCGTCTTGTCGAGCCACGCATACGACGTGTCGAGCATCGCGCGCGCATCGGCCACCCCACGCGCATCGCGTTCGGCTTCCGGCCGCAGCGCATCGAACACGACCTTCTGCTGCGGCGTCGCCACGTAGTGGTCGAAGAAACGGTCCATCGTCCGCACCTCGAGCGCCGCGCGCGGATCGTCGGGCAGCAGGCGCACGGGGCCCGGATGGTTCAGGCCGAGATACTCGATGATGATCGACGCCTCGATCACCGTGCGGCCCGCGTCGACGAGCACCGGGAAACGCTTCAGCGGCCACAGCGCGGCCAGCTCCTGCATCGGCTTCGGATCGTCGTGCGCGAGCACGCGATAGTCGAACGGCGTGCCGTTCTCGTACAGCGCGGTCAGTACTTTCTGGCAGTAAGACGAAAAGGGATGGGCGTAAAGCGTCGGCATCATTGATGGTCTCTCAGGGTTTCGGCGCCGCGTCATGCGGCGCCACGTGATCGGATACCTTGACGACGAACGGCGCCCGGCCGTTTCGACATCGATCCGGAATTTTTTTCGAGGGCTGCCCGGGCCGCTACGATCGGCCATCCGCCACGACACGCCCTTCGGCACGCCAGCGCAGCATCCCGCCGCCGAGATTCGCGACCGCGTCGAAGCCGGCCTTCTTCAGGATTACCGTCGCCTGCGCGGAGCGCCCGCCGGCCCGGCACACGGTCACGACCGGCCGCTCGCGCGCGATCTCGCCGGTGCGCGCGGCCAGTTCGCCGAGCGGGATCGGCATCGCGCCGGGCAGATGGCCGAGCGGGCCCGCGAATTCGTCCGGTTCCCGCACGTCGACGACCTGCACGGCCGGCAGATGATCCTCGAGCCATTGCGGATCGATTTCCCAGAAACCGGCGAACGTATAGACGAGCGGCGCCCAGTTGGCTGCCGCCCGCGCATCGGGCGCGTTCGCGGCGACGCCGCACTGGAGGTTCGCCGGCACCGCGACGTCGATCTGGCGCGGGTGCGCGAGCCCGAGGTTGCGCATGTAGCCGGCGAAATCGTCTTCGCTGAGATCGCCGCCGAGGCGCGGGTTGAAGCGCCGCTCCTCGCCGACGCTCGTCACCGTGAGCCCGCGATAGTCGTGCGCCGGATACAGCAGGCACGCGGCCGGCAGCGTGAAGAGCCGACCGTGCACCGCGCGATATAGCGCGCGCGGGTCGCCCTGCTGGAAGTCGGTGCGGCCGGTGCCGCGGATCAACAGGCAATCGCCGGTGAACGCCATCGATTCGTCGTCGAGCACGAGGCTGATACACCCGCTCGTGTGACCGGGCGTCGCGCGCACGGTCAGGTAGCGCGAGCCGAACGCGCAGCGGTCGCCGTCGTTCAGGTAGCGGTCGGCGCCCTGCGCGCCGCTCGCGGCCGAGATCGCGATCGCGCTGCCCGTGTGCTGCTTCAGGAGCCACGCGCCCGTCACGTGATCGGCATGCACGTGCGTGTCGACGGTCGCGACGAGCCGCAGCCCGAGCTCGTCGAGCAGTGCCGCGTCGCGGCGCACCTGCTCGAACACGGGATCGATCAGCAGCGCCTCGCGCGATGCGCCGTCGGCGAGCAGATACGTGTACGTCGACGATTGCGGGTCGAAAAGTTGCCGGAAGATCATGGCGCTGGTGCTCCGTTGCTGGTGCTTCAGTGGGGTGTAGCCTGATCGGAATGCTACTTCGCGTCGCCGGGCGCCGGCGCCGGCGTCGGCGTCGGCATGACGACATCGAGACCGCGCGGGCGGCATCGCGCCCGCCGCGTTTCGCACATCCATACAGCGTAAATCAAAATGCCTGCGCCGCCGGCATCGCCCTGCCCCGCAACCGATTCCGTCGACGAATCGCGCACGGCGGGACGATGCGCGGCACCCGGGCGGCCGCGCACGCTGCCTTACACTACGGCCTCTCCTCGTCTCCGATCACAGGAATGCCCTCGACATGTCGATGACGATCGATCCGAAGCAGGCCGCCGCACTGCTGGCCGTCGCCGATACCGGCAGCTTCGAGCAGGCGGCCGTGCGCCTGCACGTGACCGCGTCCGCCGTCACGCAGCGGGTCCGCGCGCTGGAGGCGAGCCTCGGCACGCCACTCGTGCTGCGCACGCGGCCGTGCCGCCCGACGGTAGCCGGGCAGCGCGTGCTGCAGCACCTGCGCCGCGTCGCGCTGCTGCAGGCCGACCTGCAGAGCACGCTCGCGGCCGAGCGCGAATCGCCGATCTCGGTGACGATCGCGCTGAATGCCGACAGTCTCGGCACGTGGTTCCTGCCCGCGCTGACGTCCGTGCTCGCGGGCGAGCGGATCCTGTTCGAGCTGATCGTCGAGGATCAGGATCACACGTTCGCGCTGCTCGAAAGCGGGATGGCGGTCGGCTGCGTGACGACCGAGCCGAAGCCGATGCGCGGCTGCATCGCGACGCCGCTCGGCACGATGCGCTACCGGCTGCTCGCCGCGGCCGCGTTCGCCGGTCGCTGGTTCCCGCGCGGCCTGAACCGCACGAGCGCGCGCCACGCGCCCGTCGTCGCGTATTCGCGGCGCGACACGCTGCAATCGTCGTTCCTGAAGGAGAAGTTCGGCTTGCCCGAAGGCGCGTACCCGTGCCACTACGTGCCGGGCACCCATTCGCACTTCGCCGCGGTGCGGCACGGGCTCGGCTACGCGATGGTGCCGGAGCCGCTGATCGGCACCGCGCCGCTCGACGCGCAGGGGCTCGTCGATCTCGCGCCCGCGCATCCGACCGACGTCACGCTGTACTGGCACGCGTGGACCGTGCAGTCGCCGACGATGGCGTCGCTGTCCGCGCGGGTCGTCGAAGCGGCGCGCCGGCTGCTCGCGCCGTTGCCGTGACGCGCTGGCGCGCGGGCGATCGACGTTGCCGGCGCGGGATGCACGGCGACAGGAAAGTCGGCCGCGCCGCCTATACTTTTTCCATCGGCCTCGCGAACGCGCCGCGCGGCCGACCATCCAGGTCCGGCCGTTCCCTTTCGTGTGAGGAGAACATCATGTCCCGCCGCTATATCGATTGCCGCGAGTTTCCCAGCGCGACGCATTGCTCGGTCGCAATCTCCGCCGACTCCGACAACGAACTGCTGGAGGCCGCCGTGCAACATGCGGTCTCGGTCCACCAGCACACCGACAGCGCCGAACTGCGCACGCAGCTGAAATCGCTATTTCACGACGGCACACCGCCTGCCGACATGCCGCGGCAAGCGTAATCCGCCGCAACGATCGATCGACCACGCGCCGCGTCACCCCTTCGTGCGTGACGTCATGTCGTACGACGCCGCGCCGGCCCGTCGCCGGCCGGCGCGTTCCGCTTCACGCGCGACGCTGCGCGAAATACGCGCCGACCGCGCCGACGAACGTGTCGATGTCCGCGCGCGACACGTCGCAATGCGTGACGAAGCGCGACGCATACAGCATCTGCGTAAGGATCCCGCGCGCCTTGAGCCACGCCTCGAGCGGCGCGCAATCGGCTTCGGGGAATTGCGCGAACACCATGTTCGTCGCATGCGACAGCACCTTCACTTCGTCGATGCGCGCGAGGCCGGCCGCGAGATGCGCGGCATTCGCGTGATCGTCCGCGAGCCGCTCGACGTTGTGATCGAGCGCATACAGGCACGCCGCCGCGAGAATGCCCGATTGCCGCATCCCGCCGCCCAGCACCTTGCGCCAGCGCTGCGCGCGCTCGATCAGCGCACGGCTGCCGACCAGCACCGAGCCGACCGGCGCACCGAGCCCTTTCGAGAAGCAGATCGACACGGTGTCGAACGGCGCGCACAGCTCGGCGATCGAGCGACCCGATGCGACGGCCGCATTGCATACGCGTGCGCCGTCGAGGTGCGTGGACAGCCCGCGGCTGCGCGCGAACGCGACGGCTTCCTGCACATAGCCTTCCGGCAAGACCTGGCCGCCGATCGTGTTTTCGAGCGCGAGCAGCCGCGTGCGGGCAAAGTGATTGTCGAGCGGCTTGATCGCCGCGGCGATCTTCGCGAGCGGCAGCGTGCCGTCCGGCGCGTTCTCGATCGGCTGCGGCTGGATGCTGCCGAGCACGGCCGCGCCGCCGCCCTCGTACTTGTAGGTGTGCGCGAGCTGGCCGACGATGTACTCGTCGCCGCGCTCGCAATGCGACATCAGGGCGGCCAGGTTGCTCTGCGTGCCGCTCGGGAAGAACAGGCCGGCCTCCTTGCCGGCGCGCTCGGCCATCACCGCCTGCAGGCGCAGCACGGTCGGGTCGTCGCCCCAGACGTCGTCGCCGGTTTCGGCGGCGGTCATTGCAGCCAGCATCGCCTGGCTCGGACGTGTCACGGTATCGCTGCGTAAATCGATCATCGCTGTGCCCTGAGTAAACGAGCCGGCATCCTGCGTCCGGCCCTGCCGAAAACGAGACTCAGAGTGTACGCAATTCACGCAGCGCGTGCCGATCGAGGCACGCGATCGCGCGGATCAATATCGCGGCGGCGGCGGCTGGACGCCCGCCGGCGGCATCGGCGGCGCCGCGCGCGGCGCCGTCGTGCCGTATCCGCCCCCGCCATACCCGCCGCCGCTACCGCCGCTCATGCCGCCCGGCACCGGCACGCGGTTGCCGGTCGCATACATGCACTGCAGATACGCGTAGTCGTAGCGGCGCTGGACATCGTAGGCCGAGCCCTGCGCGGCGCCCGCGCCGACGACGCTGCCCGCGAGCAGCCCCGCGCCCGCGCCGACCGCCGCGCCGGTGCCGCCGTTGAACGCGGCGCCGGCCGCCGCGCCGAGCGCGGTGCCGACGGCCGCGCTGCCGACCGCGCTCGCGGTCGATGCCTGCCCGGCGCTCACGCCGCCCGATTGCTGAAACGCATACTGGCGACAACTGCCGTCGTCCGCGCGGAACTGGTCGAACGACTTGCCGGTACCCGGCAGCGCCATCACGCTCGGGCCAGTCGGCATGTATGCGCATGCGCCGAGCAGCGCGGCCAGCGCCAGCGCGGCCGGCAGGCGCAGTGGTCGAAATATCGTCTTCATCGTCGCGCCTCCGTCACTGCGGCCGCGCCGGCACCGCGCGCCAGCCCGACTTGCAGGTCTTCACATACGGGTAGTAATGCTTCGACGCGTCGCAGTAGTACCAGAGGTTCGCGTCGCCGTCGTCCTGCGGCTGTCCCTTCTCGACATACTCGGGCGGCGGCGGAGCGACCGGCACCGCGACGACGGGCGGCGGGTAGTAGTACGGCGCAGGTACGACAGGGGCGTAGTACGGGTAGCCGGGGCCGATATAGACCCCGACCCGGGCGGCATGCGCCACGCCGCCCGTCGCGACCGCCACCGCGGCCGCCGCGCCCAGTGCGAGCTTCAATCCATTCACGTCACGTTCTCCGGCAGGCCGGTTCGTCGATCCGAACCGGACATCCCGAACGCTACGCCGCACGCGATCCGGTATCCATTACGGGCGGGCGCGCGAATGTTGCGCGACGTTACCCGTGTGACGGACGCCCCGCCCGTTCGGACGCGCGCGTTACGCGTTTAACGCATCGAAACCGATTGCCGTCCCGGCACACGGTTGTCGTCCGCGCAAAACCGTTCCGATGACGCGACGCGCCATATTGACGCACGTGCGTCAGACCGCCACGCCGCGGCCACTCACGCCGCGAACGGCCTTCTTGATACGAATCAACGATTTAACCCGAAAGGGCGCGCGACGGGCTGGACATCTGCGACGAGTTGGCGCATTTCGCGGTGCAACATCGCGGCCCATACTCCAGCCAACCCCGACGCCGTCCGCCGGGGTCCGCCGGCACCCGCCGGCGGGTATCGTCAAGTCTCGGTCAACTGGTATGGACACCGCACTTTCGGCCCTCGATCTGGCCCGCCTGCAATTCGCGTTCACCGTCTCCTTTCACATCGTCTTTCCGGCACTGAGCATCGGCCTCGCCAGCTTCATCGCCGTGCTCGAATATCGCTGGCTCAAGACCGGCAAGCAGTACTACAAGACGCTCTGCCTGTTCTGGTCGAAGATCTTCGCGGTCGCGTTCGGGATGGGCGTCGTGTCCGGCGTCGTGATGAGCTATCAGTTCGGCACCAACTGGTCCGGCTTCTCGAGCTTCGCCGGCGCCGTCACCGGCCCGCTGCTGATGTACGAGGTCATGACCGCGTTCTTCCTCGAAGCCGGCTTCCTCGGCATCATGCTGTTCGGCTGGAACCGCGTGAGCCCGCGCGCGCACTTCGGCGCGACGCTGATGGTCGCGATCGGCACGCTGATCTCGACGTTCTGGATTCTCGCGTCGAACAGCTGGATGCAGACGCCGCAAGGCTTCGAGATCGTCGACGGCCGCGTCGTGCCGACCGACTGGTTCGCGATCGTCTTCAACCCGTCGTTCCCGTACCGCCTGTTCCACATGGCGATCGCCGCGTTCATCGTCGCCGCGCTGGTGGTGGCCGCGACGGGCGCGTGGCACCTGCTGAAGGGCCGCCGCGACAAGGGCGTGAAGAAGATGTTCTCGATGGCGCTGTGGCTGCTGCTGGTGCTCGCGCCGCTGCAGGCCGTGATCGGCGACCAGCACGGCATCAACACGCTGAAGCACCAGCCCGCGAAGATCGCCGCGATCGAAGGGCTGTGGGAAACCGAAAAGGGCGGCACGCCGCTCAACCTGTTCGGCATCCCCGACATGAAAGCGGAGACGACCCGCTACGCGGTGAAGGTGCCGCACCTCGGCAGCCTGATCCTCACGCACAGCTGGGACGGCGAGATCCGCGGGCTGAAGGACTTCCCGCCGCAAGACCGCCCCAATTCGACGGTCGTGTTCTGGAGCTTCCGGATCATGGTCGGCCTCGGCTTCGCGATGATCGGCCTCGCCGCGCTCGCATGGCTGCTGCGCCGCCGCGGCCGCCTGTATGAATCGAAGGGGTTCCAGCGCTTCGCGCTCGCGATGGGCCCGACCGGTTTCGTGTCGCTGCTCGCGGGCTGGGTGACGACCGAAGCCGGCCGCCAGCCGTGGGTCGTGTATGGCGTGATGCGCACCGCGCAGGCCGTGTCGCCGCTGTCGGTGCAGCAGGTCAGCCTGTCGATGATGACGTTCGTGATCGTGTACTTCCTCGTGTTCGGCACCGGCGTGTACTACATGCTGAAGCTGATGAAGGCCGGCCCCGCGCTGCCCGCCGTCGAGCACGACGCGACGCACGACCTGCCGGACACGCGCCCCGATCACACCGCGCGCCGCCCGATGTCGGCCGTCGACGAGCTGATCGAGACCGTCTGAGCCCATTCCTTTCGCATACGAGAAAACCTATGGACGTCACCGTAATCTGGGCCGCGATCATCGCATTGGGGCTCTTCATGTACGTCGTGCTCGACGGCTTCGACCTCGGCATCGGCATCGTCTTCCCGTTCTTCCCGGACGAGCGGGAACGCGACCTGATGATGAACACGGTCGCGCCCGTGTGGGACGGCAACGAGACCTGGCTCGTGCTCGGCGGCGCCGGGCTGTTCGCGGTATTTCCGATCGTCTATTCGACGGTGCTGTCGGCGCTGTACCTGCCGCTGATCTTCATGCTGGTGTGTCTGATCTTCCGCGGCGTGTCGTTCGAGATCCGCGCGAAGGCGCGGCGCACGAAGCAGCTGTGGGATCTCGCGTTCATCGGCGGCTCGGCCGGCGCGACGCTGTTCCAGGGCATCGCGCTCGGCGCGTTCCTGCAGGGCATCGACGTGAAGGACGGCGTGTATGCCGGCGGCGCGTTCGACTGGCTCACGCCGTTCAGCCTGCTGACGGGCCTCGGCCTGATCGTCACGTACGCGCTGCTCGGCTGCTGCTGGCTCGTCGCGAAGACCGAAGGCGACCTGCAGCGGCGCCTGCATCGCGTCGTGTGGCCGCTGACCGTCGTGCTGCTCGGCTTCATCGCGATCGTCAGCCTGTGGACGCCGCTGCAGGATCCGGCCGTCGCGCAGCGCTGGTTCGATTCGGGGCTGTTCTGGCGCCTGCTGCCGGTGCCGTTCCTGGTGGCCGCGTGCGCGGTGTGGATGCGTCGCGCGGTACGCGACCGGCACGACATGACGCCGTTCGTGCTCGCGCTGGCGCTGGTGCTGCTCGGCTACGTCGGCCTGCTCGTCACGCTGTTCCCGTATGCGATTCCCCAGACGATGACGATCTGGGAAGCGGCGGCACCGCGTTCGAGCCAGACCTTCACGCTGGTCGGCGCAGCGGTTATCCTCCCGATCATCATCGCCTACACGACGATGGGTTACTGGGTATTCCGAGGCAAGGTGCGCCATGAAGACCAGCATTACTACCACCACTGATTCCGCCGATCGCCCGCCTGCGGCGCCGCGGCCGCGGATGCGCGGCTGGATGTGGTTCGTCGTTCTGTGGGCGGGCGGCGTGATCGGCGCCGTCACGCTCGGCTATGCGTTCAAGATCTTCATGAACCTCACGCTGTTTGCGGTGAAGTAGGCGAAGCGGGGTGCAACGCCCCGCATCCAGCCCTCGCCCGTCTCGCCGTATTGCACGCTGCCGTAGCGCCTTGTGACATCGGGTCGGCAATCGGCGGCGCAGGACGGCGGCGAATGCGCGACCGGCTACGCGTCCTGCCGCACCACGCCCAGTTTGAGCCCCAGCATGCCGAATATGCGGTTCATCGTCTGCACCGTCCCTTCGCTGCGCCCCTGTTCGATATCCTGAATCGTCTTGGTCGACACGCCGGCAAGCGTTGCCATTTCCGCACTCGTCAGCCGCATCGTCTTCTTCAGGTACCGCACGGATTCGCGCAGCGACCATTCGGGATGCGCGAGAACGCCCTCGATCGCTTGCCGCCGGAGCAAAAGCTGTTCGGGAAGCGGCAGCGCGTTGTAGCGTTTGTCCATCGTGTCGTCCTCCGCCTAACCCAGCGCATCCAGTTCACCGGCGAGCCGCTCGAGTCCAGGCCTCAGGAACGCATGCACATCGTCCTCCAATCCGAGCCCGGCGCCATGATCGGCGATTTCCTGCAAACGCGGCGCCATCGCACTCAGCCGCGCCTGCAATGCAGCACGGTCCAGCGCGACATGCGTCTCGCCCGCCCGCGGCTCGCTAGACCGAACGACCGCATCAAGCACGCGCGCCCAGTCCGGCCGGCCGCCGTCATTTCCTTCCCAACGAATACGCCTCGCAATGCCGTCCGGATGCAGATACATCGGTGCAAAGTCGTAGAGCGGTGTCAGCGCGATGCGGCCGTCGAAATCGCGCTGTAACGCGGTGTTTCGCGCATGGTTATCCTTGTTGCCCAACGCGAGATTCGCGACGTCGCGGCACAGGTATTCAGCCACCTCGGCCTGGGGATTCGTGCATTGACGCACGAGATGCCGGCATACCTCGTCATGGCTCGGCACGACACCGAAGCCGGCGTTGCCCGTCAACGAAGCAACGCTTTCCTGAGCGAGCCGGACAACGCGACCGCCCACACGCGCACGATCGAAACGCCGAATGAAGAGCGAGCGGTCGCGCAGCACCAGCGGTGCATGCACGCGCAAGCCGAGACGCTGGGCCAATGACATGTAGGGCGCTTCGTGACGCAGGATCTGCGCAAGGCGTGCGTTCGTGCCGCGTCCGAACTTGACGATGTAATGCTCGACCGCGCGCTCGTCCGGCAGCGTGTGATCGAGATAGAGCAGCCCGTCGTCCGCGCGGGTCAGCAGCAGCTTCGGCCACTCGCCCTGCACACCCGAAGAGCCCGCAACGAAGAATCCGTGCGCGGCAAGATATTCGCTGAACGCGTCGCCTCGCGCGACCACCTCCTCGTCGGTAAAGCCTTGCCGCGGCCCCTGATGCTCGGCAAGCCATTGCGCCGCCTCCCTGACACGCAGATTTCCGATCGAATTACCGGCCCCCGCGAGCAGCAGCGGCCAGTCGGCATGCTCCTCTGCCGTTTCCGGCAAACCGAGGCGGCGCAACAGTTCCTCGCGGCCGAAGCCTTGCGGCAACAGATCGATCAGGAAAACAGGCCAATGCGGTGTCTCCAGTGGCTCGAGGCCAACCGGAAAACGGCACGTCATCGCATGCGCGTCGCGGGCAGGCCGATGCCGAATGGCCCACTCGACGTCGTACCCGGTATAAGCACGCGCGCGCCAACCTTCCCCGGGGTCGCCGAACAGGGTGACGACGCCGATATCGTGCCAGGCACCGTCGGCATGGAGTTGGATCGTGCAGGACGCGCTCATTTTCTGGAAGAAATATATATAAATTACTAGACGACCAGCAAGTAAAGTATATATTTTTCTACCGAAATGCCAACCTTCTTTGTCGAGCACGCCTGGGCAGGCGCAATCTTGAATCAGCTTCTGCGGGTCAGCGCCGCCTCGATCTTGCGATCGGTCTTGTACTGGCTCAGCGCGTACACCGACCAGATCGCGGCCGGCAGCCAGCCGATGATCGTGAGTTGCAGGAGCAGGCAGATCACCCCGGCGATCGGGCGGCCGATCGTGAAGAACTGGAACCACGGGAGCAGCAGGGCAAGCAGAAGGCGCATGAGCGGTCCTTTTGAGTACGTCGTTGAACGGGCGATACCCGGCCAATATGGCGGGTTGCGCACGCCGTTTCAAGCCCGGGCGCGACGCGCACCGGGCGAAGCGTCGTACCGATGCGCCCGCGCTACGCCGAATCGGCCAGCCACTGCGCGACGCGCAGGACGAGCGGATTCGCGTCGTCGAAGCACTCGACGCCCGCGACCTGCGGTGCACCGCAAATCGTGAACACCGGCTTGCCCCACTGCAACCCGAGCGCGATTTCGGACAGCGTGCCGAGCCCGCCGCCGACCGCGATCAGGCACACCGACGCGCGTGCGACCAGCGCATTGCGCGTGATGCCGAGCCCCGTCGGCAACGCGACGCTCAGGTACGGATTCGCCAGCGCGGCGTCGTCTTCGGGCAACAGCCCGATCGCGCAGCCGCCGGCCGCATGCGCGCCTCGCGCGGCGGCCTCCATCACGCCCTGCTTGCCGCCGCCGACGAGCGCGATACCCGTGGCCGCCACCGCGTGCGCGATCCGTTCCGCGACCCGCATCTGTTCATCGGTCGCGTCGCGCGGGCCGATCACACCGACCGGCATCCGGTGCCGGTGCATGCCGCGTTGCCGTTGCGCCAGTCGCGCGAGCGCGTCGCGGGCCGGTTCGGACCACGCGCATTCAATGACGTCGTTGGCGAACAAGGCCTTCCCCCAGTGCCAGAACGCAGGTACAGATGGCCGTCAGCCCGATCGACAGCACAGCCGCCTGCGAGAAATCGGTTTGCCCGTCCGACAGCTTCAAATACATCAGCAGCGGCAGGATGTTGATCTGCGTGCCGGCCAGCGCCAGCGCCGTGCCGTACGTGCCGAGCGCGATCGCGGTCACGAGGCACCATGCGGATGCGACCGACGGCCACAGCTCGCGCCACGCGACGTCGAGCCACGCGCGCCAGGGCCGCGCGCCGAGCGTAAGCGCCGCCTCGAGCGGCCGCCGGTCGAGATTCGCGAGCGTGGGGTAGATCATCAGCGCGACGCGCGGGATCAGGTAATACGCATAGGCGACCGCGAGTCCCGGCATCGTGTAGATCGCGCCGCCGATCACGGTCGGATCGGCGCCCAGCGCGGCCAGCAGCGTGGTCACGAAGCCTGAGCGGCCGAACGCGAGGATGAAGCCGTACGCGATCACCAGCCCGGAAAACGCCAGCGGCACGCCGAGCAACGCGAGCGACCAGTGACGACGGGCCGGCGACTGTCCGGCCAGCGCGAACGCGACCGGCACGCCGACGGCGACCGACAGCGTGCCGGCGCCTGCAGCCAGCGCCAGCGAGCGCACGATCGCATCGGCGACGAGCGGATCGCGCCACACCGCCGCGAACGCGCGGCCGCCGCCCGCGCATGCCGCGTCGACGAGCGCGGCCAGCGGCAGCACGAAGCACACGGCAAGCAATGCCGCCGCAGGAAGCGCGCCGAAGCGGCGCAGCACGCCGCGTTCGGGTAAGGAAGCCTGCATCCCTCGCCCCTTACTGGCCGAGCGTGGCCTGCGACCAGAGTTGGTCGACCTCGGCCTTGCGCGCCGCCGCCTTCGCGACATCGAGCGGGCGCACCTGCGGCGCGTTCGGCAGCTTCGCCGCGACTTCCGGCGCGACCGGCGTGCCCGGCACCGCCGGACGCACGTAGCCTTGCGCGAACAGCGCCTGCCCGACGTCGCTCATCACGAGGTTGAGCCAGAGCTGCGCGGCGGACGGATTCGGGCCGTTCTTCACGAGACTCATCGCGTAGGGCGCCGACACGCTGCCGTCCTGCGGAATCACGACGTCGGCCGCGTCGCCCATGCCGTCCGCGTACTTCGCCTTGAGGCCGTCGTTCTCGTAGCCGATCAGGATCGGAATCTCGCCCTTCACGAACTTCGCGTACGGCGTCGTGCCTTCCACGCGCAGCACGTTGCCGGCCTGCTTCAGCTTGCCGAAGAAGTCGGCGCCCGGCTTCGGATTCTCGACGCTGCCGCCGTTCGCATACGCGGCCGCGAACACCGC
Source organism: Burkholderia sp. MSMB1459WGS (assembly GCF_001534535.1). Classification (NCBI taxonomy): domain Bacteria; kingdom Pseudomonadati; phylum Pseudomonadota; class Betaproteobacteria; order Burkholderiales; family Burkholderiaceae; genus Burkholderia; species Burkholderia sp. MSMB1459WGS. Next base: position 169,148 of record NZ_LPMU01000037.1, read on the forward strand.
GACCTGGCCCTGCCCGGTCGAGCGCGGGTCGAGATAGACCACCGCGTTGCGGTACTCGGGCTTCAGCAGGTCGGACCAGCGCTGCGGTACGTTCTTGACGAGCTTCCGGTTGACGAGGAACGCGATGTTCAGCGAATGCACGGCGAACCAGCGGGCGTCGGTCGCTCGGAACACGCCCGGCAGCCTGTCGAAGTTGACGGGCTTGAACGGCGCGACGACGTCCTTGCCTGCGGCGTCGAGCGCCGACGCGGCGAAGTAGTACGCGGTATCGGCCTGCGGGCGGCGGCGCGACTTGTCGAGCGCGACGACGGTCGCGGCCGAGCCGATGTCGTTGTAGGTGATCTCGACCTTCGGGTAGCGCTTGCGGAACTCGGCGAACAGCGCCTTCCAGTTCGCCCATTCGGGGCCGGTATCGAACGACACGACGAGCCCTTCGTCGGCCGCCTTCGCGTACAGCGCGTCTTCGCCCGGATACAGCGGCGCGGCCTGCGCCGCCGCGCAGGAAAGCGCCACCAGCGCGCCCAGCGCCAGCACGCGGGCGCGCATGGCCTTCACAAGAGAGGAGCCTGCAAACATCGTGAATCTCCGTTGAACGAAAGAAATCAGCGCGCATCCGGCGATGCCGGCAGCACGAGCAGATGGCGCGGGTCGATCGCGATGCTGCGCGCGGCGGGCTCTCGCCCTTCGCACAGCAGCACGTCGGCCGAGCCGTCCGGAATGAAGTCGTAGCGCTGCGTTGCGCCGAAGTAACGCACGTCCCCGCGACGCCCTTCGATGCGATTCGCGCTCTGCGCCGGCGGATCGGCCTGCACGTGCTCGGGCCGCACCAGCACCGCGATCTCCGTCCCCGGCCGATGCGCGCCCGTTTCCGCGCGCAGCGTCGCGAAGCGCACGTCGATTTCGCCGTGCGCGAGCACGCGGCCGCGCAGCAGCGTCGAATGCCCGACGAAGCGCGCGACCTGGGCGGTCGCCGGACGTTCGTACAGGTCGCGCGGCGTGCCGGACTGAAGCACGCGACCGCCGTCGACGATCGCGACGCGGTCGGCCATGCTCAACGCTTCGTCCTGGTCGTGCGTGACGAACAGCGTCGTCGCGCCGCATGCGCGCTGCAGTGCCCGGATCTCGTCGCGCAGCTGATGACGGATGCCTGCATCGAGCGCCGCCAGCGGCTCGTCGAGCAGCAGCAGCTTCGGCTCGATCACGAGCGCCCGCGCAAGCGCGACGCGCTGCTGCTGTCCGCCGGACAGCATCGCGATGCCGCGCGTCGCGTGCGCCGACAACCCGACCCGCTCGAGCATGTCGAGCGCGCGGCGGCGCCGGACGTCGGCCGCGACGCCGCGCATCCGCAGCCCGTACGCGACGTTGTCGACCACCGACAGGTTCGGGAACAGCGCGTAGTGCTGGAACACCATCCCCACTTCGCGCCGCCACACGGGCACGCCGGCCACGTCGTCGCCGCCGATCGCGATGCGGCCACGCCAGCCGTCGAGCAGCCCGGCCGCGAGCCGCAGCAGCGTGGATTTGCCGGACCCGCTGCGCCCCATCACCGCAAGCAGTTCGCCCTGCGCGGCGGACAGCGTGATGTCCTCGACGCCATGGCGGGCGCCCGGATACTGGAAGCTGACGTGTTCGAATTCGAGGCTCATGGATGACTCACTTCAGACGTTGCACGGTGCCGACGGACACGAGCGTCGCCAGCACGGCGAGCACGAGCAGCACGACGGTGGCGGCGCACGCCATCCCCGTCGCGCCGTAGAACGCCTGCAGCAACACGATCGGATAGTTCCGGTAGCGGAAGCCGGCGATCAGGTTCGAGATCTGGAATTCGCCGATTGACAGTGCGGCCACCATCACGAGCCCGGAAAACAGGCTATGGCGCAGGTTCGGCAGCACGATCGTGACGAACTGGCGCAGCGGCGTCGCACCGAGCGTCGCCGCGCAGGCCTCGAGCCGCGCGAGGCCGAGGTGGCGCAGGTCGCCGAGCAGCGTCTGCAGCAGATACGGCAGCGTCAGCACCGCATGCGCCGCGATCATCAGCGGCAACGTGCCGAGCCACGGCAGCGCGTCGCCGCTGAAGATCGCGATGTAGCCGAAGCCGAGCGTCAGCGCCGGCACCGCGACCGGCATCAGCATCACGACGCGCGTCGCGAACCCGCCGCCGGCCTGCGCGCGATGATGCAGCGCATACGCGAGCGGCAGGCCGATCACCGCGTTGAGCGCGCAGCACGCCAGCGCGACGATGAAGCTCACGCCGAACGCGCGGGTGAAGCTACGGTTCGCAGCCAGGTCGGCGAACCAGTGCCCGGTGACGCCGGCGGGCAGCAACGTGTTCGTCCACGATTCGCCCACCGCGCCGATCAGCAGCAAGGCGATCGGCAACAGCAGGTAGAGCGCGAACGCCGCGAGCAGCGCCTGCAGCAGCAGGCGCCCGACGGGCGGCCGGGCCGGTTTGTTACGACGAATCGGAATACCGTCGGCCACGGCCGGGGCGGTTGACGCAGGCATGAACACACTCGCTGACGATCGGAAAAATCCTCGCCCAACGCCCGCCGGACGAGGCCCGCATGCGTTGTCGAAGCCGGCGCAGTGTGCGGTTCCGACATGGCATCGTCATGAAAAAAACGTAAAAAGCGCGCATCGACCTGTGCAAGGACGGAACAGCTCGCCATGAAGCACCTGTATCCGAACGTGGCGGAACTGCATGCATTCGCCACGTCCGCGAAGTACCTGAACTTCTCCTACGCGGCCCGCGAACTGGGCCTGACGCCGAGCGCGGTCAGCCGGCAGATCGCGAACCTCGAGGCGCTGTTCGGCGTGAAGCTGTTCGTGCGCGAGGGGCGCGGCCTCGCGCTCACCCGTGCCGGCCAGGTGTATCACGCGCGCGTCGTCGGCCCGCTGCGCGAAATCGGCAACGCGTCGATCGAGCTGCTGAGCGCCCGCGAGAACAGCGACCTGCTGACGATCGCGAGCGTGCCGACCTTCACGACGAAGTGGCTGTTGCCGCGGCTCACGCGCTTTCTCGCCGCCGCGCCGGGCGTCACGCTGAGCTTTCGCCGTCATCTCGCGCCCGGCGACGTGTTTCCGTTCGGGCTCGACGCGGCGATCCGCTACGGCGACGGCGGATGGGAAGGCGTGCGAAGCGACTATCTCGGCGGGCGGACCTTCGTGCCGGTCTGCTCGCGCGAATTCGCCGACCGGCATGCGCTGCATGGGCCTGCCGATGCAGCGGCGGCGCCGCGCCTCGTGCACGAACAGGCGGAGATCGCGTGGTCCGCCTGGGCGGAACGTCATCGCGCGTCGCAAATGAACGCGCTGGCCGGGCCGCGCTTCGAGCAATATTCGGTGCTGATTCAGGCGGCCCAGGCCGGGCTCGGGATCGCCCTCGTGCCGCGCTTCCTGATTCTCGACAATCTCGCTGCGGGCACGCTGGTCGAGCCGTTCGACGCGCCGGTCGACGTGGACGCGCAGGGACACTACCTGTGCTACGCGCCGGAGCGTCTCGACACGAGCGATGCGTTGCGGCGTTTCAGGGCATGGATGCTGGACGAAGCCGGGCGCGCGCAAGACGGCACGCCGCCGCCCTGAAACGAACGGCGCGCACCGCCTGCGGCGGCACGCGCCCGTTGCCGGACACCGCGCGACGTCGGCATCCGGCATACACCGTCAACGCCCGATACCGAGCCCCGGCAGCACGCGCGTATTCTCGGCCACGACCGCCTGCAGCAGGCGCGGGTCGGCGCCGAGCAGCGCGAGGATCGTCGGCGCGACCTGCTTCGTGCCGACGAGATCGTTCACCGTGCGCGCACGATGCAGGCCCGGATACGACACGAGCAGGCCGAGGTGGCTGTCGTCCGGCGCGTTGCCGCCGTGCTCCTCGTCCTTCTTCGTGCTCGACGTGTAGATCACGCCAGGATTCGGCTGGACGACGATGTCCGGCGTGCGGCCGTTGGCCGGATCGCCGAAGCGGTCGGCCAGCGCCGCGCCGTACAACACGTACGCCTGCGGGCCGTCCGCGCAGATCCCCGGCGCGTTGCAGCCGAGGTTCGCCTTCAGCGTCTGGACGACCGCCGTGCGCTGGCTGCGATCGCGCAGCCAGATCAGCCCGACGTCGTCGGTCTGCACGAAGCCCGTGCCGACCAGGCCCGAACCGTCGTTCAGGTTGCCCGTCGCCGTGTTGTTCTGGCCGAAGTTGCCGTTCGGGTCGATGAAGTTGTTCGCTTCGAGCAGCTTCGTCAGCGTGTCGCCGTTCTTCACGAGCTTCGTGTGATCGGTCGGCGACTGGCCGTGCTTCGCCGTGACGATCACGGCCGTCGACGTGTACAGGTTGGCCTGCTTCAGCGCCGCGACGACATGGCCGATCGCGTCGTCGACGTACGTGATCGCGTTCGCGACCTGCCCGTTCGGCGTGAAATCGGCATCGAGATAGCCGCCGCCCTTCGCGACCGGCGCCTTCTGCGCGACGCTCAGCGTCTGGAAGTTCGCGCCGAACAGCGTCGGCACCGGCGCGTTCTTCGTGCCGGTCGAATCGCGGCCGCCGATCTGGTTGATCAGCGCCTGCACGTGCAGGTTGTCGAAGCGCGCGGTGTGCGAGTAGACGTCGGTATAGGCGGTGTTGGTCGCCGGGTCGATCGAATTGATCTCGGTGCGCATCAGGTCGTCGACGCCAGTGCCCGACGGGCCGTTCAGCCAGTCGTAGCCCCATGCATGCTTGTCGGCCCATGCGGTGTGCGCATTCGGCACGCCGGCCTTCACGGCCTCGAACACCGTGTTGGTCTTCACGTAGTTGTGCGGGTAGACCGGCACGCACTGGCCGTTGACCTTCGCATGCGGGATCGCCTGCGGATTGAACGCGCCGCCGCCGTCGAGGTGCACGAGCGCGCCGCCGTTGAACGCATCGATGCCGGCCGTCTCGTCGAACACGACGTTCCAGCCCTGCTTGCCCGAGCACGTCGTGTCGCTCGGCGCGTACAGGTTGCGGTCGTACGACACGTCGTAGAACAGGCCGGCCGTCTTCGGCGAGCCGCCCGTCACGAGCGCGGCGAGGCCCGGGAACGAATCCGACAGGCCCGGCGTGTACGCATTCGCGTACGTCACGCCGCTCTTCGCGAGCACCGCAATGTTCGGGCACGTATTCGCACCGATGCAGCGCGCGAGATCCTGTTCGTGCAGGCCGTCGATGCTCAGCAGCAGCACGTGCTTCACGACGCGGCTCGCCCGCCCGTTGCCCTCGCCGTGAGCGTTGCCGTCCTGTTGCGCCGCATGCGCGCCCGCGCTGGCGAGCGCCAGCGCAGCCGCCACCATCACCGCCACTTTCCGTTGCTTGATGAACCTGGAAATCATCACCCCACCTCACCGATTGATGTTGAACTACGCGACTTGCCGTCAGGCGCGCAAAATATCGCCGGGTCGTGCGGCGGTCGGATGAAGCGGGGCTTTCTGTTCTCTGTCAAACGTAACCAATCGCAAATGACACGAAGCAGTCGCAATACGCGGCCTTGGCGTGCGCCGGCCCGCACGGCCGGATTTTTTTTCGGCTTGGCCCACGACTATTGGCGTGTGATAAAGGGTTTTCCCTGACCCGGAGCACGACTATGTCAACCCTGGAAGCTCTCCGGTTCGTGCTGGACGATGCACGTACCCCCGAAATCATTCGCCATCACGTCGTCGACGCGCTGCAGTACGCATTGCGCAACTACGGACAGGTGTTCACCGCGAAGGAAGTCGAATGGCTGACGCAGTGGGACGACGCGCGTCTGCCGCTGGCCGCGAGGAAGGAACTGGACAAGCGCGAACCGGCGATCGCCGGGCGCTGACAAAACCGCCGCGCCCGGCGGGTGCGGGCGCGGCGGCGGAGGGCGACAACGCTTACTGCAGCCCGAAGTCGACGCGGGTCGTCGCGCCCTTGTCCGAGATGCCCTTCGCGTCGAGCTTCGGCGCGACGACGAACATGCGGCTCGAGTCGATCTTGCCGTCGAGATACTGGCGCACGACCTGCGCGCGCTGCTGCGCGAGCGCACGCAGCGCGTTGTCGTCGGCCGGCGCGTGATCGGCGAGCGCCTGCTTCATGTCCGCATCGGGCAGCGTCTTCTGCAAGCCGACGAGGTTGCGCGGTTTCTTGAAATCGGCGGCCTTGTACGCGCGCGTCAGGTACTTCGAGTATTCGGCCTTGTCGACCTTCACCGACATCGGATCGACGCTCTCGCCCTGGCCGACCACGTCCTTCAGCTTCTGCTGGCGCACCAGCCGCTCGACGTACGCGTCGCGCAGCCCCGGCGTGTCCTGCGCCGGATCGACGCGGCCGATCAGGTCGAGGCGGATCGACGGCTTCTCGGTCAGCATCTTCACGACGGTGTCGAGCTTCTTCTGCTGCGCGCCGGTCAGCTCGTACGAACCCGGCGCGAACTCGACGTAGCCGAGATCCTCGCCGCCGCTGCCGCCGAACGCATTCGCGAGCAGCGTGAACGGCGACGTGACGGCTTTCGCGATCAGGTTCAACACCGCGTGCCAGATCAGCCCGCCGACGCTGAACTCCGGATTCGACAGCGAGCCCGACACCGGCAGGTTCACGTCGATCTGGCCGCGCGTGTTCTTCAGCAGCGAAATCGCGAGCTTCACCGGCAGCTTCGTCGCCGTGTCGTTCTCGACACGATCGCCGAACGTGAGCTGATCGATGAAGATGTGGTTGTTCGCCGACAGCTGGTCGTTCGCGAGCTGGTAGTGCAGATCGACGTTGAGCTTGCCCTTCGTGATCGGGTAGCCCGCGTACTTCGCCGAATATGGCGTCAGGTTGGTCAGCTCGATGTCGTGCGCGGTCGCCGTGAGGTCGAGCGCCGGTTTCTCGATCAGCGGGTTCACCGAGCCCTTGATCGAGATCGGCCCGTTGCCCGCGAGGTTCGCGGCGACGTCGACCGGCGCGGACGTCGTCGAATCCGTGCCGAACGCGCCGATCGTGCCCTTGATCGCGACGAGGTTCGCCGTGTAGTTCGGCTTGATGAAGTTGTCCGTGTACGTGACGCGACCGTTCTGCAGCAGCAGTTCGCCGAAGTGCATCCGCACCGGATTCTGCGGCTGCGGCGCGGCCTTCACGACCACCGTCGCCGACGCGGCGGCCGGCATGGACGCCTGCTGCGCGGCCGCGGCCGATGCGGCCTGCGCAGCGGCCGGCGGCGTCACGCCCGGCGACAGCGGCACCGGCTCGCCCTTGCTCGCGTCGCGCGTGAGCGACTGCGCGGGGCCCGACTCCTTCGCGACCACGTCCTTCAGGTTCAGGCGCCCCTGCGCGTCGAGCAGCACGCGACCGTAGAAGTTCGAGAACGTCACGCGCGCGGCGTCGACGTCGGTGCCCTTCTCGTCGTAGTTCGCCTTCAGGTTCGACAGCGCGAGCGAGCGCCACCCTGCGAACGGGTCGGAGGTCGCCTTGTCGAGCATCCGCACGTCGACCAGCGCGACGTCGCCGCGATAGGTCGCGCGCGGCGTGTCCTTCACCTGCGCGAACGTCAGGTTGCCTTGCGCGTTGAGCAGCGCGCTCGCGATCGTCGCGTTCAGCGCGCTGCCGAAGTACGGCTCGAACGCGGCCGCGTCGAGGCGGTTACCGTTGATCTTCAGGCCGACCTTCAGCGGCTGCGCGGTCACATCGCCCGACACGTTCAGCGAGCCCTTGCGGTTCAGCGTCGCCTTCAGTTGCACGGGCAGCGGCTTCGTCAGGTCGTCGCTCACCTTCTGCACCGACAGCTCCAGCGGCTTGATCGCCAGCTTCACCGGGCGCGGCGTCGACAGGTCGGTGAAGTTCGCGGACGCGTCCTTCACGTTCAGCGCATCGATCCGGTAGTGCCACGACGGCGCGGCGGCCTGGGCCTTGCGCGCGACCGTGCGCTGCGGCACCGCCGCCTGCGCGGGTTCGGCCAGCGCCGCGAGGTCGATCTTGCCGTCCTTCAGGCGCTTCACGTCGAGCGCGAGCCCGCTCGCGTCGACGCTCGCGATCTCGGCGGTGCGTGCGGCGACGTCGACCTTCGCGATCTTCGCGCTCGCGTCGGGCAGCGCGATCGCGGGCGCCTTGTCGTTCGGCGCGGCGATCTTCAGCGACTTCAGGCTGATCGTGCTGTCCGCGACTTCCGCGGCGAGCGGCGTCTTGCCCCAGTCGGTCTTCGCGTTGACGGTCGCGCCGAGCGTGCCGTCGAGCACGCGCGCGCGCGTCGCCTCGCCCAGGTACGGCTGCAGCGCCGGCAGCGCGAGCGCGGCGACCGTCAGCTTCGTGTCGGCCTGCTTCGCGGCGAGATTGAACGCGCCTTCGGCCGTCACGTCGCCGCCGCGCGACAGCGACGTCGACAGCGTGTATTTCGCGGGTGTCTTGCCCTGCAGCGAGAAGCCGTCGAGCGTCGCGGCGAGCTTCGTCAGCGACATCGCGGTCGGCGTCGCCGGCACGCGGTCGTCGACGTTGATCGTGCCGCCGTCGATCGCGAAATGACGGATCGTCAGGTCGAGCGGCGGCGCTGCCTTCGCGGCGGCGCTGCCTTCGGCCTTCGCGGCGCTGGCGGCGCTGGCCGCGGCGACGGTGGCGCCGGAAGCGCCGGAAACGGCGACGGCCGACGCGGCCGGCTTGCCGGCTTCGGATTTCGGTGCGGCGGCCGGCTGCGCGACGAGCTTCTCGACGTTCAGCACGCCCTGCTTGTCGCGCGACAGGTCGACCACCGGCTGGTCGATCCGGATCTCGTCGAAGTGCATCGCGTTGCGCAGCGGCTCGAGGCCAGCCGCCGCGACGTGCACGCCGCGCGCGGCGAACAGCGGCGCCGACGCGCGGTCGGTCACCTTCGCGTCGTTCAGGTCGACGGTACCCGACACGCGCAGCGCGGGCGTCTCGCCGCTCATCACGAAATTGACCGTGAGGTCGCTGCTCAGCAGGCCGCTCGTCACGGCCACCGGCAGCTTCGCCGGCACGTACGAGATCAGCTTCGGCACGTCGAGGCGGTCGAACTTCAGCGCGATCTCCGATTCGCGCGACTGCGCGAACGGCTTGGTCTTGCCGTCGATCGAGAGCGGGCTGCCGTCGAAGCGCGCGCGCAGCTTCGGCTCGACGAAGATGTCGGTCTTCGAGGCCAGCGTCGCGATGTACGGAATGCCGAGCGTCCAGTTGTCGACAACGTGCTTTTCGTTCAGCAGGCGATCGTCGAAGTCGATCCGGCCGTCGTTGATCTGGATGTTCGACACCGAGAACTGCGTCGGCTTGCTGTCGGATTGCGGCGACGGCGACGAGAACTTCTCGATCAGGTCGGTGAAGTTAAAGCGCTGCGCGTCGTAGCGGACGATATGAAAGCGCGGCGAATCGAGCCGGATTTCGTTGACGATCGGCGCGCCGCGGAACAGCGACGACCACGACGGCCTCACGACGAGCTTGCCGATGTCGATGAAGTCGCCCTGGCCGCCGCGCTCGCCGAGGTGGATGCCGTCGGCTTCGAGGTTCAGCGTGTACGGGTTCAGTGCGATGCGCTGGATCGTGGCCGGACGGTCGAGCTGCTTGCTCAGTTGCTGTTCGGCGACATGGCGGATCAGCGGTGGCGCCGCGAAGAAGCCGAGCAGTCCGAATAAAACGACGAAGATCAGCACGCCGATGCCGATACGCCGGGTCCGGCGCGAGCGTGCAACGCCACCGAGGGCATGGAGGGTCGAGGGTATGGTTTCTTTGTCTGCGCTTGCCATGCTTGAATGTCTCGGAAATGGATGACGGGCCGCACCGGAGAACCGGGCGGCCGCGCACGCTATCCCGAAAGTATAGGCTCAGGAGGTGACGGTACGGAGGTCGGGCGCCACCGCCGCGCCCGCCGGTCGGACAACGGCGGCAGTCAACCGTTCATTTCCGGACGACGACGGGCGGCATCCACGACCCGTCGCTCGCCTGCGGCTTCGGCGCGTACAGGCGCAACGCGAGCGCGAAATCGGTACGCGGCGCCGGCAGCCAGTTGGCCGCATGCGTGCCGCCCGGCGACGCCGACACGACGATGTCGATCGAGCCGTCGTGGTTGCGGCGCAGCCGGTCGCGGTCGCCGAGCGAGCGGCGCGCCGACCCGACGTCGGGCAGCGCGCCGTTGGTCGTGTACGGCGTGAGCGTCCAGAACGCGCGCACCGGCGGCAGTGCGCCCGGCGCGAAATGCAGCACGTAGCGGTTCGCGCCGTTCAGCGGATGGCCGTCGCTGTCGACGCGGGTGATCGCGAGCGTCTCGTCGTCGCGCGTCGCGGTGCCGAACTGCGTGTAGGCCGCGTACGCGCGCAGCGCGTAGTCCTGGCCGTACTTGCCGGCCGTGTCGCCGATCCAGTTCCAGCCGTTCGCGCTCAGCAGGTTCGACGGCGGCGTCGCGAGCCGCGCGCGCGCCTCGGCAATGCCGGCCGTCGCGGCCGTGAGACGGTCGCCCGTCCACAGTACCGGGTAGCCGGCCTTCACGCCGATATCGGCGAGCGATTCCTGGGCGTGCGCGTCGTCGGCCGGCGCCGGATTGTCCTGCAGCGCCTGCGCGAAGCGCGTGAAGAACGCCTTCGGGTCGAGCGCGGCCACCTGCTCGGCCGGCGTGCCGCCGCCCACCGCTTCGGACGGCGCGCTGCCCGCATGGACCGCGACCGACGCACCTCGCTCGGCGCCCGTGTAAACCGACAGCGGCACCACGCGGATCGCGCGCTGCAGCTTCTTCACGTTCGTCAGGTCGCGCCCGCCGCTCGTCTGCAGCCGCACTTCGAGCCACGCGTTGGCGGACGGCACGTCGACGCGCAGCGCGCCCTTCGGCAGCGTGCCCTGCCAGTCCTTGGCGGCGAAAGCAATCGTTTGCGACCGTCCGGCGCCACGGGCGCCGCGCGCCGCCACGCTCGACGACGACCACAGCACGTTCGTCCACATGTCGAGCGCGCGCGCGTCCCAGTAGCGGCCGCGCGTGTCGGGCAGCGTGACGATCACGGGTTCGGCGGCGACGTCGAGCCAGCCGGTCGAGTCGAGCGTGTCCACGCCCGGCAACGGCGGATTGACCGCGCCGACGGGCGGCAGCGCCTGCGCGTGGCGCAGCGTGTTGAGCGGGGCCTGCCCCGGTTGCGCGCCGTCGCCGCCCGTCGCCGCTTCCTTCGCGACGTCCATCAACACGAGCGGATACGCATAGATATAGGAGTCGGCGACTTCCGCACGCATCCAGCCGGTTTTCCGCTGGATCGCGTCCGGTTGCGACGCGCACCCTGCAAGCAACGCCGCAATGGCCAGCGACGCGCACGCGCGTCGCAGAGAAACTGATTCTCGCTGGTTTTCAATCATCGATTACTGGCCGAATATCATTCTTTTCAGTCAACGCCCTGTTCGCCTCGCGAACGGCGAAAACAAGGCACCCCAGCGTGCCCGGATGACCGTTTCGCTACGATTCGTAACGGTGGGCGCTGATGTCAGGCCGGTATCATAGCGCCTAAGGGCATCCCCCAATATGCCGAATAACGGGTAGAACGCTAGCCGAACCGTCAAAAAATCCGAAATAGTCCACGGGATTCGGCAAAAATCTGGAACTGCGCCGGGAGTATCAACCCGTCAACGCCTCGCGAGCGCCAAGCCTGGCGCCTCAGCGCGCACCGGCTGTCCGTTCGGAAGCCGGGGCGATCGCCTTTTTCCGCATTGTGACAATCTGTGTGCATCGACATGCGTCGCATCGTCGCCGACGCTTGACCTTACCATCATGGGAATGTTGATACTGGAACCATTCGCGGCACGAACCGCGCCTTTGGGGAATCCGACATGACTGAACCACTTGCCTCCGCAGCGCTGCACACGATCGAACTGAGCGTCGACGGCATGCATTGCGGCGGCTGCACCGGCCGCGTGCAGCGCGCGCTGGCCGCCGTGCCGGGCGTCATCGGCGTGGCGGTCGATCTCGATGCGCATGCGGCAACCGTCACCGCGCAGGAGACGGTCGAGCCCGATCGGCTCGTGGACGCCGTCCGCGAGGCCGGCTACCGCGCAGCGGTGCGCGAAGCGGCGGTTGAAACCGTCGCGGCCGCGCATTCGGCGCACGCGCCCCTCCCCGCAACGCCGCCGACGCCGGCTGCCGCCGCGACGATCGAACTCGACATCGACGGCATGACTTGCGCATCCTGCGTGTCGCGCGTCGAAAAGGCGCTCGCGAAGGTGCCGGGCGTCACGCGCGCATCGGTCAATCTCGCGACCGAGCGTGCGACGGTCGATGCCACGGCCGGCGTGTCCGTCGCGCAATTGGCGGATGCCGTGAAGCAGGCCGGCTATGACGCAACGCCGACGGGGCCGGACATCGCCGTCCCAGCCGCTGCCACTGCCTTGCCCGCCGCACCCGCAAGCATCGAACTCGACATCGACGGCATGACCTGCGCGTCCTGCGTGTCGCGCGTCGAGAAGGCGCTCGCGAAGGTGCCGGGCGTCACGCGCGCATCGGTCAATCTCGCGACCGAGCGCGCGACGGTCGATGCGTCGGCCGACGTCTCCGCCGCGCAGCTTGCCGAAGCGGTGAAACAGGCCGGCTATGACGCGACGCCGGCTGCCGTTTCCACGCCTCCCGCCACCTCCCCGGTCGCAGACGTCGAACTCGACATCGGCGGCATGACCTGCGCGTCCTGCGCCGGCCGCGTCGAAAAAGCGCTGGCCGCCGTGCCGGGCGTCGCGCGCGCGACGGTCAATCTCGCGACCGAACGCGCGTCGGTACATGGCGCAGGCGCACTCGATCCCGCCACGTTGATCGCGGCAGTCACCACGGCCGGCTACCGTGCGTCGCTTCCCGCCGCCTCACCCACCAGCGAAACGACCGGCGCCGACTTACGACCGGCCAGCCCCGCGCAGGACCCCGACGCACGCAAGCGCCGCGACGCGATCCGCGAACGCAACCTGGTGATCGGGGCCGCCGTGCTGAGCGCGCCGCTCGTCGCGCCGATGCTGGCCGCGCCGTTCGGCATCGACCTGATGCTGCCCGGGTGGCTCCAACTCGTGCTCGCGTCGATCGTGCAGTTCGGTTTCGGCGCGCGCTTCTACCGCGCGGCCTGGCATGCGGTGAAGGCGCTCACCGGCAACATGGACCTGCTCGTCGCGCTCGGCACGTCGGCCGCGTACGGGCTGAGCCTGTGGATGCTGCTGCGCAATCCCGCGCATCCCGGCCATCTGTATTTCGAAGCGTCGGCCGTCATCGTCACGCTCGTGCGCTTCGGCAAGTGGCTCGAATCGCGCGCGAAGCGCCAGACCACCGAGGCGATCCGCGCGCTGAACGCGCTGCGCCCCGATCGCGCGCGCGTCGTCGAGCACGGCGTCGAACGCGACGTGCCGCTGTCGCAGGTGCGCGTCGGCACGCACGTCGGCATTCGGCCCGGCGAGCGCGTGCCCGTCGACGGCCGGATCGTGTCGGGCCGCTCGCACATCGACGAATCGCTGATCACCGGCGAAAGCCTGCCCGTGCCGAAGGACGACGGCGACGCCGTCACGGCCGGCTCGATCAACGGCGAAGGCGCGCTCGTCGTCGAAACCACCGCGATCGGTGCGGAAACGACGCTCGCGCGCATCATCCGCCTCGTCGAATCCGCGCAGGCCGAGAAGGCGCCGATCCAGCGGCTCGTCGATCGCGTCAGCGAGGTGTTCGTGCCGGCAATTCTCGGCATCGCCGTGCTGACGCTGGTGGGCTGGCTGATCGCCGGCGCGGGGATGGAAACCGCGATCCTCAACGCGGTCGCGGTGCTCGTGATCGCGTGCCCGTGCGCGCTCGGTCTCGCGACGCCCGCCGCGATCATGGCCGGCACGGGCGTCGCAGCCCGGCACGGCGTGCTGATCAAGGATGCGCAGGCGCTCGAGCTCGCGCAGCGCACGACCGTGATCGCGTTCGACAAGACCGGCACGCTGACCGAAGGCAAACCGTCCGTGACGGCCTTCGACGCCGTCGGCGTGCCGCGCGACGAAGCCCTCGTGCTCGCGGCGGCCGTGCAGCGCCAGAGCGATCATCCGCTCGCACGTGCGGTGGTTGCCGCGCATGACGCGGACGTGGCCGCACGGGGCGGCGCCGCCGGGTCGGTCGTCGCGACCGACGCGCGCGCCGTGGCCGGACGCGGCGTGGAAGCGCACGTCGGCGAGCAGCGGCTCGCGCTCGGCAGCACGCGCTGGCGCGACGAACTCGACATCGCGGTACCGCCGGCGCTCGACGCCCGTGCGGCGGAACTCGAGGGCGCCGGCAACACGATCTCGTGGCTAATGCGTGCCGATGCGCCGCGCGCGGTGCTCGCGCTGATCGCATTCGGCGACACCGTGAAGCCGGGCGCCCGCGACGCGATCGCGGCGTTGTCGGCGCGCGGCGTCGCGAGCGCGCTCGTGACGGGCGACAACCGCGGCAGCGCGGCGGCCGTCGCGGCGACGCTCGGCATCGGCGAAGTGCACGCGCAGGTATTGCCCGACGACAAGGCGCGCGTCGTCGCCGAGCTGAAGCGCACGCACGGCGGCGTCGTCGCGATGGTCGGCGACGGGATCAACGACGCGCCCGCGCTCGCCGCGGCGGACGTCGGCATCGCGATGGCGACGGGCACGGACGTCGCGATGCACACGGCCGGCATCACGCTGATGCGCGGCGACCCGGCGCTCGTCGCCGACGCGATCGATATCTCCAGGCGCACGTACCGCAAGATCCAGCAGAACCTGTTCTGGGCGTTCGTGTACAACCTGGTCGGCGTGCCGCTCGCGGCGCTCGGGTGGCTGAACCCGGTGATCGCGGGCGCGGCGATGGCGTTTTCCAGCGTCAGCGTCGTGACCAATGCGTTGCTGCTGCGGAGATGGAAAGGCCACGCGCGTTGATGCGGCAGACGGTGAATGCCGGACGATCGAACAGGCCGGTCGGCGCTCGGCCAGCAGGAAGGGGCGGGAAGCGTGCCGACGTTGGCCGGCTACACGGCGTGCGGAACCGGCAGCATGTCACGACGCATCGCGCGCTGGCGGATTCAGTCCGACACGACCGGTTTGATCAACGTCGTGGTGATCGGCGCGAAGCCGCACGCGCGATACAGCGCACGCGCCGCCGCGTTGTGATTGAACACCGACAATCCGATCTCGGTGACGCCGTACCGGCGTGCCTCGGCGTCGAGCGCATCCAGCGCGCGCGTGGCCCAGCCCTGGCGACGCCGGGACGGGACGATGTCGAGGTCGTAGATGAACAGTGTACGGTTCGGCCCTTCGGGGACGATCGCGTACCAGAGGTCGCCCACCGGATCGCCGCTGGCGCCGTCGATGAGCGTGACGAGGGTCTGGCCGGCGGTCAGCAAGCCGTCCGGCAGCAGCGTGTCGAAACAGGCGCGCGCACGATCGGCCGCGTCTTCGACAGTATTTTGCCCGGAGGAAACGAGATCGCCCGCGTAGCCGTCGATGGCTCGCGTGCGGTACGCGTGGAATTCGCCGGCCGTCATCGGCCGCATCTGCAGCATGGCCCGGTCGCCGTGAACGGAATCGAGCTTCCAGTGTAGCGGGACGGGCGCACCGGCGCGCGACGCGGCGGTGGGAAACGGGCAGACAGGTTGGTGCGGCGGACGCCGCGCCGAATCAGCGAATCAGCGAATCAGCGAATCAGCGAATCAGCGACGATACAGAACGATCGGCACCAGGTTCGCACGGCGCACGCGCTCGGCCTCGGCGTGACGTGCGGCGTACGAGTATTCGGCGTCGAGCGGCAGGTGCGGGGATACGAACAGGTCGTCGATTTTTTGCAGCAGGGCGAAGATGAAGCTCATGTGAGACTCCTGACAGATATGGGTAGGGTTTTCCCTTAGATGAACACCATTCTAAGGGTTTTCCCTAAACTCTGCCAGTGGGCTGCATCGGTTTGCCGCACGTGCGCGACAGTCGATCGCCGCCTCAGAACGGCGATCCTTGCCCCGTCAGGTCTCCAGGATAGGGTCGAAACGATTAACGCGTGCGACGAACCCGCTTCGCGACGGCCGCGTCACGGTTCGCGTTGCGCTGAAGCCGGTCGACTTGCGACAGGAGCGCTTCGTGGTGCTCCTCGAGCGTCATCAGCGTGGCCTGCTGCGTCGACAGATCGGCCGCGAGGCGATCGATCCGTTGCTGCTTGGCGGCCACGTCCTGCTTCAGGTGCGCGATCTGCCGCGTTTGCAGCACCAGCGCGACGAGCCCCGCCAGCACGACGACGGCCAGCGCGAGCAGCAAGCGGTTGACGCGGCGCATCTCGCGATCGGCCGAGCGCGTCAGGCCGTCCACGTCGGACTGCAGCGCGGCGAGCCGGTCGGTCAGCGGGCGCAGGTGCGTGTCCGGATCGAAGGCTGGCGCGGCCGGCTGCGTACGCTCCGATGATGGCCGGGTCACGAACGACGCGGCGGAAGCCACCGGCTGCGCAATCGGCGGCGAAGCATCCGGCTGCCGGGCCGTGTCGTGAGGCTTCGCGGAATGCGGGGCGATCGCCGGCCCGGGCGGACGTGCCGGTTGTGCCGGTTGTGCCGGCGTCTGCGGCTCGACCGGCGCGGCGGCGACGGGCGGCGGGGCCGATTCAACCGCTTCCGGCTTCGAGTCGACGCTCGTCGCAACCGGTGCGGTTTGCGTCGCCGTTGCTTCGTTGGCCCCGGCAGCCGCCCGGCGCTTGCCGCTCGACGACGCGCGGCGCTCCTTCGCGGTGTCGCCCGAAGATTTCCCTTCTCGGGATTTGACGACCGCCGCCTCGACGACAGGTTGCGCGACTTCGCCATCTGCCGCTTGCGATTCGGCCGCCTGCGCCGCGGCGCCATCGGCGGCTAGCCGCTTCGTCTCCACACTCGCGGCGCCGTCGGCCGCGAGCACATCGATCGTCGTTACCCCGCCATCGCCCACAGGCGATTCGGCTGCCTTCGTTGCAAGACCTGCTGCGGATGCGCCGTCGACGCTCGCGGCCATATCGCCTTCAGCCGTCGGAACGACTGCGATCTCCCCAGCCGTCGTCGCCGTCCCTTCGGTTTCCGCATGCGTTGCCGCATCCGCAGGCGGGATGAAACCGTCGAGCGTGGCTTGTCGCCCGTCGTCGGCACCGGCCGTCGCATCAGCTTCCACGATCGCTTCATCGCGCGGCGCAACCGGCATGCGCTCGCCCGGCTCCGGCACCGGATCGCCGAACAGGTCAAGCGTCCGTTCGTCGCGCAGCGCGTCGCCGGCCGGTGCGCCGCCGGATCGTGCCGTCGCTCTTGCGGACGTGCTGCCTGCGGCAGCGGCCGAGCGCGGGCGCGAACGGGCCGACGAGCGGGTGGAACGGGAGCGTGGCGTGGAAACGGATTCGGTCATGGAAATCGGATAGCGGGGCCCACACGCGCAGACCCGGATGTCGAACGGAATCGGTGGTCGGCCATTGTCGCACGCCCCGCCACCAATTCACGCTATTCATTCCCCGCGAGCCCGTTCCCGTCGTCGAAGCGCGTAACGCCCGGCAGCGCACGCAACTTGTCGCAGATCGCCTTGTATTCGAGTTCCGACACCCGCGCCAGCGCGATGCGCACCTCGTCCTGCTCGCCCGAGTCGTCGGCACGCTGCACGATGAACTGCTTCACGCGCGCACTGTCGGGGCCGAGCGCCGCGTGCAGCGAATCGAACGTCAGCGTGCCGCTCGCAACCGTCAACGCAAGCTGGCGCCGCTGGCGCACCGTGAAGTAACGCCGCTCCAGCGGCTTGATGCCGGCCAGGATGATCAGGATGATGATCGTCGCCGAAATCGACGCGACATAGAGCCCGCCGCCCACCGCAAGGCCGATCGCGGCGACCGACCACAGGCTCGCGGCCGTCGTCAACCCGCGCACGATCTCCCCGCGCAGCAGGATCGAGCCCGCGCCGAGGAAGCCGATGCCCGACACGACCTGCGCGGCGATCCGCGACGGATCGAGCACGACGTGGTCGCTGGTGCCGAGCACGTCGGCGAAACCGAACGCCGACACGATCATGATCAGCGCCGAGCCGACGCACACCAGCATGTGCGTGCGCAGGCCGGCCGCCCACGACAGGCGCTCGCGCTCGAAGCCGATGACGCTGCCGAGCGCCGCCGCGAGCACGAGCCGCATCACGAGTTCCAGATTGCTGAGCATCCGATTTCTCTCCTTTTTTTGGTGCCGGCCGCGCGGAATGTTTTATCCTTGGCCCCGGCCGCGCCGATTTCCGGGCCGCGCCGACACGTTTCGATCCAAGCGCTCAACCCCGCCATGTCCGTTTCCGACTCCGCTTCCGCCCAGGCCGCCCAACTGCGCCATCATTTCGCGCACGTCGTCTTGCCGATCTGGCGGGGTTCAGGGTTCGACCCGGCGTTGCACCTGCCGTTCGAGGCCGTCGATCCGGCCGCCCACGCGCCGCTGCCCGTGACGCGTTATCGCGCAATGGCGTGCGCACGGCAACTGTTCGTGTTCGCGCAGGCCGGCGACTCCGCGCACGCGGCCACGCTGTTCGACGCGCTGCGCCGGCACTTTCGCGACCCGCGTCATGGCGGGTGGATCTACAGCGTCGACGCTCAGGGCGCGCCGCTCGATACGACCAAGGATCTCTATACGCACGCGTTCGTCGTGTTCGCGTGCGCCGCATGGTATGCGGCGTCGCGCGACGCCGCCGCGCGCACGGCGGCGGAAGAAACCGCCGCGCTGATCCAGGACCGCTTCGCGCCGCGCCACGGCGACGCGTTGCTCGATGCCGCACGCCACGCCGATTTCTCGTCATCCGGCAGCGGCCCGCTGCAGAATCCGCTGATGCATCTGACCGAAGCGTGGCTCGCGGCCGCCGATGCGTTCGGCGACCCGGCGTTCGACGATGCGCTCGCGCGCACCGCGCAGGCCGTCGAGCGCACGTTCGTCGATGCGGCGACCGGCTGCGTGGCCGAGTTGCCGCTCGGGGCGGCCGACAACCGTTTCGAGCCCGGCCATCAGTTCGAGTGGTTCTATCTGGTCGATGCAGCCGGCGCGCGGCTCGCGCAGACCGGGCTTCCCGCCGCGCTGTCGCGCGCGTTCGCGTTCGCCGAGCAATACGGCGTCGATCCGCAGACGGGCGGCGTGTGCGCGGCGCTCGACGCGCAAGGCGCGTGCATCGACGGCACGCAGCGGATCTGGGCGCAGACCGAATACCTGCGCGCGCTCGCGACCCACGGCGGCACGCCGGCCTCGGCGCCGCTCGCGCGCCAGATCGAGCGGTTCGCCGCGCGCTTCCTGCATCCGCGCGGCTGGTTCGAGTGCAAGACGGCGGACGGCCAGGTGTCGCGCGCCGACATGCCGTCGACCACGCCCTACCACCTCGCGACCGCCTACGCGGCGCTGCCGGCCGGTTCGTAACCCGCGGCGAACGACGGCGCCGCGCGGCCGCCCGGTGCGGCGCCGCGTCCGTCGCCCAGCTCGAACACCGACACCGCCTGCATCAGATATGCGGTCTGGTCGTTCAGCGATGCGGCCGCGGCCGCGACTTCCTCGACCAGCGCCGCGTTTTGCTGCGTGAGCTGATCCATCTGCGTGACGGCCTGGTTCACCTGCTCGATCCCGACGCTCTGCTCGACCGACGCCGCCGTGATCTCCGCCATCGTCTGCACGACCCGCGTGATCGACGCCGACACCGTGCGCATCGCATCGCCGGCGCGCTCGACGAGCTCCGCTCCGCCGTCGATCTGCGCGACCGACTCCTCGATCAGCGCCTTGATCTCCTTCGCCGATTGCGCGCTGCGCTGCGCGAGCGAGCGCACTTCGCCCGCGACCACCGCGAAGCCGCGCCCCTGTTCGCCGGCCCGCGCGGCCTCGACCGCCGCGTTCAGCGCGAGGATGTTGGTCTGGAACGCGATGCCGTCGATCACCGAGATGATTTCCGCGATCCGCCCCGAGCTCTGCGCGATGCCGCGCATCCGGTCGATCACGCTGTCGACCACGCCGCCGCCGTGGCTCGTCGCTTCGAGCGCCGCGTCGGCCAGCGCGCTCGCCGCACGGGCGCTGTCGGTGTTCTGCCGGACGGTCGCGGTCAGTTCCTCCATGCTCGCGGCGGTTTCCTCGAGCGATGCGGCCTGCGTGCCCGTGCGCGCCGACAGGTCGGCGTTGCCGCCCGCGATCTCGCCCGCGCCGAGGTGGATCGCATCGGACGCGTGGCGCACCGTGCGCACGGTGTCCGCGATGCTCGTCTGCATCGTGGCGAGGCCGCGCAGCATCCGGTCGATCTCGAACACGCCGCCCGCCTGCACGGCTTCGTCGAGACGGCCCTGCGCGATCCGCTCGAAATGACGGCCGGCCTGCTCCAGCGGCGCGACGACCGCACGCCGCGCGGCCGCGTAGATCGCGGCGCTCGCCGCAAGCATCGCCACCAGCAGCACGATGCCGACCGACTTGAACCACAGCATGCCGCCGTCGATGGTGTCGAGCGCCGCGCGGCTCGAGGTGCCGCCATAGTCGGTGAAGCGATGCAGTTCGGCGATGTACGCGTCCTGGAAGCCCTGGGTCGGCTGGTCGAGGAACGCCTGGATGTTGTCGGCGTCGAGGAACTGCACGAGCTCGCCCAGCGCGCCGCGCAACGCGCGATAGCGTTCGGCAAGCGCCGCGACGCGTGCGCGGTTAATGTCGTCGACCGGCTGCGCGGCCGTCAGCACGGCGAATGCCTTGTCCGCTTCCGCGAGCGACGCGCCCGCGTGGCGGATGATGTCTTCGGGCTTCGGGCCGCCGCGCACCATCCGCGTGCCGGCACGCGACAGGTTGATGCGTGCGTCGAGCAGTTGCTCGGTCGCCCGGCTGGCCGCGTCGACCTGCGCGATCGCGACATTCGACAGATCGTCGACGCCGCTGCGCGTCGACGCGAGCGTCCAGAAGCCGAGCGCTTCGATCGCGAACAGGAAGAGACAGAACACGGCCAACACGCCGAGCAGACCCGACGCGAGCTTGATTTTTCCGAACATGGAGAAGTTCCTGGAGAGCGGACGATGAGGCAATGCCCCGGCATTAGCGGCATTTCTTCGTCGGACTTTAGGCCGATTGCCGGCTGCGCAGGTCGATCGTGCGCTTCGCGCGCGCATTCGCGTCGAATCGCCCCCAAACGCGGAGATTTTGGGTATTCGGCGCAATAATCGCGTCGCATCGCACCGGAATTTGCCCGAAACGCGAACGAATTTCCTTGCTTATCGGCAGCCCCCTTCCTAGAGTTCAGCGCAAGCGGGCACTCATTAAGGAAGTTCGATGACCGACATCACGGACCACGCGCGCGGCGCATTGCGCGCGCAACCGTTCAGCATGCTGCTGGGCACGGAGCTGATGCATATCGGCGACAACGAAGTGTCGCTGTGTCTGCCCGTGCGCGAGGAACTGCGGCAACAGCACGGCTTCGTGCACGGCGGCGTCATCAGCTATCTCGCGGACAACGCGCTGACGTTCGCCGGCGCGCTCGTGCTCGGCCCGCGCGTGATCACCGCCGAATACAAGATCAACTACCTGCGGCCGGCCGTGAACGGCACGCTCGTCGCCCGCGCGAAGCTCGTCTACGCGGGCCGGCACCAGGCGACCTGTCAGTGTCACGTGTTCGTCATCGACGGCGATCACGAGCGGCTCGTCGCGATCGCGCAAGGCACGATCAATCGCGTCGGCGACGGAAAGGTGCCGGACAGGCCGGAGGAAACGGCGTGAGACGACGCCCGTCGCGAGGTCAATGAAAGAACGCCGAACACGCAGCGCGTGTCGCGCTAGCGCTTCATCGCGGCGAGATAGACCGCATCGCGCTCGCGACGCCCCACCGCGACTACCAGTACGACGACTTCCGCATCGCGCACTTCGTACACGAGGCGATAACCGATACTGCGCAGCTTGATCTTGTAGCGGTCCGGATGACCGTGCAGCTTCGCCGAAGGAATGCGAGGGTTCTCGAGCCGTTCGACGAGTCTGGCCTTGAACTGATCGCGAATGGTGCGATCGAGCTTCCTCCACTCCTTCAACGCAGGTTCGAGAAAGGCGAGCTCAAAGGTCATTCAACTTGACCTTGACGGCTTTCTCCTTGGCGCGCGAGTCGGCCAGCACGTTGTCTTCGATATCTTCGAGACGTTCGACCATCGCCTCCCATGTCTTCGCCGGAATGCAATAGAACGCGGGTTCGTTGTGATTCAGGATCGCGACCGGGAACCCCTCTCCCGCCGCCACGGTTCCCATCGGGTTCCGCTTCAGCTCCGAGACGCTCGCCGTCACGCTAGCCAGGATGGTATGGGGCATGCCTGCTCCTTTTTCGATCGAATTTACATTGTACTTTATTTGACACTATATTTAGTGCGATTTCTGGTGCCAAACAGGCGGTACCGAATTCGCTCTCGACCCGTGAAGTTCGATATCCCTACTCGGCCCCGCCGCCCGCCAGCGGCATAAACCGCGGCGCCACCCGCGCCCGGACGTTCCCGTACTCGTCCGTCCGATAAATCCCGCGCGCCGTGTTGTGCGGATGCACGGCCGCGTCGGCCACGCTCAGCACCGGCGCGAAACACGCGTCGGTGCCTTCGAGCAGCGCGCGCCAGTGCGCGGACGGCTGCCCGGCGAACGCCTGCGCGAAACGCGCCTTCAGCGCGGGCCAGCGCGCCCGGTCGTACTGCGACGCGGGATCGACGTCGGTCAGCCCGAGCCGTTCGACCAGCAGCGCATAGAACGGCGGCTCGAGGGCGCCAATCGTCACGCATTCGCCGTCCGCGCAGCGATACACGTCGTAGAACGGCGCGTCGTGGAACAGGCTCGGCTGCGCGCCGTCGAGCTGCCCGTTCGCGCGTGCCCACAATGCGAGCGACCCGAGCATCGACACGATATCGACGATCGCGCCGTCGACCACGCGCCCCGGCCCGCCGCCGCGCACGTCGAGCAACGCACAGACGATCCCGAACGCGAGCCCGAGCGCGCCGCCCGCATCGCCGACGACGGTCGGCGGCACGCCCGGCCGGCCGTCGCGCGGCGCGGACAGCGACAGCAGCCCGGTCAGCGCGACGTAATTCAGGTCGTGCCCGGCCGCGGCCGCGAGCGGGCCGCGCTGGCCCCAGCCCGTCATGCGTCCGTAGACGAGTTTCGGATTGCGGCGCGCGCAAGCGTCGGGCCCGAGGCCGAGCCGCTCCATCACACCGGGCCGCAGCCCCTCGATCAGCGCATCGGCCTGCGCGACCAGATCGAGCGCGGCGTCGCGCCCGGCCGGCGCCTTCAGGTCGAGTTCGACGATCGTCTTGCCTTCGCGCAGCAGGTCGCCATCGCGGGCCCGCAGTGCGTCCGGCGCGCTCGTGCGGCCGGACGGTCGTGCGACCAGCGTGATGCGTGCACCCATACCGGCGAGCATCCAGCCCGCGAGCGGGCCGGGGCCGAGCCCCTCGAACTCGACGATGTGGATGCCGGAAAGCGGGGCATCAAGCGACATGCGATTCTCCTCTCGACGGACGCGGGCCCATGATTCGCGGTCGACCTGCGCGAGCGCGTCGGTCCGATGCCCTGTTCATCGAATTGCCTCCTCCACGCACCCAGCCAACAAAAAATCCCTGCGCAGCGGATTCGCTTCGCAGGGATCGCTTCAAGGTTCTGTTGCGCCACGCCGCACGCACGAACCGCCAGGCATCAGAACGCGTCGCCCGGCACGCGCACCCAGCCTTCCATCAGCACGCGCGCGCTGCGGCTCATGATCGCCTTCGTGACGGTCCACTCGCCGTTCTCGCGCCGCGCTTCCGCACCGACGCGCAACGTACCCGACGGATGCCCGAAGCGGACCGCGTTGCGTTCGCCGCCGCCCGCCGCGAGATTGACGAGCGTGCCGGGAATCGCCGCAGCCGTGCCGATCGCGACCGCCGCGGTGCCCATCATCGCGTGATGCAGCTTGCCCATCGACATCGCGCGTACCAGCAGGTCGACGTCGCCCGCATTCACGCGCTTGCCGCTCGATGCGACGTAATCGGCCGGCTTCGCGACGAACGCGATCTTCGGCGTGTGCTGCCGCGTCGCGATTTCGTCGAGCGTGTCGATCAAACCCATCCGCAACGCGCCGTGCGCGCGGATCGTCTCGAACTTCTCGAGCGCCTTCGCGTCGCCGTTGATCGCGTCCTGCAGCTCGGTGCCCGTATAGCCGATCGCCTCGGCCTCGACGAAGATCGTCGGGATGCCCGCGTTGATCATCGTCGCCTTCAGCGTGCCGACGCCCGGCACGGCCAGATCGTCGACGAGGTTGCCGGTCGGGAACATCGAGCCGCCCGCGCCTTCTTCCTCGGCGGCCGGATCCATGAATTCGAGCTGCACCTCGGCGGCCGGGAACGTGACGCCGTCCAGCTCGAAGTCGCCCGTCTCCTGCACCGCGCCGTTCACGATCGGCACGTGAGCGACGATCGTCTTGCCGATGTTCGCCTGCCAGATCCGCACGGTCGCGACGCCGTCGCGCGGCACGCGCGCCGGATCCACGAGGCCGCCGGCGATCGCGAACGGGCCGACGGCCGCCGACAGGTTGCCGCAGTTGCCGGTCCAGTCGACGAACGCGCGATCGATCGCGACCTGCCCGAACAGGTAGTCGACGTCGTGGCCCGGCCGCGTGCTCTTCGACACGATCACCGTCTTGCTGGTGGACGACGTCGCGCCGCCCATCCCGTCGATCTGCTTGCCGTACGGATCGGGGCTGCCGATCACGCGCAACAGCAGCGCGTCGCGCGCGGCGCCGGGCGCCTGCGCGGCATCCGGCAGATCCTGCAGTCGGAAGAACACGCCCTTGCTGGTGCCGCCGCGCATGTAGGTGGCGGGAATCCTGATTTGAGGAATATGAGCCATGTCTGTGTTCCCAATGTGCGCCGTTCAGGCGGCCTGCGACGATTCGAGGAAGTCCTGCGCGAAACGCTGCAGCACGCCGCCGGCCTCGTAGATCGACACTTCCTCGGCCGTATCGAGCCGGCACGTCATCGGCACCTCGACGCGCTCGCCGTTGCTGCGGTGAATCACGAGCGTCAGGTCGGCGCGCGGCGTGCGCTCGCCGATCACGTCGAAGGTCTCGGTGCCGTCGATACCGAGCGTCGTCCGGTTGGTGCCCGGCTTGAACTCGAGCGGCAGCACGCCCATCCCGATCAGGTTGGTGCGGTGGATCCGCTCGAAGCCTTCGGCGGCGATCGCCTCGACGCCCGCGAGCCGCACGCCCTTCGCGGCCCAGTCGCGCGACGAGCCCTGGCCGTAGTCGGCGCCGGCGATCACGATCAGCGGCTGCTTGCGATTCATGTACGTCTCGATCGCTTCCCACATCCGCATGACCTTGCCTTCCGGCTCGACGCGCGCGAGCGAGCCCTTCTTCACCGCGCCGTCGACGACCGCCATCTCGTTGATCAGCGTCGGGTTCGCGAAGGTCGCGCGCTGCGCGGTCAGGTGGTCTCCCCGGTGCGTCGCGTACGAGTTGAAGTCCTCTTCCGGCAGGCCCATCTTCGCGAGGTACTCGCCGGCCGCGCTGTTCGGCAGAATCGCGTTCGACGGCGACAGGTGGTCGGTCGTGATGTTGTCGCCGAGCACCGCGAGCGGGCGCATGCCCTTCAACGTGCGCTCGCCGGCCAGCGCCCCTTCCCAGTACGGCGGGCGGCGGATGTAGGTGCTCTGCGCGCGCCAGTCGTACAGCGGCGCCGCGCGCTCGCCGGCGTCGGCGCTGCGCGCGAACATCGGCTCGTAGACCTTGCGGAACTGCTCGGGCTTCACGCTCGACGCGACGATCGCATCGATCTCCTCGTCGGTCGGCCAGATGTCCTTCAGCGTGACGGGCTGGCCGTCGGGGCCGTGGCCGAGCACGTCCCGCTCGATGTCGAAGCGGATCGTGCCGGCGATCGCATACGCGACCACGAGCGGCGGCGACGCGAGGAACGCCTGCTTCGCATACGGGTGAATGCGGCCGTCGAAATTGCGGTTGCCGGACAGCACGGCCGTCGCGTACAGGTCGCGATCGACGATCTCCTGCTGGATCTTCGGGTCGAGCGCGCCCGACATTCCGTTGCAGGTCGTGCACGCGAACGCGACGATGCCGAAGCCGAGCTTCTCGAGCTCCGGCAGCAGGTTCGCTTCTTCGAGATACAGCTGAACCGCCTTCGAGCCGGGCGCGAGCGAGCTCTTCACCCACGGCTTGCGCGTGAGGCCCTTCGCATTCGCGTTGCGTGCGAGCAGGCCCGCGGCGATCACGTTGCGCGGGTTGCTGGTGTTCGTGCAGCTCGTGATCGCGGCGATGATCACCGCGCCGTCGGGCATCTGGCCCGGCTTGTCTTCCCACTGGCCGGCGATGCCGCGCGCGGCGAGATCGGACGTCGGCAGCCGCTTGTGCGGGTTCGACGGGCCGGCCATGTTGCGCACGACGCTCGACAGGTCGAACGTCAGCGTGCGCTCGTATTGCGCGTCGGCCAGCGTGTCGGCCCACAGGCCGGCAGCCTTCGCGTACGTCTCGACGAGCTTCACCTGCTCGTCGCTACGGCCGGTGAGGCGCAGGTAGTCGATCGTCTGGCCGTCGATGAAGAACATCGCGGCCGTCGCGCCGTATTCGGGCGCCATGTTCGAGATCGTCGCGCGATCGCCGAGCGTCAGGCTCGCCGCGCCTTCGCCGCGGAACTCCAGGTACGCGCCGACCACCTTTTCCTTGCGCAGGAACTCGGTCAGCGCGAGCACCACGTCGGTCGCGGTGATGCCGGGCTGGCGCTTGCCGGTCAACTCGACGCCGACGATGTCGGGCAGCCGCATCCACGACGCGCGGCCGAGCATCACGTTCTCGGCTTCGAGGCCGCCGACGCCGATCGCGATCACGCCGAGTGCGTCCACGTGCGGCGTGTGGCTGTCGGTGCCGACGCAGGTATCCGGGAACGCGACGCCATCCTGCGCCTGGATCACCGGCGACATCTTCTCGAGATTGATCTGGTGCATGATGCCGTTGCCCGGCGGGATCACGTCGACGTTCTCGAACGCCCTCTTCGTCCACTCGATGAAGTGGAAGCGATCCTCGTTGCGGCGATCCTCGATCGCGCGGTTCTTCGCGAACGCGTCCGGATCGAAGCCGCCGCATTCGACGGCGAGCGAGTGGTCGACGATCAGTTGCACCGGCACGACCGGGTTCACCTTCGCCGGGTCGCCGCCGCCGTCCGCGATCGCGTCGCGCAGGCCGGCGAGATCGACGAGCGCCGTCTGCCCGAGGATGTCGTGGCACACCACGCGCGCCGGGAACCACGGGAAATCGCGTTCGCGCTTGCGCTCGACGATCTGCTTCAGCGACTCGGCGAGGATCGCCGGATCGCAGCGGCGCACGAGGTTTTCGGCGAGCACGCGCGACGTGTACGGCAGCGTGTCGTAGGCGCCGGGCGCGATCGCGTCGACCGCGGCACGCGCGTCGAAATAGTCCAGCGACGTGCCGGGCAGGGGTTTGCGGTTGGCGGTATTCATGATGTGGGGCGGGAATTCGGGGTATGACGCGCCGCGCGCGCCGGCCGCCCGCCTCGCGGGCGCCGGTGCGCGCGGCGGGCGTGTCAGCGCTTCTCGATCGGCACGAACTGCAGGTCTTCCGGGCCCGTGTAGTTCGCGCTCGGGCGGATGATCTTGTTGTCGATGCGCTGCTCGATGATGTGCGCGCTCCAGCCCGACGTGCGCGAGATCACGAACAGCGGCGTGAACATCGCGGTCGGCACGCCCATCATGTGATACGACACCGCGCTGAACCAGTCGAGGTTCGGGAACATCTTCTTCGCGTCCCACATCACCGATTCCAGGCGCTCGGCGATGTCGTACAGCTTCAGGTCGCCCGCTTCCTTCGACAGCTTGTGCGCCACGCCCTTGATCACCTTGTTGCGCGGATCGGAGATCGTGTAGACCGGGTGGCCGAAGCCGATCACGACTTCCTTGTTCTCGACGCGGCGGCGGATGTCGGCTTCGGCGTCGTCCGGCGAGCTGTAGCGGCTCTGGATCTCGTACGCGACTTCGTTCGCGCCGCCGTGCTTCGGCCCGCGCAGCGCGCCGATCGCGCCGGTGATCGCCGAGTAGATGTCCGAGCCCGTGCCCGCGATCACGCGGCCGGTGAACGTCGACGCGTTGAATTCGTGCTCCGCGTACAGGATCAGCGACGTGTGCATCGCCTCGACCCATGACTTCGACGGCGTCTTGCCGTGCAGCAGGTGCAGGAAGTGGCCGCCGATCGAGTCGTCGTCGGTTTCGGTCTCGATGCGCTTGCCGTTGTGCGAGAAGTGATACCAGTACAGCAGCATCGAGCCGAGCGACGCCATCAGGCGGTCGGCGATGTCGCGCGCGCCCGGCAGATTGTGGTCGTCCTTCTCCGGCAGCACGGTGCCGAGCACCGACACGCCCGTGCGCATCACGTCCATCGGGTGGGCCGACGCCGGAATCTGTTCGAGTGCGGCCTTCAGCGCGCTCGGCAGGCCGCGCAGCGCGCGCAGCTTGGCCTTGTAGGCGGCCAGTTCGGTCAGGTTCGGCAGCGTGCCGTGCACGAGCAGGTGCGCGATTTCCTCGAACTCGCACGATTCGGCGACGTCGAGAATGTCGTAGCCGCGATAGTGCAGGTCGTTGCCGGTCTTGCCGACCGTGCACAGCGCGGTGTTGCCGGCCGTCACGCCCGACAGCGCCACCGACTTCTTCGGCTTGAATGCGCCTGCGGCGGCCGGTGCTGCTGCGTCTTTCGTCTCGCTCATGTTTTCCTTCTCCAATGGGTATCGGGGGGTGCGGGCCGTGTTACTTCTTGCCCTGCGCGAACAGTTCGTCGAGCTTGCGCTCGTATTCGTGATAGCCGAGGAAGTCGTACAGCTCGGCGCGCGTCTGCATCGTCGGCACGGCTGCCTTCTGCGTGCCGTCGCGGCGCAGCGTTTCGTAGAAGTTCAGCGCAGCCTTGTTCATCGCGCGATACGCGCCGCAGCAGTACAGCGCGATGTCGACGTTCGCCTCGCGCAGCTCTTCGACCGTAAACAGCGGCGTCGAGCCGAATTCGGTCAGGTTCGCGAGGATCGGCACCTTCACGGCCGCCTTGAAGCGACGATAGTCGTCGAGCGTCTTCATCGCTTCCGGGAAGATCATGTCCGCGCCGGCTTCGACGTACGCGACCGCGCGCTCGATCGCCGAGTCGATCCCTTCGGCGGCGGCCGCATCGGTGCGCGCCATGATCACGAACTGGTCGTCGGTGCGCGCATCGACCGCGGCCTTCACGCGATCGACCATTTCGTCGGTCGGCACGACCTCCTTGCCCGGGCGATGGCCGCAGCGCTTCTGGCCGACCTGGTCCTCGAGGTGCACGGCCGCGACGCCGGCGTTGATGAACGAGCGGATCGTGCGCGCGATGTTGAATGCGCCGCCCCAGCCCGTGTCGATGTCGACCAGCAGCGGCAGGTCGGTCGCGTTGGTGATCCGGGTCGCGTCGATCAGCACGTCTTCCATCGTGCTGATGCCGAGGTCGGGGATGCCGAGCGAGTTCGCCGCGACGCCGCCGCCCGACAGGTACACGGCCTTGAAGCCGACGGCCTGCGCCATCTTGGCCGCGTACGCGGTGATCGCGCCGACCACCTGCAGCGGCTGCTCGGCCGCGACTGCCGCGCGGAACTTCGCGCCGGCGCTCTGAAGATGCGTATTGCTCATGAACGGCCTCCTGATGGAATGCCCGATAACAGCAAGGACCGGGCCAGCTTGCGAAACGCCGCTAACCCACTGATTCTTAAGCAACCGCCGAGGGCGTTGCATCGGTCGCTCATTTCAATTCGGCAATCTCATGTTTCAAAAATGAAATCGCGCGCGCATAATCGGCCGTCATGGACCTCTCTTCGACCAAGCCCGTCGGCCCTGCCGACCGCACGGTGCGCCCGCGCATCTGGGCGATGGGTATCAGCCGCCTGCGCGACCTGTTTCGCGAGATCGCCGGCGAATTCGACGAACGCGCCGACGTGCGCATCGTGACGCGCGCGTACGAGGACGCGCTGAGCGCGATCGCCGAGGCCGGCGCCGCGCGGCCCGACGTGATCGTCGCGGCCGGCTCGAACGGCGGCTTCCTGAAAACGCGCGCGCAGGTGCCGGTGGTGGTCGTGTCTCCGACCGGCTTCGACGTGATGCAGGCGCTCGCGCGCGCGCGGCGCGATGCAGCGCGGATCGCGCTCGTCAGCGCCGGCGAAACGCCGCCCGAGGTGCGCCGCTTCGTCGCCGCGTACGGCCTCGACGTGCAGTTTGCGTCATATCAGTCCGCGCAGGAAGCGGAAGCCTGCGTGCACGACCTGCACGATCGCGGCATCGAGACGATCGTCGGCCCGGGCCTCGTCACCGATCTCGCGGCGAGCGCCGGCATGGGCGCGGTGTTCCTGTATTCGCATGCGTCGGTGCGCAAGGCGGTCGAGACGGCGCTCGAAGTCGCGTATGCGACGCACGCCGAGACATTCCGCCGCCAGCGGCTCGACACGCTGCTGCAGCACCTGCGCGACGGCGTGGTCGCGCTCGACGCGCACGGCCGCGTCGAGGCGATCAACGAACGGCTCGCGTCGGCGCTCGGGGTCGAACCGGCGGCGGCCGTCGGCCGTGCGCTCGTCGACCTGCGGCCCGAGCTGCGCACGCTGCGCGGCGAAGACGGCGACGCGCTCGCGACGATACGCGGCGTGCGCTACGTCGTGCATCGCGGGCCGCTGGTCGATCGCGGCGTCACGTCGGGCAGCGTGCTGACGTTCCAGGAATCGCGCGCGGTCGAACGGCTCGATCGCGCGTTGCGGTCGCAACCGACCACGCAGCAGTTCGCCGCACGCTACGCGCTCGACGACGTGGTCGGCGCATCGGCGCCGATGACGCGCGTGCGCGAGCTCGTGCGCCGCTACGCGAAATCCGACGCGACCGTGCTCGTGCTCGGCGAAAGCGGCACCGGCAAGGAAATGATCGCGCAGAGCCTGCACGCGCTGTCCGCGCGGCGCAACTATCCGTTCGTCGCGGTCAACTGCGGCGCGTTTCCGGAAGCGCTGCTCGAGAGCGAACTGTTCGGCTATGAAGAAGGCGCGTTCACCGGCGCGCGGCGCGGCGGCAAGACCGGCCTGTTCGAGGCCGCGCACCGCGGCACGCTGTTTCTCGACGAGATCGGCGAGATGCCGCCGTCGCTGCAGAGCCGGCTGCTTCGCGCGCTGCAGGAGCGCGAGGTGATCCGCCTCGGCTCGACCGAGCCGATCCGCATCGACGTGCGCGTGATCGCCGCGACGCACCGGCCGCTGCTCGCGGCCGTCGAGGCCGGCACGTTCCGCGCGGATCTCTATTACCGGCTCAACATCCTGAACGTCGGCCTGCCGCCGCTGCGCGAGCGCGCGGCCGACATTCCCGCGCTCGCGGCGACGCTGCTCGTGCAGGCTGCGCGGCGCGAGCCGCGTCTCGCCGAACGCGTGCGCGACACCGACGACGCGCTGCGTGTGCTCGACGCGACGCAAGCGACGCTCGCGCGCTACCGCTGGCCCGGCAACGTCCGCGAACTGCAGAACGTGGTCGAGCGGATCGCGGTGGAGCTGGCGGAGGAAGCCGACGAAAGCGATCCGGGCGCCGCGTGCGCGGCGCTCGCCCCCGGAGCGCTGCAGGCGATCGCGCCCGAACTGTTCGCCGCGCCGCCCGACGCCGACGACACGCAAACACTGCATGCGCGCCGCCGTCGCGCGGAAGCCGACGAGATCCGTGCGGTGCTCGACGCGTGCGGCGGCGACCGCGACCGCGCGTGCGCGATGCTCGGCATCAGCAAGACGACGCTGTGGCGGAAGCTGTCGGCGAAATAGGTTCGGGCCGCCCGGTCATTCGGCCTTGTGATAGTGGCGATACGCCTTCGCGCGATTGCCGCACGACGACATCGAGCACCAGCGTCGGCTGCCGTTCTTGCTGTCGTCGATGAACAGCCACTGGCATGCATCGTTCGCACAGCGCTTGACCTTCGCGAGCCGCGTGCCGCCGAGCAGGTCGATCGCCGACCACAGCACCGGGCTCAGCAGCCCCGCGAGCGTGGCGCCCGGCGCGTCGATCCGCCACGCATAGCGGCCATCGACGCGCACCGGCGCAACGCGCGGCGACGCTTCCGCCAGAAAGCCGCCGAGCAGCGCGAGATCGGCATCCCGCGGCTCGCGCTGCTCCGCCTGGGCGTGAAACAGCCGGTATAGCGCCTCGCGCAACGCGAGCGCCCGCGCGAGCATCGTCGGCGCGTCGCCCTTTTTCTCTTCGTCAGGCACGCGACATGCGTCGGCCAGCTCGGCCGGTACGCCCGCCTGTTCGCGGCACCACGCCAGCAGGTCGTCCATCGTGCCGAAGGTTTCCGTCGGTGGGTCGCTGCCGCGCCAGTACAGCGTGTTCGCGAAATCGAGGCTCAGCGTTTCGGGCGGCGCCGGGATCAGGCAGTCCGTCGTGACGGAAGGTTGCGTTTTTCTCATGGTGCGATCGTATCTAACCACCATGCCGGTTGACAAGCGTTCGAGCGATTTCTAACATAACCGCCATGGTGGTTAAAAACAGGGGGCTGCACTGCCCTTCCCTTCGATCCAAGGAGACACAGATGATCGATCGTCTTTCGTTCAACGTTATCCACATCGCCGCCGGCCGCACGTACGACGACATCACGCTCGGCGCGCTTCGCTACAAGCGGCTGGCATGGTGTCTATAAGCAGGTTCGCCGCACTGAAGTCCCCCTCAGTCCAAAGGAGCCACAGATGATCGATCACCTTTCGTTCGGCGTTGCACACATCGGCCGCAGCCGCACCTTCTACGACAGCGCGCTCGGCGCACTCGGTTACAAGCGTCTGTATAGCGACGACGGCGCCATCGGGTACGGCACGACCGAGCCCGAGCTGTGGTTGCAGCACGCGGCTCGCCCCGTCGTCGCCGATCCCGATTCGGGATTGCACCTGTCGTTCAAGGCCGCGTCGCCGGTCGAGGTCGATGCGTTCTACCGCGCCGCGCTCGAGCACGGCGGCAAGGACAACGGCGGGCCCGGCAAGCGCGAGCACTACGGCCCCGGCTATTACGCGGCGTTCGTCGTCGATCCTGACGGGTATCGGCTCGAAGCGCATTGCGAGCTCGACAACGTCGTCTGATCCGCTGCGTGCGAACGCGGACGAGCGACAAAGGCCCGATTCCGCATCGTGCGGAATCGGGCCCATGGTTTCGGCTACATCGTCGTTCGGTGCGCGCCGGTCGCGGCGGCGGTCGTGC
This sequence comes from Burkholderia sp. MSMB1459WGS, assembly GCF_001534535.1. Lineage (NCBI taxonomy): Bacteria > Pseudomonadati > Pseudomonadota > Betaproteobacteria > Burkholderiales > Burkholderiaceae > Burkholderia > Burkholderia sp. MSMB1459WGS. The sequence goes on from NZ_LPMU01000037.1 coordinate 202,244, forward strand.
CCACGGGTCGGGCAGCATGGCCCGCGCGCGGGCGGCTACATGCTCCCGCCGGCCCGCGCCGCTCACGCGCTCATTGCGCGTTACGCGTGCTCTGCAACTGCTCGCCGAGCCCTTCGATCCCGAGGCGCACCGTCTGGCCGGCCCTCAGGAACACCGGCGACGGCTTGATGCCCATGCCGACGCCCGGCGGCGTACCGGTCGTGATCACGTCGCCCGGCTGCAGCGTCATGCAGGTCGACAGATACGCGATCAGTTGCGCGACCGTGAACACCATCGTGCGCGTGTTGCCGTTCTGATAGCGGTGGCCGTCGACTTCGAGCCACAGGTCGAGACGCTGCGGATCCGGCACTTCGTCGCGCGTGACGAGCCACGGGCCGAGCGGGCCGAACGTGTCGAAGCCCTTGCCCTTGTCCCACTGGCCGCCGCGCTCGATCTGCCATTCGCGCTCGGACACGTCGTTGACGACGCAGTAGCCCGCGACGTAATCGAGCGCGCGGGCTTCGTCGACGTCCTTGCACGTCGCGCCGATCACGACACCCAGCTCCACTTCCCAGTCGGTCTTGACCGAACCCTTCGGGATGTCGATGCCGTCGTTCGGGCCGCAGATCGAACTCGTCCACTTGCCGAACACGACCGGCTCCTTCGGCACCGCCATGCCGGCTTCGGCCGCGTGGTTGGCATAGTTCAGGCCGATGCCGATGAACTTGCCGACGCGACCGACGCACGCGCCGATGCGCGGCTCCCCGGACACGAGCGGCAGCGTGGCAGGATCGATCGCGCGCAGCCGCGCGAGACCCGCGTCGGACAGCACATCGCCGGCAAGGTCCGGCACATGCGCGGACAAGTCGCGAATCCGGCCGGCCGCGTCGAGGATGCCGGGCTTTTCCTGGCCGGACGGGCCATAGCGAAGCAGTTTCATCGTGCTTAACCTCTGTTGTCGAATGGGACAGGATACCGGCCGACGCGGCCTTTCGCGGCCGCGCGCCGGACGGGTTGTCGATCGTCGAGTGCACGCGTCGGCGCCGTATGCGGCGTGCCGTCGACGCGCGAGAGTCGCGCGGGCGCAGCGATCGCGGCGCCGTACGACGGTACGGCGCGCATCGAACGGGCGGCCGCCGGTCTGCGCATCGGCGACGACGGCCCGGCATCCGCGACGCGTGCCGGCCCATGCCGGCCGGCTGCACGCGCGGCCGCGCCGTCGCTGGCCCGCAAGCCTTTGTACCATCGGCCGCGCGCCGTGAAATGACGCGCGACGGATACCGACTATTGGTGCGCCTGCCGACGCTGCGGCGCAGCACCCGCTGCACCCACGTCGATCGCTCGGCCGTCATTCGCGGCGGCGCCTGCCATCGGTGCATGAATACTGGCAATTCGGGGTGCCCCTGTCATCGAAAACGTTTGCCCATCCGTTCTTGTTCGGTAACGATCGGTAAAAAGACGCTGCATTGCACACTGTATGTTTATTGCTAAGCTCGCACGGATGGTTTCCATGGCCATTCGCGGGGCCGCCCTATACGCGTGCAGAACCGGCCAGCGTGCGTCGCCGACCGATCGACGGTAATCCCCCAACCTCACACCGACAATGCAGACAACCAACGACCCGCTTCCCGGCTGCGACGCACGGGAATCGATGGCCGCAATCGACCGCTATCGCGCACCCGCGCTCGACAAGGGCCTCGACATTCTCGAACTCCTGTCCGAGCAGAAGGAAGGACTCACCCGCACCGAAATCACGAAGGAGCTCGGCCGTAACGCGAGCGAGATCTATCGGATGCTCGAACGCCTCGTCGCGCGCCGCTACGTGATGCGTTCGACCGGCGGCGACCGCTACACGCTCAGCCTCAAGCTGTTCGCACTTGCGCACCGGCATCCGCCGATGAACCGGCTGATCGCCGAGGCGCTGCCGCCGATGCAGCGCTTCGCCGATGCCGCCGAGCAGTCGTGCCACCTGTCCGTCTACGATCGCGGCAACCTGCTCGTGATCGCGCAGGTGGACGGGCCCGGCCCGTGGGGCGTGTCGGTCCGGCTCGGCTCGCGCGTCGGCCTCGCCGATACGGCGTCGGGCTGCATGATGCTGGCGTACCAAAGCGCCGAGCAACGCGCGCATATGCTGGCCGAGCACTGCAAGGTCAAGGGCGAGGCGCCGCTGAACGAGCAGGAACTCGCGAATGCGTGTCAGTCGATCCGGCAGTCCGGCTATCTGCGCCAGGACAGCCGGCAAGCGTACGGCGTGACCGACCTGACCGTGCCGATCCTCGGGCCGGCCGGCCACGCGATCGCGGTGCTGACCTGCCCGTACATGCGCCGGATCGATGCGCACATGGCGCCGTCCGTCGACGTGGTCGTCGGCGCACTGCGCGATACGGCCGCCCATCTGTCGATGTGCCGCACCGAGACCTGCTGACGCGCGGGTTACCCGGCAAAATGCACGGGCACGGCGCAGCGGCGCCGGCTCCGGGTATGCGCGACGCCCGTGCGGTGCCCGATGCGCGGCGTCGCATCGGGCACCCGCGGCGCTACGCTAGAATAGCGGCCCTCTCAAAAACTACGGCGGCCGGTTGTCACGGCCGTCGTATTCGATGGATGTCATGGCCAAACTTCTGAACGATCAAGAATTCCAGCGTTTCTCCGAACTTCAGCAGAAGCAGGCAAGCTTCACGATCACGCCCGAGGAAGCGGACGAGTTGCGCGATATCGTCGCGCGCGCGCAGAAAAAGCGCGACGATCGTGCCGCCGCAATGCAGACGATCGAAAACTACATCGAGCAGTTCGACATCACGCCCGACGAACTCTTCTCGCCCGAGCAGATCGGCGACGCGGCGCGCACCTACGGGCTCATCACGGCGACCAAGAAGGAACGCACGCTGCCGCCGTCGATCACGTTCAACGGCAAGCCGTACCAGTGGACCAAGACGCTTCCCGACGACGTGCGCGGCGCACTGTTCGACGCGTTCACGTCCGGCGAGTCGGTCAGGCGCTTCATCGCGATGCCGAAAGACACCGCGCGTTGTGCGCTCACGATCGCCCGCCTCGAACGCGAAACCGGTGCAGTCTATGCCGATGCGCACCTCGAGGAACTCGCGATTTCGCGCGACCAGGTGAACGACGCGGCGTCGAAACTCGCTGCGTGAACGTAATCGCGGGCACGGTTCCTGCGTGCCCGCACTCGCGCTTCACGCCGGCACGGGCCGGCGTCGCGCCCACGGGAGCCGTGCGTCAGCATGCTCCCGAAAAAGCTCACCTCGGCATCCTGCAAGCGCTCACCATGGTCTCCCGAAAAGCCTCACCCGAGACTCCGGAGACGCTCACTGACGGCTCCCGAACATCCTCACCAATCGCTCCCGCAGGTGCTCACCGAAGCCTCCCGGAAAGGCTCACCGGCGTCTCCCGCAGGTACTCACCGGCCGTTCCCGGGAGAGCTCACCGAACCCTCCCGTATCGGCTCACCATGCTGCCCCGGAAAAGCTCACTCGCCGCTCCCGAAAAGTCTCACCTTGGTGACGGCTTTGAAAACGCGAGGCCGGAACACGGCAGCGAATGCTTGCAGGCACATCGGTGGAAACGGCTGCGGCGGGCCAATATCGCAGCACGCTGCAAGCATCGCCGGACACCATGTGTGCGTTGCGGGATCGCTTCGACCGACAGGTCCGACACGTTGCCGAACGCTTTGCTTCAAGGCCGCACCGAATGCTTTGCATTCCTTATTTAGCGTGCGACATGGCGAGATGTTCGGACGCGTCGGCGCCATGCGCTGCCCCAAGCGCCGGACCTGAAACCGACGCCTACGGCTGCAACTTCATCCTGAAACCCACGACGCCGGGCTCCTCCGTCGTCGACACCGCAAACCCGCACGATTTCGCGAGCGAGATCATCGCCGAATTCTCGCGCAGCGCCTCACCGACCATCCAGGTAGTGCCGCGCGAGCGCGCGTAGTCGATGATGCGGGTCATCATCAGCCGGCCGAGCCCCTTGCCCTTTTGATCGGGCCGTACCGCGATCGCGAACTCCGCCGTCTCGTTGTCGGGATCGGCGACCGCACGCGCGACCGCGAGCGTGTGGTCGCGCCCCGACACATCGGTGAACGACACGATGAAAGCCATCTCACGGTCGTAGTCGATCTGCGTCATGCGCGCCACCTGCGAGTGATCGAAGCTGCGCACCGCGCCGAAGAAACGCATGCGCAGATCTTCCGGCGTCATCGCACCGAGCAGCTCGTTGTGTGCGGCCTCGTCTTCCGGACGGATCGGACGGATCGTCACCGTCTCGCCACGCCATTCGAGCGTCTGCTCGAGGTGCCGCGGATACGGCATGATCGCGAGCCGGCTACGCCCGGAAGCCAGCGTGATGCGTGGCGCGACCACCCATGTTCGGTCGGACAGCACGCGCAGCGTGATCGACATCGCAACGACTTCGCGCACGTCGCACACGACCTGCGACAGCGCCGTCAGCGCGTCGAGCGTCGGCTCGACGGGCGTGCTGCGCGCATACGGCGAACGCTCCATCACCGCGCGGGCGAGCACCGTGTTCAGCGGCGGCAGGCCGTAGACGACGAGCGGCGCCGATACGCCGTCGGCCGGTGGCACGGCATAGCGAAACACCGGACCGAAGTTCGAATCGTCGTACATGTCGACCGTGATGTCGACGACGTTCTTGCCGGCCGGTTCGTTGGGCTGCTCGCCCTGCAGACCGAAACGGGACAGCCAGTGCAGCGCGGCTTCGCCGGCCAGCTCATGCTGACCGGCTTCGACCATGCGACGTGCGTCGGCTTGAGCAGACGCCACGCACTCGGCCGGCTGCGGCGGCGTACCCTCTGGCGTCTGCATCAGCAATTGGCGCCCGAGGTTGTAGTCGACGAGACGCGCATACGCGCGGGCGAGCCGCTGCGGTGTCGTGTGCACCGGAATGCCGTTCGCGTGCAGCGCATCGCGCGTCGCCGCGTCCACTGCGCCGAAGAAACACGCGAGGATGCCGCGATGCGCATGCTGCCGCGCGTCGATCAGCGTGCGCGCGACCGAATCGGCCGGCGCGCTGTGCGAAGTGGAATGAACGACGAACAGCGTGCCCGTCTGCGGAAACGGGGCGAGCGCCTTGATTGCCGCGGCAAAGTGCTCGGGGCGCGCGTCGTCGCCCAGCGTGAGCGGATTGCCGGGCGCCGCGAGATGCGGCAGCGCGGCCGCGACGGCCGACGTTGCCGCGGGCGACCAAGCGGCCAGCACGTCGCGCACTTCGGCAACCGCATCGACCGCGAGTTTCGCCACGCCCGCATCGCTCGTCACGAGCGTCGCCGCGCCCCGCGCAGTGACGCGGCCGACGCCGAGCGTCTCGATTTCGTCGAGCAGATCGTCGAGCGCGTCGACGCGCACCATGCCCGCGCGCTGGAACGCCGCCGTATAGAGCGCATCGCCGGGATCGGCACGGCCGGTGCGCAACGCGAGCACCGGCTTGTTGCGTGCGGCCGCGCGCGCCGCCGACATGAACTTGCGCGCCGCGCGCACGGTATCGAGCTCGAGCAGGATCGCGCGCGTGCCGGGATCGCTCGCCAGATAGTCGAGGACGTCGCCCGCATCGACATCGGATTCGCTGCCGAGCGCGACGACATGCGAAAAGCCGAGGCCCCGCGCATCGGCCCAGCCAAGCACCGCGTTCGTCAGCGCATTCGATTGCGACACCCACGCGACGCCGCCCGATCGCGCCGTATAGGCAGGCGCGCCGAAATGCGCATGCCGCGCGGGCGACGACACGCCGAGACTGCCGGGCCCGACGATACGGAGCACGAACGGCTTCGCCGCCTTCAGCGTGCGATCGACCGCGGCGCGATCGGCCTCGGTGCGCGCCTCGCCGACGATCACCGCGACGCGCGTGCCGAGCTCGCCGAGCTTGCGCACGATGCCGGCCCAGGTCGCGGGCGGCGTGCAGATCACCGCAACCGACGGCGGCGTGGGCAGCCGGTCGACATCGGAGACGACCGCATGCCCGTCCAGCTCGCGATATTTAGGATTGACCGGCCACACGGGCCCCCGGAACGCGCCGTCGAGCACACGGGACCACACCATCGCGCCGATACTGCCGGCGCGCGACGACGCGCCGACAACCGCCACGGACTTGGGCTGGAACAACGCATCGAGATGGCGAACGGTCACATCGGCTCCCTGCGGTGACGAAAGACGACACGATCGGCATGCGGCCACGCAGGCCGTGCGCCGATCGACGCGAATCCCAAGCATAGGCGAAGCGCCCGCGACTGCCTATATGCCGAACGGCCGGCTATTCGACGGACGTCAATGCTCGCACCATGGACTGCAACCCACGCGGCCGGCGTCGCAGCACCAGTTCTTCCCGCGATGCACGTAACGCGGCACGACGCTGCAGCCGCTTCTCAAAGGTGAGGATTTACAGGAGCCAAGGTGAGTATCTTCGGGAATCGCACGACACACCGCGCCAGCATGCGAAAGGTGATGAAAATCCGCGTCAGGCATGCACCGCGAAAAGCGCGAATGGCAATGCGCATGCATTGCGCCATTACGCGGCTGTTTACGGGAATTCGCGGCAATATACGGCCGGATCGCGGGGAATTCGCAAAACGGGATCCGTTGATTGTGCGACGTTGCACTTCAATTCGCCCGGGAAAATCGCATGACGATTGCGCCAAAACAAAACGGTGCGAAGGCCGCATGGCCGTTCGCACCGTCGGTCGGCGCACGAAAGGTGAGGATTTTCGGGAGTCAGTCCTTGATCAGGAAACGTCCGCGATTCTTGCCCAGCCATGCGGGCGCCCGCCCGCGGCCGCTCCAGGTTTCGCCCGTCTTCGGGTTCAGGTACTTCGGCGGCAAGGGTCGCCTGGGCTTCGCGGCGGTAGCGGTGGCAGCCGATTTTGCCGGAAGAAAACCGAGCTCTTCCGGCGTAATGTCGTATTCGTCGATTTTCGCGCGGATTTCCGCAATCGCGTCGGCAACCGCCTTTTCACGTTCCTTGTCGATTTTTTGCTGAAGCCGTTCGAGCTGCGCGCTCAGTTGCCTGTAGGTCGCCATATGGATGGGACTCCATGAGTGTTATTCGTGAAAAACAATGGACTCAAAGCAAACAGAAAAGCGCGTCGCCCGATCGTGATCTCCTCAGCCGGTCATTTCGGGATCAATAACCGCTCTTCTTCTTGCATGCGAAGAGAAGATTTCGCACGGCGTCATCCGTCGATTGCTGGATCACGTCGAAATCTCCGTTGCACATGGCCCGGGCATTGTCGGTGCAATTACTCCAGTCGCTGCCGGTGCATTGCACCTGAGTGGTCGGACGCCCGTCCGAAGTGAACAGCGGAGCACTGCCGCCGCACCCGCCGAGCCCTGCAACCAGAGCCAACATCACGGCCGCCCGAGGCCACCGACAGACCGACGCAAGCATGTGTTTCATCGTTCTTCCCGTCAACCTTTTTTTGAATGTCGCGAGTATGCCATGGGCAGCCCTTCGACCGTCAGTCCGGCGTGCGCTCGGGTTGCCCGCGCGCCTTGTACGGCAAGTGCTTGCGCGGATCCTCGGTGATGCGAACGAAAACCTGCTCGACGTCCGGAAGCGCCTCGAATTCGCGTTGCAGCGCCTGACGATCGAACGTCGTATCAGCGCATCCTTCGACGTAGATGAAACGTCGCTGTACGGTGATCCACAAGCTCGTGCCGCGCAGACGATCGGAGCCGGCGAAGTGCGCCTTCGCGGCATCGGCAATCGACGCGTCATACATATACGAGTTCGGCTTCGTGCAGCGATGGGCGAGCCAGCAGGTCGTGCCGCGTTCGGCGCGGTAGTGCGCATCGTCCGTCATCTCGGCGCGCGTCATCCACGGGCCGAGCGGCAACGGGCATTCGGCCACGTCCTGCGACAGCGCGACGAACGGATCGTTGTACCAGTTGCGCCGCGCCTCGGGCGCATCGGCGTCGCCAGCCTGCGCGAGTGCGGCGCTCGCGAGCAACATGGTCAGCCATCCTGCAATGCCGATCCGCTTCATCGTGATCTCCCGTTCGATGCGTTACGTCGAGCCGCATCGGCATCGCCGATCGGCCTACCGGTCGATACCGAGCGCCGCCAGTTTCTTGTACAGCGTCGCGCGGCCGATCCCGATACGCGCGGCCGCTTCGACGACCTTCCCGTCACAGGCCGCCAGCGCATCGGTCAGAAACCGTCGCTCCCACGCCGCCAGCGCATCGGCATACGAGGCGGCCGGCGCACCGGATGCCGTCGACGCATCGCCCGCGCGCTGCTCGGCCGGTGCCGCGGCAACCCGCTGCGCCGGCGCGGCGCCCTCGGGCGAGATGCGCACCGGCCCCAGAAACGGCGCGAGCGCACGCGCGTCGATCACCGAACGGTCCGACAGCATCAGCGCGCGTTCGAGCGTATTGCGCAACTCGCGCACGTTGCCGGGCCACGGATACGCGCACAGCATCCGCAGCGCATCGTCGGTCAGCTCGCAGTGCGCGGCGCGCCCGTGCTGGGCCGCCAGTTCCTCGAGCGTCGCGTAGACGAGCGCCGCGATGTCGGATGCGCGCTCGCGCAACGGCGGCGCATGAATCGTCAGCACGTTCAGCCGGTAATAGAGATCCGCGCGAAACCGCCCGGCTGCCACGAGCGCCGGCAGGTCGGCCGACGTGGCGGCAATGATGCGCACGTCCGCGCGCACGATCCGGTTCGAGCCGACCGGCTCGAACTCCTTGTCCTGCAGCACGCGCAGCAGCTTGCCCTGCAACGGCAGCGGCATGTCGCCGATCTCGTCGAGAAACAGCGTGCCGCGATCGGCCAGCTCGAATTTTCCGACGCGCCCCTTGCGATCGGCACCGGTGTACGCGCCGGGCGCCGCGCCGAAGAATTCGGTTTCGAGCAGCGTGTCGGGAATTGCGGCGACGTTGACGGTCACGAGCGGCTGGAGTGCACGCGCCGACGCCGCGTGAATCGCGTGGGCGAGCAACTCCTTGCCGGTTCCGGTCTCGCCGAGCAGCAGCACCGGCGAATCGACCTGCGCGGCGCGGCGCGCCTGGCGCTTGGTCTCGAGGCTCGCGGCACTCGTGCCGACGAAGCTCGCAAACGTGTATTTCGCGCGGCGCGCCTGGGCGAGCGAGCGCTGCGTCGCAATCAGTTGCTGCTGAAGCTGCGCGTAGCGGGAAAAAATTGGCGTGAGCGTCTTCAACTGGTCGAACAGCGCGAAGCCGATCGCGCCAACCGTCTCGCCGGCCTCGTTCTTCAACGGCAGGCGCGTGACGACGAGCGGCTCGCGGCCCGTCTCCATGATGTCGAGCAGGATCGGCTGCCCGGTCGACACGACCTCGCGCATCAGGCTGTTCGGAATCACGGCCTCGCAGTCGAGACCGACGGCCTGCTGCGGATCGGCGAACCCGAAGCGCGCGGCGTAACGCTCGTTCATCCATACCACCCGCGCGTTGCGATCGACCACCACCGTGCCCGCACTCGAATCCTCGAAGGTCCGGAACAGCGACTCGGCAGCGCGCCGCAGCACGTCGCCGTAGTTGACGGGCAGGCGGGCCCAGTCGTTCATCATCGTGTCTTCGTCTCCGTTTATCGTCGGCCGGATGTCTCCGGAACGAGACGGATTATCTCACTCCGGAGACACGCCGCAATGCGTTGTCCGGGAAAGCCCTGCACGATTTCGACGGTCGACCGGATGGCTAAAACGTCTCCGGATGGAGACGTTTTATGTAGAATCGTCAGACCTGCACCGGCGCGAGCCCGCCGGCCGCAAGCGGACCCATGTCCGGCGGCGCAATCCGGCCGATGGCACGAAACCTGCACGAACCTGAGCCGGTCCGCGGCGCACCGCGCGATCGAACAACAACCAAAGCCATTAGGAGACTCCCTTGTCTTTCGTGATCGTCCTCGCCGCGCTGGCGTTCCTGATGTTTGCCGCGTATCGCGGCTACAGCGTGATCCTGTTCGCGCCGATCGCCGCGCTCGGAGCGGTGCTGCTGACCGAACCCGCCGCCGTCGCACCGGTCTTCTCCGGCATCTTCATGGAGAAGATGGTCGGCTTCGTCAAACTGTATTTCCCGGTCTTCATGCTCGGCGCCGTGTTCGGCAAGGTGATCGAACTGTCCGGGTTCTCCGAGTCGATCGTCCATGCGGCAATCCGCTACATCGGCCGCTCGCGCGCGAATGCGGTGATCGTCGCGGTGTGCGCGCTGCTCACCTATGGCGGCGTATCGCTGTTCGTCGTGGTGTTCGCGGTCTATCCGTTCGCGGCCGAACTCTATCGTCAGAGCAACATCCCGAAACGGCTGATGCCCGGCGCGATTGCACTCGGCGCGTTCTCGTTCACGATGGATTCGCTGCCCGGCACGCCGCAGATCCAGAACATCATCCCGACCACGTTCTTCAAGACGACTGCCTGGGCCGCGCCCGCGCTCGGCACGATCGGCTCGCTGTTCATCATCGTCGTCGGCCTCGCGTATCTCGAATGGCGCCGCCGTTCGGCGATGGCGAAGGGCGAAGGCTACGGCACGTCGCTCGTCAACGAGCCGGAGCGCGTCGAGGCAACGGCGCTGCCGCATCCCGCGCTGGCGATCCTGCCGCTGATCCTCGTCGGCGTGTCGAACTTCGCATTCACGAAGCTGATCCCGCAGTGGTACGGCGCCGCGTCTTACACGGTCGCGCCGGAAGTGCTGCCGGGCGTGCACGCGCCGGTCACGACGTCGATCAAGACGGTCGTCGCGATCTGGTCGGTCGAGGCCGCGCTGCTGCTCGGGATCGTGCTGGTCGTGCTGACCGCATTCAAGCGCGTCAGCGATCGCTTCGCGGCCGGCTCGAAGGCCGCCGTCGCCGGCGCGCTGCTCGCCGCGATGAACACCGCGTCGGAATACGGCTTCGGCGGCGTGATCGCCGCGCTGCCGGGCTTCCTCGTCGTCAGCGATGCGCTGAAGAGCATCCCGAACCCGCTCGTCAACGCAGCCGTGTCGGTCAGCTCGCTCGCGGGTATCACTGGCTCCGCGTCCGGCGGCATGAGCATCGCGCTCGCCGCGATGTCGGACCTGTTCATCAAGGGCGCGCAGGCGGCCAACATCCCGATGGACGTGCTGCACCGGGTCGTCGCGATGGCGAGCGGCGGCATGGATACGCTGCCGCACAACGGCGCGGTCATCACGCTGCTCGCCGTCACGGGCCTCACGCACCGCGAGTCGTATCGCGACATCTTCGCGGTCACCGTCATCAAGACGCTCGCGGTATTCTTCGTGATCGCCGTGTACTACGCGACGGGGCTCGTGTAAGCCTTGGCATCGGGGCGGCGTTTCGTGCGCCGCCTTCTCGCCTTTCAGGATCGGACCGCATGCGCACTGGAACGGATTCCGGCAAGCGCATCCGGTCCGATTTTCATTTCCCTGCGCCAAATCGACACGCCGGCCGTCGTCCGAGCCATCACCCACCCATTGTTACCCGCAGCAAAACACTGCGTTGGGCGCGATCGCATTTTTCAGGCGCCCGCCCCGGCCTACACTGGTTTCAACGCTCGCGGCGCTTCGACGAACGAAGCGCCGCGATTCACCGGAAATCGTGGAGGTCCCCATCATGAAACGCCTGATCCAAGCCATTGCCATCGCGCTGGCCGTCTCGGCCCCGTTCGCCGCGCAGGCCCAGTCGAATCCGCCGCTCACGCGTGCGCAGGTCCACGCCGAAGTCAAGGCGCTCAAGCAGGCCGGCTTCCAGTCGAGCGACTGGTTCTATCCGGCCAGCATCGTATCCGCCGAAGCGAAGATCGCCCGTCAGCACGACGCCGGATACGGCAGCGATCGCGGCGCGTCGTCGGAGTCGGGCCGGTAATCGTCGGCCCGCCCGGCGATCCCTCCGTGCGCCGTTACGCCTTCACGGGCTGGATCAGCTTCGCGCACGCCGCCGCCTGCGGATCACCCGCCGGCAGCTTCCCGCACACGCCGTCGAACTGCTTCACGACCGACCTGACCGACGCATCGTGCGCGCCGCTGCCGCGCCAGCGGTTCAGTTGCGTGACGACCTTGGTGAGCGCGCGCAGGTTCGCGCCGTAGAACGCGTCCCGGGTCTTGTCGGCCTGCGCGAGCACACTGGCCGCAATCCCTTCGATGCGCGCCGAATCGTCCGGCGCCAGTTCGACCGCATTCGCAAAATAAGTCGCGCCCCAGCGCAGCTTCGTCGCCGGCCCGTTCGCTGCGTCGTACGCCTTGCGATACCAGTCGAGCGCGGCCGCCTTGTCGCCGCGCGCCTTCGCGTTCGCGGCCAGCCCCGACATGAAGTAGTACGGCGTGGACGAACGCGGCAGCTCGGCCTTCAGTAACGCATCCGATTCGTCGTACAGCCCTGCGTCGGTCAGCGTGTCCGCGCCTTCGCTGACGAGCGCCTGCCGCTCGTACGCGTTCGCCGCGCGCTGCACCGACGCGGCGATCTGTTTGCGCGCGGTGTCGGCGAGCGCCGGTGCGGCGGACGGTGCGCCCTTGCGCGCGTCGCCGCGCGCGAGCAGCACGCGGCCGTGCAACGCCATCAGCCGATCGATCGACGACAGCGTGCCGTCGGTCGACAGGCGCGCCAGCGCCGTGTCGTACGCGCCGCGCAACTTCGTGCGCTGCGCGTCGTCGCCGCCGAGATACGCGACCACGCGCGCAGGCGCCGCGACCAGCACGTCCGAATCGGCCCGCGACAGCGCGGGATCGTGCAGCACCGTGCGCAGCGAATCGGCAAGCGCGGCCTTGTCGAGCGCACCGGCCTGCGCCGGGTCGTCCGACGCGGCGACCACCGCCGACTTCAGCGCGAAGCGCGCCGATTCGGCTTTCGCACCCGCCGCCCGGGCGCGTTGCGCAAGCGACTGCAGCGTCTCGGCGACGCGATCGGCCGGCACCGGCAACGCGCCGTCGGTATCCCACGAATAGTCGGCCAGCAGGCGCCATTCGTCCGGCGTCAGCGACGCGCCGTTCTTCAGCGCCGTCGCGAGCGTCTGCCGCACCGGATGCGCGGCCGTCATCCCGAGCGACAGCGCCTGCATGTAGCGGTCGAGATCGGCTTCGCCCGGCAGCCGCGTCACTTCGGTGCCGTCGGGGCGGAACAGGATCATCGTCGGATAGCCGTGCACCTTGAAACGCTCGCCGAGCTTCTGCGCGCTTTCGGTATCGCCGTCGAGATACACGGGCACGAAGAACGACGAACGTGCCTTGAATGCCTGCTGGCTGAAGATCGTCGACTTCACCTGGTTGCACGACGGACACCATACCGCGCCCCAGTACAGCAGCAGCGGCTTGCCCTCGCGCTTCGCGAGCGCGAACGCGGCATCGACGTCGCCGTGTTGCCACGCGATGCCGGGCGGCAGATGCGCGCCGTCGGGCGCTGCGTTCGCCGCCTGGACGCCCCCGGGCGCGGCAGCGGCAAGCGCCGCACCGGCGGCAGCGAACAGGCAGGCGGCGGTGAGATTGCGGAGAACGGTTTTCATCGAAGCAGATTCCGTTGAAAAGGACGGTTTCAGGGGGATGCCGCGCGCGCAACGAGGGCCGCGATGCGATGGCGATGAGGCCGAACGCCATGCAGCGCCGCGCATGCATCGATACGGAAACACGAAGCCGGCCGCAGCGACCGGCAAATCGTTTGAAGATACGACAGGTATAGCCGAAGGAAAACGAACGAATTCTCGATTGAATATGACGCGCGGCGCCGCGGCCGCGTGCCGTCACGTCCGCGACGGCCGGCCCTTCATTGCCGCGTCCTGATGCGGGCCATGTGATACACGGACGCATGCACGCCGTCGCGCAACGCGTAATCCGGCGATTCGCCTTCGATGCGGAAACCGTGTTGCTCGTAGAGTGCGATCGCCGCTCGGTTGTCGGTAAACACGGTCAGCTCGAGACGCGTGATGTTCAGCCAGTTCTCCGCGAGATCGATCGCGGCCGCGAGCAGCCGGCCGCCGATGCCGCGCCCGTGATGGGCCGCGTCGACCATCATGCCGAGCGCCGCCGCGTGGCGCCGGCGGGGATTCGGCTCGGGATGCAGGCCGAGATGGCCGACCACCGTACCGTCGATTTCGGGAACGAGGCTCACGCCGTGCTCGCGCACGTCGTCGAGCCGCTTCCGCCATTTCTCGAGCGACGGAAATGGCTGCTGCAACGTATTCGTGTACACCGCGGGATGCGCGGCGATCTGCCGGATCGCGTCGACGTCGTGCGTCTCGCTGTGCCGGATCCTGATATCGGTCATGGGTGGGCCGGTTCCGAAAAGTCGCGCCGAACGCGCGGACTGCGCACGTGCGCAGCAACGCGTCGAGCTTAGCCGATTTCACGCATTTGAAACATGGGCGTCACACCGGCGCACGTCAGGTTGCATCCGCAACGAAACGCGCGTGTGCCGTCCTCGCAACATCCGGAAAATTCCGACCGGTCGCCCCTGCGACGATCGGTAATTTCTTACCGTACTCGGCCTCGCATTCGCGCTTGAACGAATCGTTGCGCACACAACGTCACGCACGCGACACGCGATGTCATTTCTTCATCACGTCGACGTCATGTCGTGTCCCTAGACTGGGCGCCGCCTCAGCCCGGCCATGCGCCGGGACGGTGTGTGCCGGCACCTGCCCCGCGCATCACGAGCGTGCGGCGCACAGGATCGCGACGGCAAGGCCGCAGTATTCGCGCAACGTCGCGCGTCGGGCGCGATACGCGCACCGCCGCGACGCACGGCCGATGCCCCGAACACGCACGCATCGCGGATCGTCCCGGGGCGGGACCACGCGCGGGCACCGCCGGACGAACTCACGAACGCTCCCACCTTCACAGGATCCGAACGCCATGACGTCACGCCGCAAATTCCTTCAGCAGACCGCCGGCTCCGGCCTCGCCGCCGCCGCGCTGTCCGCGTTTCCGCCGAGCATTCGCCGCGCGCTCGCCATTCCCGCCTTCCATGAAACGGGGACCATCCAGGACGTCAAGCACGTCGTGCTGCTGATGATGGAGAACCGCGCGTTCGACAGCTACTTCGGCACGTTCAAGGGCGTGCGCGGCTATGGCGACCGCTTCGCGGTGCCGTCGCCGAACGGCCGCGACGTGTTCTATCAGACGTACACGAAGGCGGCGCCCGCCGCGACCGTGACGCCGTATCACCTCGACGCGCGCCAAGGCAACGCGCAGCGCGCGGGCGGCACGCCGCACACGTGGGCCGACGCGCAGGCCGCGTGGGATCACGGCCGGATGAACCGCTGGCCGGACGCGAAGACGCCGCTGTCGATGGGCTATTACGACGCGGCCGAAGTGCCGTTCCAGCGCGCGCTCGCCGATGCGTTCACGCTGTGCGACCACTATCACTGCGGGATGCACACGGGCACGATCGCGAACCGCCTGTTCTACTGGAGCGGCACCAACGGCCCGAACGGCATCAGCCCGGCCGACGGCAGCCGCGTGAAGATCGCCGCGCTGAACAACCAGTTCAACGGCGGCAACGACATCGGCCCGTCAAGCCAGGGCTGGACCTGGACGACCTATGCCGACCGGCTGCAAGGGGCGGGCGTGAGCTGGAAGGTCTACCAGAGCCTGATCGACAACTTCGGCTGCAACGAGATGATGAGCTTCCGCCACTGGCGCGCGGCGATCGAGCAGATGCCGGCCGCACGCCGGCCCGCGTACGTCGCGTCGACCGATATCACGCAGCCGGTGACGGCGGCCGGCGCGTTCTACGACCCCGCGATCGACGATCCGCTGAGCCCGCTCGCGAAGGGCTTCGGCAACACGATGCCGTACGGCTTTCTCGAAACGTTCCGCGACGACATCCGCAACGGCAAGCTGCCGGAAGTGTCGTGGATCATCCCGCCGTCCGCGTACAGCGAGCACCCGGGGCCGTCGAGCCCCGCGCAGGGCGGCTGGTACGTGCAGGCCGTGCTCGACGCGCTGACGGCGAACCCGGAGGTCTGGAGCAAGACCGTGCTGCTGGTCAACTACGACGAGAACGACGGCTTCTTCGACCACATGCCGTCGCCGGCCGTGCCGTCGCGCAACGCCGACGGCACGCTCGCGGGCGGCCATACGCTGTCGGCCGCCGACGTCGCGGTCGAGTATCACGACTTCACGCCGGCCACGTCGAGCCAGCCGGCAACCGACGGCCGTCCGTACGGCCCGGGCCCGCGCGTGCCGATGTGGATCGTGTCGCCGTGGAGCCGCGGCGGCTGGGTCAACTCGCAGGTGTTCGACCATACGTCGACGCTGCGCTTCCTCGAGGCGCGCTTCGGCGTCGCGGAGCCGCAGATCGGCGCGTACCGCCGCGCGGTGTGCGGCGACCTGACGAGCGCGTTCAATTTCCGCACGCCGAACAACGAGCCGCTGCCGACGCTCGCGGGCCGTACGACGAAAAGCCAGGTCGACGCGCTGAGCGCCGCGCAGCAAACCGCGCCGAAAATCGTGCCGCCCGCGACGCCCGCGCTGCCCGCGCAGGCGA
Source organism: Burkholderia sp. MSMB1459WGS (assembly GCF_001534535.1). NCBI lineage: Bacteria > Pseudomonadati > Pseudomonadota > Betaproteobacteria > Burkholderiales > Burkholderiaceae > Burkholderia > Burkholderia sp. MSMB1459WGS. The sequence continues at coordinate 218,660 of NZ_LPMU01000037.1, forward strand.
CCGGCGTGCGCCCGTCGCGCGCGTTGCCGTACGAACTGCACGCGAGCGCACGCACCGATGCCGGCGCCGGCACGGTCACGCTGAAGTTCGCGAACACCGGCCGCGCCGCCGCCGTGTTTCACGTCTATGACAAGCTGCACCTCGACCGGCTGCCGCGGCGCTACGTCGTCGAGCCCGGCAAGACGCTGCACGGCGACTGGGCCGCGCGCGCCGACGATGGCGGTAAATATGACCTGTGGGTGCTCGGCCCGAACGGCTATCACCGCCGCTTCACCGGCGACCTGAGCCGCCTGGCCGGCGCGCGCGCACCGCATCCGGAAGTACGCGTCGGCTATGCGGGCGCGAGCGGCAACCTGCACCTGCGGCTGCGCAACGACGGCGGCGGCACGGTGCGCTTCACGGTGAAGTCGAACCAGGTCTACGGGCCGCTGTCCGGACACGGCGGAAACGACGACCACGGCCATGGCCGCGACAACGAAAACGGTAACGACCAGGGTCGGGGCAACGGCCATGGCGCCGGCACCACGTGGACCGTCACGGTGCACGCCGGCGACCAGTCCGAACTGCACTGGAAGCTCGACTCGACCGGCTACTGGTACGACTTCATCGTCACCGCCGACAGCGACGCGAGCTTCTCGCGCCGCCTGGCCGGCCGCGTGGAAACCGGCCGGCACTCGGTCAGCGACCCGGCGATGGGGCTCGCCGACCGCTTCTGACGCCGCCGCGGCGACGCGCGGCGCAGCGCGCGTCGCCGCCCGTGTCGGCACGGCCGAGAACGCCGCTCGGGCACCGGTTTCGGCCGGCGCCCGATCCGGTGCAGACGCCCGCCCGGCGCGGCTCAAACATCAGAAGGATCGGTGGTTCAGCCCTCATTTCACCGCCACGAAAATGCTCCGTGTTGCGGCCCGTTCGCGTTAAACTGCGTCAAGCCGTATTCAACAAAGACATCTTTGCCGCCAAGGCATCCACGACACGAGGATAGGTTCGATGCGCACTACCGGCTCATCCGGGGCAATGACCCTGCTCACCGAACACGACGCGGCCGATGGCCGCGAACTGCGCTCGCTCCGGCTCGAAGCGACCGGCGACGGCAAGAGCGTGCTGCTGATCGAGATCGACGAACGCAAGCCCGGCATCCACCGCGAAGTCCGCTACGAGATCACCCCAGCCGAACTGATCGCGGCGATCCGCTCGCACGGCGCCGAGCTGCCCGGCGAAAATCACGGCGCCGCATCGCTCGCCCGCACGCCCTCCTGATTCCGAACGGTGAGCCGCGTGCAATGCGCTGGCTCACCCACATCCCCCTGCCGCCGTCAGGCGCTTTGCATCATTCCCGCCGCTGCGTTGAAAAAGGCCGATAATCGGCCCATCTGCATTTCCCGCCACGCGTTTCCCTTTTCGGCCAGCCGTCATGCTCCTACGTGACCTCGTCGCCCAGTACGGGCCGCTTCTCGTGTTCGCCAACGTGCTCGCGGCGGCCATCGGCCTGCCGGTGCCCGCGATGCCGACGCTCGTGCTGTTCGGCGCGATGTCGGCGATGCATCCGGCGATGATCGGCTCCCAGCTCGTGACGGTCGTGGTGCTGTCGGTGCTCGGCGCGCTGATCGGCGACACGGTCTGGTACGTCGCCGGGCGGCGGTACGGCGGCACGACGCTGAAGACGATCTGTCGGCTGTCGCTGTCGCGCGATACCTGCGTGAAAAAGACCGAACGCTTCTTCGGCCGCTACGGCGTGCGCGTGCTCGCGGTCGCGCGCTTCATTCCCGGATTGTCGCTGGTGTCGGTACCGATGGCCGGTGCGCTCGGCACGCGCTATCGCACGTTCGCCGGCTACGACGCGCTCGGCGCCGCACTGTGGACGATCGTCGGGCTGGTAGCCGGCCTCGTGTTCTACCGGCAGATCGACTGGCTGTTCGCCGGCGCGAGCCGTCTCGGCCGTGCGGTGCTGCTCGTCATCGTCGCACTGCTCGCCATCTATGCGGCCGTGCGGTGGATGCGCCGCCGCGCGCTGATCCGCCAGCTCGCGAACGCGCGGATCGGCGTCGACGAGCTCGACGTGCTGCTGCGCGACACCGCCGCCCCGGTGGTGCTCGACGTCCGCTCGCCCGAGCACCGCAAGCTCGACCCGTTCGCGATTCCCGGTGCGCAGTTCGCCGACGAGCGCCAGATCGCCGACATCGTCGCGCGCTATCCGCTCACGCAGAAGTTCGTCGTGTATTGCTCGTGCCCGAACGAGGTGACGGCCGCGCTGATGGCGAAGCGTCTGCTCGATGCAGGCTTCACCGATGCGCTCGCGCTGCGCGGCGGCCTCGACGCATGGCGCGATACGGGCCGCCAGCTCACGTCGCTCGTGGAAGAAACGCCCGCCGGGAGCGATCCTGTCGCGGGATGGCACAAGCCGGCCTGATCGCACCGATCGCAGGCCGGCCGTGCGAGACTGGGGGCCTTGCGCCCCCTTCCGTCAGAACGCGTGCAGCGGCAGGTTCACGACCAGACGGTACTCGGTGTTCGACGCGTCCGAGTAGTGTGCCGAGCCGTTGTGCCACATCGCGATGAACGTGACCTTCGTGTTCTTCAGCTTGCCGCTCTGGAACGTGTACGACGGGATGAAGCCGAACTCGTGGTGACGGCCCTGCACCGGCGCACCGTTGCTCCAGTAGATGCTCGACTTGCTCGGGTCGTTCGCCGCGCCCGCGCTGCCGTCCGCCCCCCAGCCCGTCACGCCCCACACCATCGCCTTGAAGCCCGGCAGGCCCGCTTCCTTGCCGTAGAACGTGTAACGCAACTGCAGCGATTTCTCGTGCGGGGCGTTGTAGTCGACGTCCATCGAGTTGGTCAGGAAGATGCCGTTCGTTTCGTTCAGGTAGTCGAAGAACTGGTCGCCGAGCACTTGCTGGAAGCCCAGCAGCAGCTCGTGCGGGCCATGCTGGGCCGCCAGCGACAGGCTGTACGCGTTGTTGTTGATCTTGCCTTGCAGCGCATCGCCCGTGTCGTGCGTCGAATAGACGTTGCCGAAGCCGGTCCACTTGATCGTCTGCGGGCTGCCGATGCTGTGCTTCACCGACGCGTAGTACTGGTGCCACACGTCGTCGGCCTGGTTCGCGTACAGCGCGACTTCGCCGTTCGGCGAGTAGTCCCACGTGCCGCCGACATAGGTCAGGCGATTGATGCGCGTGCCGCCGTATTGCGTCGTCAGGTTGGTGAGCGTCGTATGGCCGCGCGCGTCGGTCTTCGTGAAGCTGCCAGCCTCGAGCATCACGTTCTTGAATTCGTTGCTGACGAGCGTCGCGCCGAGGAACGTCGGCGGCAGCGCACGGTTGTCGTGCTGCTCCATGAACGGATTGTCGACGGCCTGCAGACCGTACTTGACCACCGTGTTCGAAATGCGCGCCTTGACGTCGTAGATGCCCGGGTAGGCCCACGCGAGCTGGTTGCCGCCGCCGCCGCCCTTCGCGATGTGCACCATGCTGCCGGCGCCCTGACCGCCGTCGAGCTTCAGCGCTGCATACAACGACGCATCGAAGCCGATCCCGATCAGGCCGGTCGTATAGCCCGACTCGAAGTTCGCCATCGCGCCCTGGATCCACGCATGGCGATGCGGCCCGCCCTTGGCGTCGAGCACGTCCGCATAGTTGCGGAACAGGAAGTCGAGATGGCTGTCGGCAATGAAGCCGTTCGATTTCGACTGCGCCGACGGCTCGTCGGGCGGCGTGACGGCCTGGGTCGCCTCGGCGTTGACAACGGCGTTCGGAGTCGTTGCCTGCGCAACGGTTGCGCCGGTACCGGCAGCGGGCGCGGCTTGCGCGACCGTCAGCGGCGCGCTCGCCGCGTCGTCGGCGTGCGCGACGCCCGTCAGCGAGACGCCTGCGAGCGCCGGCAGTCCCCATGCGAGCAGCATCTTCGATGCCGTCCCGATCGTCTTCTGCTTTTTCATCGTAATAATTCTCGTCTTGTGTTGATATCGTCCACACCGGTTGCGATCCGCTCCCGGCCCCCCGGCGAGCCCGGCTAAGGGCGCGCCTGTACCCGCGGCGCGAAGATCGTTCGCGCCGCACCTACCCCTGTTGACCTGCCTTGGTTATGTTTGCTGCGTCACTTCACATCACACCGCGCCCGCGCGGATGCACGCGACGCGCGCCGCCGATCCCTGCCGCACTTCCGGCAGCGGCACGTCCTGCGCGCACGCGTCGATCGCGACCGGGCAGCGCGTGCGGAACGCGCAGCCGGACGGCGGGTTGAGCGGCGAGGGCATCTCGCCCGCCAGCAGCATCGGACGGCGAGCACGCTCGCGCGCCGGCTCCGGCGTCGGCGCCGCATCGAGCAGCGCCTTCGTGTACGGGTGTTGCGGCACGCCGTACACGTCATGCCGCGTGCCGAACTCCATCACGCGGCCGAGATACATCACGAGCACGCGCTGGCTGATGGCCTTCACCACCGCCAGGTCGTGCGCGACGAACAGATAGGATAACGACAGTTCGCGCTGCAGATCGCGCAGCAGGTTCACGATCTGCGCCTGGATCGACACGTCGAGCGCCGAGACGGGTTCGTCGCAGATCACGAGCTGCGGCTCGCCGATCAGCGCGCGCGCAATGCCGACGCGCTGGCACTGCCCGCCGGAAAATTCATGCGGATAACGCAGCAGGTGATGCGCGTTCAGGCCGACGCGTTCGAGCATCGCGATCACGCGGCGGCGCACTTCGGTGCGGCCGAGGCCAGGCTGGTGCGTGACGAGCGGCTCCGCGACGACCTGCTCGATCGTCATGCGCGGGTCGAGCGACGCGAGCGGATCCTGGAAGATCATCTGCACTTCGCGCCGCATCGCGGTGCCGCGCAGGTGATCGGGCGCCATGGTCTGGCCGCGCCATTTCACGGTGCCGGCCGTCATCGGAACGAGGCCGATCAACGCGCGCGCGAGCGTCGATTTCCCGCAGCCCGATTCGCCGACGAGCCCGACCGTCTCGCCGCGCCTGACGTCGAATGACACGCCGTCGACCGCGCGCAGCGTGCCCTTCGGCGACCACGGATAGCCGCCGAGCGGCACGCGAAAATGCACTTTCAGATTCTCGACGGACAGCAGCGTGTCGTCCGTCGCGCCGGCTTGGCGGCGTTCATCGACGCTCATCGCAGACCTCCCGTCAGATCGGCCACCGGGCGGTGGCACGCGCGCACCGCGCCCATGGCGCCATAGGTTTCGAGCGCCGGGCGCGCGGCGGCGCAGCGTTCTTCCGCATACGTGCAGCGCTTCGCGAACGCACAGCCGGCCGGCGCGGTGCCGGGCATCGGCGGGTTGCCGGGAATCGCGACGAGCGGCGCATCGTCCGCGTCGGTCAGGCGCGGCAGTGCGTTGAGCAACCCGATCGTGTACGGATGCGACGGCGCCGCGAAGATCGATTCGGCCGGCGCGTATTCGACGGTGCGGCCCGCGTACATGACCATCACGTCGTCGGCGAGGCCGGCGACCACGCCCATGTCGTGCGTGATCAGCACGATCGCGGTGCCGCGCTCGCGGTTCAGCTCGCGCAGCAGGTCGATGATCTGCGCCTGCACGGTCACGTCGAGCGCGGTGGTCGGCTCGTCCGCGATCAGGATTTCCGGTTCGGACAAGAGCGCCATCGCGATCATCACGCGCTGCCGCATGCCGCCCGAGAACTCGTGCGGATACATGCGGATGCGGCGCGCCGCATCGGGAATGCGCACCGATTCGAGCGCCTCGATCGCGCGCTTGATCGCTGCCTTGCGCGACAGCTTGCGATGCAGCTGCAGCGTCTCCGTCATCTGCCGCTCGATCGTCAGGAACGGGTTGAGCGACGTCATCGGATCCTGGAAGATCATCGCGATCCGGTCGCCGCGCACCGCGTTCAGCGCGCGCGTATCCATGTCGAGCAGGTTGTCGCCGCGGTAGCGTGCGGTGCCGGTCGTCGTGCCGTTGCCGGCCAGGAGGCCGAGCAGCGCCATCACGGTCTGGCTCTTGCCCGAGCCCGATTCGCCGACGATGCCGAGCGTCTTGCCGGCTTCGAGCGAGAACGACACGCCATTCACGGCGTCGATCGGCGGCGCGTCCTTGCGCGTGAAGCGCACGCCGAGGTTGTCGACTTCGAGTAGTGCAGTCATCTCAGCGATCCTTCGGGTCGAGCGCGTCACGCAGGCCGTCGCCGACGAAGTTCACGCAGTAGAGCGTCACGCACAGCATGACGGCCGGGGCCAGCAGCAGCCACGGCATCGATTCCAGTTTCTGCGCGCCGTCCTGGATCAGCACGCCCCAGCTCGTCATCGGTTCCTGCACGCCAAGGCCGAGGAACGACAGCACCGATTCGGTCAGCACGATATTGGGCACCGAGACCGTCGCGTACACGACGACCACGCCGAGCAGGTTCGGCACGACGTGACGCAGCACGATCGACGCCGGCGACACGCCGATCGCGCGCGCCGCATCGACGAACTCGCGGTTGCGCAGCGACAGCGTCTGGCCACGCACGACGCGCGCCATGTCGATCCACGAGAACGCGCTGATGGTCAGCACGACCAGCATGAACGAGCGGCCGAACAGGGTCATCATCAGGATCGCGATCAGCAGGTACGGGATCGCGTACATCATGTCGACGATGCGCATCATCACGGAGTCGACGCGGCCGCCCGCGAAGCCCGCGGTCGCGCCCCACGCGACGCCGAACAGGCCCGACACGAGCGTGCCGAGCAAGCCGACCTCGATCGATACGCGGCCGCCAATCAGCGTGCGCACGAGCAGGTCGCGGCCGAGCTCGTCGGTGCCGAACCAGTGCTGGTTCGCCCAGGTCGGCGGCAGGCTGATCGAGGCCCAGTCGCTCGCGGCGGGATCGGCTGCGAGCAGCCACGGGCCGACGAAACAGGCGAGCGCGATCAACGCGAGCAGCACGAGGCTGAACACGGCCGCGCGGTTGTGAAGGAAGCGCGCGAACGCGAGCTCGAGCGGCGAGCGCGAACGCGGCGGCGAATCGGTCTGCACGGGCAGGCCGACGACGGGAGTGGTCGGAGTCATCGCTGTGCCTCGCTCAATAACGGATGCGCGGATCGAGCCACGCGTACGCGAGGTCGACCAGCAGGTTGAACAGCACCGCGAAAACGGTCGTCAGCACGACGAGGCCGAGCACCAGCGTGTAGTCGCGGTTGATGGCGCCGTTCACGACAAGTTGCCCGAGGCCGGGCAGTGCGAACACCGATTCGGTGACGACGGCCGCCGTGATCGACGTGATGCAGACCGTGCCGAACAGCGACACGACCGGCATCAGCGCGGGCTTGAGCGCGTGGCGCAGCACGATCGTCGAGCCCGGCAGGCCCTTCGCGCGCGCGGTGCGGATGTAGTTGCTCGACAGCGTCTCGATCATCGAGCCGCGCATCACGCGCGCGAGCAGCGACACGTTGATGAAGGTGAGCAGCACGATCGGCAGCAGCCGGTACTGCCAGCCGCCGTCGCCCCAGCCGCCCGCCGGCAGCCAGCCGTTGCCGGCCGACGTCTTCAGCAGGATCGCGAAGATCCACACCAGCACCGGGCCGAGCACGAACGGCGGCACGACGTTGCCGAAGTTGCCGATCAGCATCACGAAGCGATCAATCACGCTGTCGCGGCGCACGGCCGCGACGGTGCCGAGCAGCACGCCGACCACGATCGAGATCGGGATCGACACGCCGCCCACGCCGAGGCTCACGGGCAGCGCCTTCTTCACGAGATCGTTCACCGACCAGTCGACGTAGCGGAACGACGGGCCGAGATCGCCGTGCAGCAGCGAGCCGAGATACAGCAGGTACTGCTTCCACAGCGGCTCGTCGAGGTGATACTTCGCGTTCAGGTTCGCGAGCGTCGCGGCGGACAGCTGCTTCTCCGTATCGAACGGGCCGCCGGGCGTGAAATGCAGCAGCAGGTAGCAGACGGTGATAACCGCGAGGATCGTCGGCACCGCCCACAACGTGCGCCTCAATGCGTAGGCCAGCATGATCGCTCCGCTCAGTGCTTGATCAGGTACATGTCCTGCGAAGCACGCATGTCGATCACGTTCTTCAGCGAATAGCCGCCCACGTAGGGCTTCACGAGACGGTCGGCCGAATACTGGAACAGCGGCACCATCGGCGTGTCGTTCATCGCCATGTCGTGCGCCTGCGTGAGCAGCGCGACGCGCGCCTTGTCGTCGAGCTTCTGGTTGCCTTCGTCGACGAGCGCGTCCATCTGCTTGTTGCAATAGCCGACGGTGTTCTGCGAGCTGCCGCAGCGGATCAGGTCGAAGAAGGTCATCGCGTCGTTGTAGTCGGCGAACCAGCCGTCGCGCGCGATCTGCACCTTGCCGTCGTGCCGCTGCTTCATCAGCACCTTGAACTCGACGTTCTCGAGCTTCGTGGTGATGCCGAGCTTCGTGCGCCATTCCGATGCGGTGAACAGCGCGACCTTCTTGTGCAGGTCGTTGGTGTTGTACGTGAGCGTGAACGACAGCGGCTTCGCGTCCGAATAGCCGGCCTGCTTCAGCAGGTCCTTCGCGGTCGCGATGCGCTTGGCCATCGGCCACGACGCCCATTCCGGCGTAAACGGCTGCACGCCCTTCGTGCCGTTCGGCATCAGCCCGTACATCGGCTTCTCGCCGGCCTGCGTGAGCTTCGACGTCAGCACGTCGCGATCGATCACCATCGACAGCGCCTGGCGCACGCGCTTGTCCTTCAGCGCCGCGTCGCTGTTGTTCAGGTAGTAGTAGTAGGTCGCGAGCTGCAGGCCCGGACGCAGTTCGCCGCCGAACTGCTTGCTCACCTGCTGGAAGATGCCCGACGGAATCGAGTAGCTGTAGTCGATCTGGCCGGCCTGGTACATGCGCATCGCGGTTTCGTCGCTTTCGATCGGCAGGTACGTGACCTTGTTGATCACGACCTTCGACGCGTTCCAGTACTTCGCGTCCTTCGTCGCCACGATGCGGTTGTTCGGCTGCCAGTCGACGAGCTGGTACGCGCCGTTGCTGACGATATTGCCCGGGCGCGTCCATGCGTCGCCGAATTTCGCGACCACGTCCTTGTTCACCGGCGCGAGCGGCGCCATCGCGGTCAGTTCGGGGAAGAACGCGACCGGCACGTCGGTCGTCACCTCGAGCGTGTACGGATCGACGGCGCGCACGCCGAGCGTCGACGGCGCGGCCTTGCCGGCGATGATGTCCTTCGAGTTCTTGATGAACTCGACGAGGATCGTGTATTTCGAGCCCGTCTTCGGATCGACGAGGCGCTGCCACGAATAGACGAAATCGGCGGCCGTCACCGGCTGCCCGTTGCTCCACTTCGCGTCGTGGCGAAGCTTGAAGATCCACGTCTGCGGCGTCTTGCGTTCCCACGACAGCGCGACGCCCGGCACGACCTGGCCGGCCGCATCGATGCGTGCGAGCCCTTCGAACAGGTCCAGGCCGATCGTGTTGCCGGTCCACGATTCGATGTGCGCCGGGTCGAGCGACTCGACTTCGGCCGGCACCTGGCGCGTCAGGTCCTGTTGGGGAGCGAGCGCGACGTTCGACGGAACGGTTACGGCGTGGGCGACGGGCGTCAGGGCGAGCGCGGCCAGCACGGCCGACATGGCATGCAAGGATTTCATCGTGGCAGTCTTGAGAAGGTTGTTCGGTGAGCGTCGCGCGGCGGATGCCGCGGATTACGCGTGAGACGCTGACGGGTGCAGCGATCGAGGAGGCCCGTGGTTCTCGTATTGCATGTTAGTATTCCTTACATTTCTTTCGACGGGCATTCCGTCGAAGAAACGAAGGAATACCCGTGCGTTAGAACAGTCGCGGCGTACCGACCCAGACCACCACCGACTCGATCTTCGCGGTGTTGACCCAGCTGTGCGGGACCGTCGACTGATAGTGCGAACTGTCGCCGGCCTGCAGGACGAACGTCTTGCCTTCCAGCGTCAGCGACACTTCCCCTTCAATCACGTACAGGAACTCCTCTCCTGCATGTGTCGTCACCTCCGACCGTTTCTGCCCCGGCGGCATCCTCACGAGGATCGCCTCCAGCTGGCGCCCTTCGGACACGTTGGTCAGTCTCGCGAACAGGTTCGCCGAATCGGCAAACCCGAAGAAGCGCAACTGATCGCCTCGGCAAACCGAGCGTTCCTCGCTCGGCGTATCCACGAAGTACTGCACCGTCACACCGAGCGCGTGCGCGATACCGGCCAGCGACGTCAGCGACGGCGACGCGAGCCCGCGCTCGACTTGAGACAGAAACGGCTTCGAAATCCCCGCGGCGGTAGCCGTGTCGTCGAGCGTGCGCTTCAGACGTTGGCGCAACGCGCGAATCTTGCTGCCGAGTGCGACAGCGTCTGCCGATCGCGAGTTTTCAGTGGGGGGAACCATAGCAGGCCGAAAAGTGGTCGTCAAAAAATGTTTGATGGAAAGTAACTAAGTTAATACGAGATAGCTTAATCTTCGGGTTCGCACACGCCTTCGGCGTTGAGCCCGGTGCACTAAACAGGGCCCGAAGCGAGCGAAACGACGCGCTATCTTGCCAGACTCGCCGGCTTCACAGGCAAGCTGCAAGCGGCTCTCCGGGAATCTGCGGAGAACGGGCGTCAAGCTTACAAGTAGATGATGAGACAAATGTTCCTGAAAGCTGCTGCCACATCGGGAGTTTCCCTAAGTGGCGCGGACCTGACGCACCGGACCGGCAAACGTTACCATTCGCGCGCCGGTCGGGGCCGCGCTCCGCCTTGTCGGGCGGAGTCCGACCCCGGCCCGGGCCAACCGCCCGACTGCTCCATCGCCGACGCAAGCCTACCCGGCCACAGTGCTCCGGCGCCAGTTCGACCCCCATGGCGACGCGCGATCCGCGCCGTCCGTTTCAAACGAGATTGATGATGCACGCACCTGTTTCACAGACCCGATCGTTCACGACGGTCTTCCTCATCGAAATGTGGGAGCGCTTCGGCTACTACGGCATGGCCGCGCTTCTGGTCCTCTTCATGGTCGACCGCCTCGGCTTCACCGACAGCCACGCGAACCTGACCTGGGGGGCGTTCACCGCACTCGTCTACGCCGCGCCGTCGATCGGCGGCTGGATCGGCGACAAGGTGCTCGGCGCGCGCCGCACGATGATCATCGGCGCGTCCGTGCTGTGCGCCGGCTATCTGATGCTCGCGGTGCCGAACGATCACCTGGCGTACATGTACGCATCGCTCGGCGTGATCGTCGTCGGCAACGGCCTGTTCAAGGCCAACGCGGCAAACCTCGTGCGCCGCATCTACGAAGGCGACGACGCGCGCATCGACAGCGCGTTCACGATCTATTACATGGCGGTCAACATCGGCTCGACGGTGTCGATGCTCGCGACGCCGTGGATCAAGGATCACTGGGGCTGGCACACCGCGTTCGCGGTCTGCTGCGGCGGCATGCTGCTCGCGATCCTCAACTTCATGCTGATGCACCGTACGCTCGCGCACATCGGCTCGCAGCCGGACGACGAACCGATCCGCTGGAAGCGCCTCGGCGCGGTCGCGGCCGGCGGCGTCGCGCTCGCGCTGATCACGCTGTACGTGCTGCAGCACAAGCAGCTCGCGGTCGCGAGCGTGTGGACGGCCGCGTTCGCGATCCTCGCGATCTTCGCGTACATGATCGCGAAGTCGGAGCGCTCGGAGCGCGCGGGCCTGATCGCGGCGCTCGTACTGATCGGCCAGGTGATCCTGTTCTTCATCTTCTACGTGCAGATGTCGACGTCGCTGACGCTGTTCGCGCTGCGCAACGTCGACCCGCGCTTCATGCTGTTCGGCACGACGCTGTTCACGTGGAGCGCCGCGCAGTTCCAGGCGCTGAACCCGATCTGGATCATGCTGCTGAGCCCGGTGCTCGTGTGGGTCTACAACGCCGTCGCGAAGGGCGGCCGCGACCTGCCGGTCGCCGCGAAGTACGCGCTCGGTTTCGGCGCGGTCGCCGCGGGCTACCTGGTGTTCACGATCAGCGGCCGCTATGCGGTCGACGGCCGCGTGTCGTCGTGGTTCATGGTGTGGGGCTACGGCCTGTACTCGCTCGGCGAGCTGCTGGTGAGCGGCCTCGGCCTCGCGATGATCGCCCGCTACGTGCCGGCGCGCATGAGCGGCTTCATGATGGGTGCGTATTTCGTCGCGACGGGCGTGTCGCAGTATCTGGGCAGCGTCGTCGCGAACTTCGCGCAGATGCCGTCGCACGAACTGCCGGCCACCGAATCGCTGCCGCTCTACCTGTCGCTGTTCGAGAAGCTCGGCTGGCTCGCCGCGATCGGCATGCTGCTCGCGCTGCTGCTGCTGCCGCTGATGAACCGCCTGTCGCGCCAGCATCAGCGCTGCGCGGAAGAGCGCCGCGAGGAAGCGCTGCAGGCGCAGGTCGCCGCCGCGCAGTAAGTACTATCCCTCGGCGTGCGGCTTGCACGCCACATTCTCCCGCCAAGTGCGCGAACGCGTCCTACACTGGTTGCAGGCAATGCATCCGCTTCGCGAGATGCGCACTGGTGGGAGAGCACGATGAAAAGCAAGACGACGCGGCTTTTGCGGATCCTGTCGGACATCCGGCACGCGCAGCGCTGCACCGCGATGCGCGCCGCCCGGGCCGCGGCCGAAGCCGACGCGGTCCTCGCGGAGCGCGACGACCCGGCGCAGGACCAACGCGACGACGCCGAAGCCGACGACGCAACCGCCCCGCCCCGCTCCCGTATCGGCTCACCTCACTGACGCCGCGCGGCGCCTGCCGCGCCGCATGCCCCTCGCTCGCGCCTACGCCACCGCGCCACGCCATCGCGCGATCCACGTTCCCGAACCGGCCACCGCCATCATCAGCCCAAGCGCGCACGCGTCGGCCACGAGGCCCACGCCGACATGCCGCAGATCGGCGCTGCGCACAACCGGATGCAGCATCGAATCGATCACGAGCGAGATCGCCGCGCCCGCGACGAAGCAGATCAGCCCGCGCTGGCCGACCGCGACGACGGGCCGCACGCCCTGCGCGATCCGCGCGATCCAGCCGAAGCGCACGCAATCGGCCATCAGCCACGCGACGGCCGCGAAGCTCACGACGCGCGGCAGCGCGAGATCGCGCTTGAGCACGCCTTCGGGCACCGGCAGCCCCGAGAACAGCTTGTAGCTCGCGCAGCCGAGCACGATCGCGCACGCGAGCCCGGTCGCCGCGGCGCCCCAGCGGCCGAGCGCGATGTGCCGGTAGAACGGCTGGCAGCGCGCGAGCACGCCGGCGACGAACATCAGTTGCCATGCAAACGGGTTGAAGCTCCAGCGGAAGCCGTCGGTATCGAGCAGCTCCGGGCCGAGCCAGCCCGCCGCGAGCCACGACGCGGCGCTGATCGCGACGAGCAGCCACGGCTGGCGCCGCGCGAACGGCACCAGCACCGGCGACGCGAGCGCGAACAGCACGTACATCGGCAGCACCGACGCGAGATACGGCTGGCGCTGGAACGTCAGCAGCTCGGCTGCGCCCGTGAGCGGCGACGCGAGCATCACGCTGACGTCGTCGAGCGCGAGGTTCGGCGCATCGATGCCGTAGTGGTCGAGCACGGCCGACACGACGAGCATCAGCGTCGACGTCGCGAGAAACGCCCGGTAGATCTGCATCGCGCGCCGCACGAAACGCCGTTGCGCGGCGCGCGCGCCGTGCCGCTCGGCGATCGCGCCGTACGCGCTCGCGGTCGCGAAGCCGCCGAGGAACACGAACACCTCGGCCGCATCGCACAGTGCGAACGCATGCAGCGTCACGCGCGACAGCACGCTCGCGCCGATGTGATCGACGACGATCATCAACAGCACGAGCCCGCGGAAGAAATCGACTTCGATCAGGCGGCCGCTGCGCGACGACTGCACCGTGGCGGAGTGCAGCGGGCTCAACGACATGAGCGCACCTGTGCGGCGGCGGTGCGCCGCGCACCGGAGAAGGGATCGGGAAAAAGCAGGCGAGCGCGATCGGCGGCGATACGCGTATGCTCGCATCGCGCCAACCCGGCCGGCCCGGCACGGAGGTGACCGTTCATTGAAAAGCTGCATACGAAGGGAAGTCGGTCAGATCAGTTTAATGACCGATCGGGGGAGACCCTAAGTAACAAAATGCAACCGAATCTTCTCTTCGATTACAAGCGCGCGCGTTGCGCGGCGAAGCAGGCAGCATCGCCAGATTCGCGTCAGCGAGGCGCCAGTTGACGGTCAGTATCGACGGATTCGGCAGGGAAACGAGCGCTTTTCGATGGTCGACGATGCACGCGATGCCCGGCACGTTCCGCACGGCCGGCACATCGCGACGATGCGGTTAGCCGCACGCGGGCAGGCGCCGCATCAGCATCGCGCTGTGCCACGCGGTCAGCGCGACGGCGACCCAGATCGGCCCGTACGTCGCGAGCTGCGCGACGCTGAGCGTCTCGCCGAGCAGCAGCAGCGACACCACGACGAGCAGCACGGGCTCGACGTAGCCGAGAATGCCGAACAGCGCCATCGGCAGCATCCGGCTCGCCTTCAGATAGCTCGCGAGCGCGAGCGTGCTGAGGATGCCGAGCCCCGGCAGCAACGCGGCCCACAGCAGCGGATGGCCGTCGACGCGCGTCGCGCTCGTCGCGACCATCGCCAGCGCGATCGGGCACAGCAACACGATCTCGATCGCGAAGGCGGCCAGCGAATCGGCGTTGATGCGCCGGCGCAGCACGAAATACGGCGGATAGCCGAGCGCGACGACCAGCGTCGGCCACGCGAACGCGCGCGTCGCCCACACCTCGTGCGCGACGCCGAGCGCCGCGCACGCGACCGCCGCCCATTGCAGCGGGTCGAGCCGTTCGTGATAGTAGAAGCGGCCGACGAGCACCATCGTCAGCGGCAGCAGGAAATAGCCGAGCGACACTTCGAGCATGCGGCCGTGCAGCGGCGCCCACAGGAACAGCCACAGCTGCACGCCGAGCAGCGCCGCGCTCGCCGGCAGCGCGATCAGCAAGCGCCAGTCGCGCGCACCGCGCCGCGCAAGCTCGACGAGCGCCGGCCAGCGGCCGCGCAGCGCGAGCAGCGCGAGCGCGCCCGGCGCGGTCCACACCACGCGCCACGCGAAGATGTCGAGCCCCGTGAGCGGCGCGAGCAGTTTCGCGTAAACCGACATCAACGCGAACAGCGTCGACGCCATCACCGACAGCGTGAGGCCGCGCCCGGCTTCCGGATACCCCGTCACGATCGTGCCGTGCCGCTTACTGCTGCTGAAAGCGCTCGAAGCGCCGCTCGGTCGGGCGTTCCTCGAACGTCACCTCGGTCACGCGCGCGGCGGGCGGCCCGTGACGCAGCCATGCGAGCATCCGGTCGATCTGCGCGCCGGGCCCCTGGATCATCGCCTCGACGGTGCCGTCCTCGAGATTCGCGACCCAGCCGCGCAGCTTCAGCGCATGCGCCTCGCGCACCGTCGCATGACGAAAGCCGACGCCCTGCACGACGCCGCGCACCCGCACGTAGTAGGTCTCGATCCGTTCGTCCAGTTCATTGCGGCTCATCGCGTCGCCCTCCCGTTGCATTCAAGCCCGGCATTGTAGTCGCGTCGGCCGCTTCGCACACGCGCCGGCCGGGCGTCGCCGCGCACGCCGACCACGTACAATCTCGCCGATGCCCAACCGCCGCGCCGCGCGCGCGGCCCTGAAGGAAACGCATGACTGATACTTCCCGCGATCTCGTTCTCGTCACCGGCGCGTCCGGTTTCGTCGGCTCGGCCGTCGCGCGCATCGCGCAGCAGAAAGGCTATGCGGTGCGCGTGCTCGTGCGCCCGACCAGCCCGCGCACGAACGTCGCGGATCTCGATGCCGAGATCGTCACCGGCGACATGCGCGACGAGGCGTCGATGCGCGCCGCGCTGCGCGGCGTGCGCTACCTGCTGCACGTGGCGGCCGACTACCGGCTGTGGGCGCCCGACCCCGACGAGATCGAGCGCGCGAACCTCGAAGGCGCGGTCGCGACGATGCGCGCCGCCCGCGCGGAAGGCGTCGAGCGGATCGTCTACACGAGCAGCGTCGCGACGCTGAAGGTGACGAGCGCCGGCGACCCGTCCGACGAGAACCGGCCGCTCACGGCCGAGCAAGCGATCGGCGTCTACAAGCGCAGCAAGGTGCTCGCGGAGCGCGCGGTCGAGCGGATGATCGCCGACGAAGGGCTGCCCGCCGTGATCGTCAATCCGTCGACGCCGATCGGCCCGCGCGACATCAAGCCGACGCCGACCGGCCGCATCATCGTCGAGGCCGCGCTCGGCAAGATTCCCGCGTTCGTCGACACGGGGCTGAACCTCGTGCACGTCGACGACGTCGCGCACGGCCATTTCCTCGCGCTCGAGCGCGGCCGGATCGGCGAGCGCTACATCCTCGGCGGCGAGAACCTGCCGCTGCAGCAGATGCTCGCGGACATCGCGCAGATGACGGGCCGCAAGGCGCCGACGATCGCGCTGCCGCGCTGGCCGCTGTACCCGCTCGCGGTCGGCGCCGAAGCGGTCGCGAAGTTCACGAAGAAGGAGCCGTTCGTCACCGTGGACGGGCTGCGGATGTCGAAGAACAAGATGTATTTCACGTCCGCGAAGGCCGAGCGCGAGCTCGGCTACCGTGCGCGCCCGTACCGCGAGGGGCTGCGCGATGCGCTGGACTGGTTCGGCTCGGCGGGCTACCTGAAGTAACACAAAGCGGCGCATCTCGCGCCGCTTCGCGCACTTTGTTACACGTCGCGCGCGGACCGGTATCGGCGCAGCGGTTAAAATCGCGGGTCTTACGCAGAGAAGACACGCATGAACCTGAACGATCAGATCGCTTCGCTCGCCACGGGCGTCGATCAGCTCCTCCACGATCACCACGCCGCCCAGCAGGCGGCCCGCAGCGCGGAAGCCTTCGCGCGCGCCGCGGCGGCGGAAGCCCGGGCCGCGGCCGAGCGTCACGCGGCGGCGGAAGCCGAAGCGCAGGCCGCCGCGCAGCGCCACACGGCCGCTGCCGCCGATGCCGAAGCCGCGCAGCGGCGCCACGCCGACGCCACCGCCGCCGCCGAAGCGGCCGCCCAACGTCATACGGATGCAGCCGCGCAAGCCGAAGCCGCTTCCCAGCGCCATGCGGAAGCCACCGCGCTGACCGAGGCGCTCGCGCAACGTCACGCGGATGCCGAAGCCGCGTCGCAGCGCCACGCGGCCGCGATCGCCGAAGCCGAGGCCGCCGCGCAGCGTCATCACGCCGCCGCGACCGAAGCCGAAGCGGCCGCGCAACGCCATGCCGCGGCGACCGCCGAAGCCGAAGCCGCCGCACAACGCCACGCGGCCGCGATCGCCGAGGCCGAGGCGCTCGCTCAGCGTCAC
Organism: Burkholderia sp. MSMB1459WGS; assembly: GCF_001534535.1. Lineage (NCBI taxonomy): Bacteria > Pseudomonadati > Pseudomonadota > Betaproteobacteria > Burkholderiales > Burkholderiaceae > Burkholderia > Burkholderia sp. MSMB1459WGS. The sequence continues at coordinate 235,960 of NZ_LPMU01000037.1, forward strand.
ACGCAGGCGCTCGCCGACACGCAGGCGGCCGCCCAGCGTCACGCCGAAGCCACCGCCGAGGCCGAAGCCATCACGCGGCGTCACGCCGAAGCGATCGCCCAGGCCGAAGCCGCCGCGCAACGCCACGCCGAAGCCACCGCCGAAGCCGAAGCCATTACGCGGCGTCATACCGAAGCGATCGCCCAGGCCGAAGCGGCCGCGCAGCACCACGCGAAGGCTGTCGCCGACGCCGAAGCGCTGGTCGAGGCCGTCGTCAAGGAAGCCGCGACGAGTGCGGTTACCGCCTCGGCCGCGACAGCCGACGTCGTCGAGCCGGCAGCGGCGGCGCAAGCGCCCGTAAACGAGGCCGCGCCAGCGGTGACCGAAGCGGCCGAAACGGTCGAAGCGGTCGAAGCAGCCGCCGCCCCGGCCGATACCGAGACCGCACCGGTCCCGGCAGCACAAGCCGAAATCGCGGTTGAAGCCGGCACCGCTGCCGCGCCGGCCGACAAGGCGACGCTGCACGTCGCGCGCCCGTCCCAGAATGAACTCACGCTGACCATCAACGGCGAATCGATCACGCTGCATCCGGAGCAACTGGGCCAGTTGATCGAGGAACTCGCGCACGCGCGCGCGTCGATGCAGCCGGAGCCGCCGCCCGGCATTCCGGCCGGCTGGCGTTTCGTGACGACGAAGAACCCGATGATGGCCGTGCAGAAGCAGTCGAACGGCGACCGCCTGCTGGTCGCCCGCCATACGGGCTACGGCTGGGTGCCGTTCACGTTCTCGCCGGACGTCGTGATCCAGATGTACATGATGCTGACGCAGCGGTAAGCGCGCGCGTCGGCCTGAAACCGGCCGGAAAGCAAACAGCCCGAATCGGCTTGCGTCGATCCGGGCTGTGTGTTTTCAGCGTTCCGGTTTATCGGGACGGCCGGTATCCGCCGTTGATGGTCAGCGCTCCACCGGCGCCTGCACGCGCGCCTTCCACTGGCCGCCCTTGCCGCGCCAGTAACGCCACGCGGACGCGAACGTCGCGCCGACGTAGAACAGCGCGACGAGCGGCAGCGCGGGCGCCCACAGCGGCGAGCGACGGTAGTAGCGCAGCATCGGCGCATACGCGGCGCACATCGACGCCCACGCGAGCCACGCCGGCCACGCGCGCGCGCCGTAGGCGAGCGCGGCGACGGGCGGCACCAGGTAGATGATCGTCATCCCGAGCAGCGTGCCTGCCAGCAGCAGCGGCGAATAGTGAAGTTGCGTGAACGCGGTGCGCGCGATCATGTTCCAGATGTCGCGCCAGCTGTCGTACGGGCGCAGAGACACGCTGCGATCGGCGAGATCGAGCCGGATCGGATGGCGGCCGCTGCCGCGATGCTTGATCTGCGCGGCGAGGCTGCAGTCGTCGATCAGCGCGCCGCGAATCGATTCGATGCCGCCCGCTTCCTCGAGCGCCGTGCGCTTCACGAGCATGCAGCCGCCGGCCGCGCCGGCCGTCCGGTTGCGCGGGTCGTTGATCCACGAGAACGGGTACAGCTTCGCGAAGAAGAACACGAACGCCGGGATCAGCGCCTTTTCCCAGAACGAGTCGCAGCGCAGCCGCACCATCAGCGACACGAGATCGCGATTCTCGGCCTGTGCGCGCGTGACGAGCTGCGCGACGGCGTCGGGCGGATGGCCGATGTCGGCATCCGTCAGCAGCAGGTAGTCGGCCGGCAGGCCGAGCGTCTGCACCGCCGTGATCCCCTGCGACTGCGCCCACACCTTGCCCGACCAGCCGGCCGGCAGCGGCTTCGCGCTCAGCACCGTCAGCCGGTCGGCGCGGTTGATCGCAAGCGCGGCCGCGCGGGCCGCATCGGCGGTGCCGTCGTCGCTGTGGTCGTCGACGATGATCAGATGGAACTCGCCCGGATAATCCTGCTCGAGCAGCGAAGTCGCCGCACGGGCGATCACGTCGGCTTCGTTGCGCGCCGGCACGACCGCCACGACGGCCGGCCAGCCGGCTTCGGCCGCGGCGCCGCGGGCGTCGGGCGGCAGCGGCCGCGCGGGCTGCGCGCGCCAGAAGCCGCCGCGCGCGACGAGCAGCACGATCCAGATCACCAGCGACAGGCCGGACACCAGGAAAGCGATCGCCAGCATCATCGGCCTGCCTCCCGCCGGGCGACGGCTTCGACGGCACGAATAAGGGTCGGAAACGAAACATCCAAACCCGCACGGGCGGACGGGCAATACGCGTAAGAATCGACGGTCATCGAATGGCCTTGAAATGAGCGCGATGGCGGGCAGCCGGAGCGGCCGACCGCGAAACCGCGCAGTTTACCGGGTTCCGCGCGCGCCAGCGCCGACGCAGCTCTCCCGCAATTGCAACGGTTCGACACGGCACCGAAGCAAGGACGGCGCGATAGGGTTAAAATGCGCGATTAATTCGGGGTTCCGGGGCCTGGCCGGCCGGTTCGTTCCTGCCTTCATAACATCAAGCCGGGGCGAGCAAGCGTGTGCCAGCGCCTCGAACCCCGGCGTCTGTCGTCGGAGTTCGCTCACTTATGCGAGTCATCCTTGCCCAGCCCCGCGGCTTCTGTGCGGGGGTTGTCCGTGCGATCGAGATCGTCGATCGCGCGCTGCAACAGCACGGTGCGCCGGTCTATGTGCGTCACGAGATCGTGCATAACCGGCATGTCGTCGAAAATCTGCGTAATAAAGGGGCACGATTCGTTGAGGAACTCGACGAGGTGCCGCACGGCGCCGTCGCGATCTTCAGCGCGCACGGTGTCGCCCAGACGGTCGAGCACGACGCGCAAGCGCGCGGGCTCGACGTGCTCGACGCGACCTGCCCGCTTGTCACGAAAGTGCACGTGCAGGGCCGCCAGTACGTCGCGGCGGGCCGCCGGCTGATCCTGATCGGCCACGCGGGCCACCCGGAAGTCGAGGGTACGATCGGCCAGATTCCGGCCGAGGTGATCCTCGTGCAGAGCGAAGCCGAAGTCGATACGCTGACGCTGCCCGTCGATACGCCGGTCGCGTACATCACGCAGACCACGCTGTCGGTCGACGACACGCGCGGCATCATCGAAGCGCTGCAGCGCCGGTTCACCGACCTCGTCGGCCCGGACACGCGCGACATCTGCTATGCCACGCAGAATCGCCAGGCCGCCGTGCGCGAGCTGAGCGAACAGGTCGACGTGCTGCTCGTCGTCGGTGCGACGAACAGCTCGAACTCGAACCGCCTGCGCGAGATCGGCACCGAAAGCGGCGTGCCGAGCTATCTCGTCGCCGACGGCTCGGAAGTGAAGCCCGAATGGTTCGCGGGCGTGCAGACGGTCGGCCTGACCGCCGGTGCGTCGGCGCCCGAGGAAATGGTCGAGGATGTAATCGGCGCGCTGCGCGCGCTGGGGCCCGTCGATGTCGCGACGATGGCGGGCCGTGAAGAAAAAGTCGAATTCAAGTTGCCGGCGAAGCTCACGCAAGCTGTCGCCCGCGAAGTTTAAGGAGGACATCCCTTGTCTATTCCGCTGCTCCAGCAAGTCCGTGTCGGCGCCTACATCGTGCGCCAGCACCTGTCCGGCAACAAACGCTATCCGCTCGCGCTGATGCTCGAGCCGCTGTTCCGCTGCAACCTCGCGTGCAACGGCTGCGGCAAGATCGACTATCCGGATCCGATCCTGAACCAGCGTCTTTCGGTCGAGGAATGCCTGCAGGCCGTCGACGAGTGCGGCGCGCCCGTCGTGTCGATCGCCGGCGGCGAGCCGCTGCTCCACAAGGAGATGCCGGAAATCGTCAAGGGCATCATGAAGCGCAAGAAGTTCGTGTACCTGTGCACGAACGCGCTCCTGATGGAAAAGAAGATGGACGACTACCAGCCGAGCCCGTATTTCGTCTGGTCGGTCCACCTCGACGGCGACAAGGACATGCACGACCATTCCGTGTCGCAGGAAGGCGTGTACGACAAGGCGGTCGCGGCGATCAAGGAAGCGAAGCGCCGCGGCTTCCGCGTGAACATCAACTGCACGCTGTTCAACGATGCGATCCCCGAGCGCGTCGCGAAGTTCTTCGACACGCTGGGCCCGATCGGCGTCGACGGCATCACCGTGTCGCCGGGCTATGCATACGAGCGCGCGCCGGATCAGCAGCACTTCCTGAACCGCGACAAGACGAAGAACCTGTTCCGCGAAATCCTGAAGCGCGGCGAAGGCGGCAAGCGCTGGTCGTTCAGCCAGTCGTCGCTGTTCCTCGACTTCCTGGCCGGCAACCAGACGTACAAGTGCACGCCGTGGGGCAACCCGGCGCGTACGGTGTTCGGCTGGCAGAAGCCGTGCTATCTGGTCGGCGAAGGTTACGTGAAGACCTTCAAGGAACTGATGGAAACGACCGAGTGGGACAACTACGGCGTCGGCAACTACGAGAAGTGCGCGGACTGCATGGTCCACTGCGGCTTCGAGGCCACGGCCGTGATGGACACGATCTCCAACCCGCTGAAGGCGCTGCGCGTGAGCCGCAAGGGCATCAAGACCGACGGCCCGTTCGCACCGGACATCTCGATCGCGAAGCAGCGTCCGGCCGAGTACGTGTTCTCGCGCCATGTCGAGATCAAGCTCGAGGAAATCCAGCGCGCCGGCAAGGGCAAGCTGCAGAAGCCGGCGAAGTCGGCGACGGCCGCTTAAGCGCGTTGCGCCGTGCGAAGGTTCGCGCCTTCGCAGCGGCCACGCATCGAAAAGCGCCACGGAGTTCGCTCCGTGGCGCTTTTTGTTTTGGCGGGCGCCGAGTCACGCATTGCGCTTGCGCGCCTGCGCGCAGAAGCGCGCCGTCGATTGCCTAGCTTCGCGACTCCGCCGCGGCGATCAGTTGCCAGGCGGTCGGCCCCGGATCGAGCAGCGGGTCGGACGGCGGATCGAGATCGTGCGGATGCGCTTCCTCGGACGGCAACGTCTGCGCTTTCGCAATACCGATTTCGTCGCCGCACACGGTGCATCGATAGATGCCCGCCACCGTCACCTTGCTGCCCGGCGGCAGGTTCTCGCTGAATGCGCGGCCACTTCCGCACGTGAAGTAGCCGCCGCTCCTGTATAGCGCCATCGCTCCTCCCTGACTGAAACGAATACGTTCGCGTCGACACGCACGTTCGTCGTCAACGCGAGGATGAATCGTCGTCGCCCGGCTCGCCGGGGTTCCAGTCATGTCATTAGACGGCACGCGGCCGCGCGATGAAATGAGACGCGTATGAAACACGGCCCGCGGGCCGCCACTCAATGCAGAACGGCCGGCGCCCGCATCTTCGCCGCGGCCTGCGCGACCAGCCCCGGCTGTTCGGCTGAAGCGAAAGTGCAGACATGACGCCACAGCTCCGCCAGCCGATGGCGCGTGAGCGTCGCGACGCATGCGTCGTTCGCCGCGAGCACACGTTCGAGCACCGCGCATTCGTCGTCGTGCAACGTCCAGGCACCGCTTTGCGCAGCGCGCGCCACGCTCGCGTCCAGCACGCGCTCCGCGTCGACGCACAGGTCGATGGTCGCGTCGGGCGAGACCGCATCGTCGAGCGCGAGGAACACCAGATACACGCTCGTGCGCAGCCGCATCAGCAACGCTTCGCTACCGTGCTCGCCGCGCAGCGCGACCAGCGCCATATGGCATTTCAGCGAGATGTCGCGTGCATGCGCGGGCGGCAGCGGCAGCAGCCATTCGCGCGTCAACGGCGAATGGCGACGGCCTTTCCGGGCAGCCTTCATGATTCGCCCTCGCTCGCGGATGCGCCGCCCTCCGCCGACCCGGGCCACACACTGCGGCACACGACAGCGCTGCGGCCCGCGTCGCGCAGGGTGTTCGCCCGATGTCGCATGCCGTGCACATCGGCGCGCCGTCGCGTCGCGCACGCTTGCGGCAGCCTGCGTATCGCCGACACACGCAACACGCCGCACCATCGGTCGGAGCATGCCATATTCGTCTCCTGCGTCAAAACGTGTTCTCGCCCTTCAGGTAGTACGCGGTTTTCACGAAGAACGCCTTCACCGGATGGCCGCTCTGCGCGTCGCGGGCCGCCCGCGCTTCCATCGCGGCCTTTTCGTCGCGCCACCGGTCGGGCATCGGGTTGTTCACGCGCTCGAGCGCCCGCTGCATCGCGAGCGGGTAGTTCTGGTTGCCGGCCGCCGTCGCGCGATAGCCGGCACGCGTCATCTGCATCAGTTGCACATCGGTTTCGGCACGCGCCGCCGACCAAGTCAACGGCGCGGCATGCGGCGTGTCGCCGGCACCGATCGACTGCGCGAAGCCGACGGCCGGCAGCGCAGCGAGTGCGCAGGAAAGAACGGCAACGGGAACGAGGGATCGCATAGTGGCCTCCAGATGGTTGTCCCCGCATCGATCCATCATCGATGCGTTGAAATCATCGTATGTCGGGGCGCATGTCGCTTGAATAGCCGAATCCGAAATTGTTATTTTCAGCCACGCATTCGGCGTACGAACGGCGCCGCTCGCGAATCCCGTCGAAATGGAATTTCTTTATTTCATTCAACGATCTGATCGGATTTTTATCGGCGATTCGACGGGTGCTCATTCCGCTCTTTCGATTTCGGAAATGACGTGTTGCCTGTGCGATTCCGGTCGCTGTGCCCGCCCACAAGGCGTCGGCGTGATATCGCGCATGCGGATACTGCCGAGACGACCTCATCGGATCAGCCGATTCTTCGATATAGGACAAATCATCTGCATCGGCTTGCCGGATTGAGACACGACGCAATCGGCGAGGACGCGCGATAATCACGCATCGGCCGTTTCGCACGGCATCTCTGGCATTCCCCTTTTTAATCGAGTCTCTCCATGGCCGCCTTCGACACTACCGCCATCGACAGCTGGCACGCGCACGTCTATTTCGATGCGGCGAGCCGCGACGCGGCTTGGGCATTTCGCCAGGTCGTCGACGCGCGGTTCGGCACGACCATCGAACTCGGGCGCTTTCACGAACGCCTCGTCGGCCCGCATCCGGCCTGGTCGTACCAGATCGCGTTCGGCGCCGCGCGATTCGACGACATCGTGCCGTGGCTCGTGCTGAATCACGGCGCGCTCGACATCTTCCTGCATCCGAATACCGGCGACGATCTGCGCGACCATCGCGATTGCGCGGTGTGGATCGGCAAGTCGCATGAGCTGAACCTCGGCGCGCTGGGCGGCTGAGGGCCTCCGGACCGAGAGGTCTGCGGAGCGAGGGGCTCGCAGGCCGCACGATCGTGTCCGGCACATGCAGCATCCACGTTTCGGCCCACGCTGAAACGTCCGGCGGCAGGGCGTCGATACAGTGGTTCCGTTATCCACGCTTGCCGCCATCGCCATGACCCTCGCAGACCATACCGATGCGCACCGCATTCATCAGAACTGGCACGCCGCCGTCGTCGCACACGATCTCGACGCGTTGATGTCGCTCTACGCGGACGACGCGATACTCGAAACACCGCTGATCGTCGTCGCGCTGCCCGGCCACGGCTCCGGCATGCTGCACGGCAAGCCGGCGATCGGCGAATTCTTCGCGGCCGGCCTGCGTAATCTGGGAAACCGGCTCGGACGCTGGTACCGCACCGGCGTGTTCTTTTCGAACGGACGGCAACTGACGTGGGAATATCCGCGCGAAACGCCGGAAGGCGATCAGGTCGATCTCGTCGAGGTGATGGATCTGCGCGACGGGCTGATCGCTCATCATCGCGTCTACTGGGGATGGGTCGGGTTCAACGTGCTGCGCGGCGCAGCATCGACGGCCGAGCGCGCATGACCGCCATCGCGCCGAAGCGCTCGTCCATGCGGCACGGCGCGCCGCTCACGCGACATACATTGCGACACTGACGAACTGGCACAGGCTGCCGGCCAGCACGAACAGATGCCAGATGCCGTGCCCGTGGCGAATGCGTTCGTCGTTGATGAAGAAGTAGATCCCCGCGCTGTAGATCACGCCGCCAGCCACGAGCCATGCGGTGCCGATCGGGGGCAGCGCATGGATCAGCGGCCGCACGGCGACGAGCGCGAGCCAGCCCATCAGCACGTACAGGATCATCGACAGCAGGCGCGTGCGGCGCCCGAGCGTGAGTTCCTGCACGATGCCGAACACGGCGAGCCCCCAGCTCACGCCGAACAGCGACCAGCCCCACGGGCCGCGCAGCGTGACCAGCGTAAACGGCGTGTAGCTGCCGGCGATCAGCAGGTAGATCGCCGAATGATCGCATTTCTGCAAGATCGCCTTCAGGCGCGGGTTGCGCACGCTGTGATACGCCGTCGAGATCGCGTAGAGCAGGATCAGCATCGCGCCGTACACGCTGAAACTCACCACCTTGTACGGATCGCCTTCGAGCGCGCCCATCGTCACGAGCGCGACGAGACCTGCCACCGACAGCACCGCGCCGACGAGATGGGAAATGCTGTTGAAACGCTCACCGACATGCACGACGTGTTCTCCTGCGGTCCATCGGGAAAAGAAGGAGCCCTCATGATACTGGCGGCTGGATGCCGCCGCGCTGCGGCCGGGCAAACGGCGCGCGGGCGCCGTGCGATGCGCGCCGCCGGCCCGCCAAAGAAAAAGCGCCGCGATAGCCATCGCGGCGCTTTCCGTTTCGATACCGAACCGATTCGTCAGTGCATTGCAACGGCCCGGTTCAGCAACACTTCCCTGCTCCCGACCCGTACCGCGCATTCTGACGCTCGCGGAAGAATTCCTCGTACGTCATCGGCTCGCGGTCCGGGTGGGTGTCGCGCATGTGCGCGACGTAGGTATCGTAGTCGGGCAGGCCGACCATCAGCCGCAACGCCTGCCCGAGGTAACGCCCCGCACTGCGCAGGTCGCTGCCGAGATCGGTGAACATCGCGGCCTCCCATCAACGTCCGCTGCCGAGCGCCTGCGCGGCCGGCATCGCTTCGTACGGCGTCTCGCGCACGGTCGGCTTCGACTCGCGGCGCGCGCGCAGCACGGCGATCAGCCCGTACACCGCGATGCTGAGCACGACGAAGATGAACAGCCCGGCCAGCGCCGCATCGATGTAGTCGTTGAAGATGATGCGCTTCATCTGCGCGATCGACTTCGCCGGCGCGAGCACCTTGCCTTCGTCCACCGCGGCCTGCAGCTTCGCGGCGTGCGCGAGGAAGCTGACCTTCGGGTTCGCGTCGAAAATCTTCTGCCAGCCGGCCGTCAGCGTGCAGATCAGCAGCCACACGGTCGGCACGATCGTCACCCACGCATAGCGCTCGCGCTTCATCTTGAACAGCACGACGGTGCCGAGCACCAGCGCGATCGCGGCGAGCATCTGGTTCGAGATGCCGAACAGCGGCCACAGCGTGTTGATGCCGCCGAGCGGATCGACCACGCCCTGGTACAGGAAGTAGCCCCACGCGGCCACGCACAGCGCGGTGGCGACGAGGTTCGCGGGCAACGACTCGGTGCGCTTGAGCGCCGGGTGGAACGTGCCGAGCAGATCCTGCAGCATGAAGCGGCCCGCGCGCGTGCCCGCATCGACGGCCGTCAGGATGAACAGCGCCTCGAACAGGATCGCGAAGTGATACCAGAACGCCATCATCGCCTCGCCGCCGATCACCTGGTGCAGGATGTGCGCCATGCCGACGGCCAGCGTCGGCGCGCCGCCCGCGCGCGCGATGATCGTCGTTTCGCCGACGGCCTTCGCGGTCTGCGTGAGCATGTCGGGCGTCAGCACGAAGCCCCATTGCGTGACGGTGTTCGCGACGGCTTCCGGCGTCGAGCCGAGCACGGCGGCCGGTGCGTTCATCGCGAAGTAGATGCCCGGCTCGATCACGCACGCGGCCACCAGCGCCATGATCGCGACGAACGATTCCATCAGCATCGCGCCGTAGCCGATGAAGCGCGCGTTGGTTTCGTTGTCGATCAGCTTCGGCGTCGTGCCCGACGAGATCAGCGCGTGGAAGCCCGATACCGCGCCACACGCGATCGTGATGAACAGGAACGGGAACAGATTGCCCGACCACACCGGGCCCGTGCCGTCGACGAACTTCGTCAGCGCGGGCATCTTCAGTTCCGGTGCGACGACGAGGATGCCGATCGCGAGGCCGAGGATCGTGCCGATCTTCAGGAACGTCGACAGATAGTCGCGCGGCGCGAGCAGCAGCCACACCGGCAGCACCGACGCGACGAAGCCGTAGCCGATCAGGATCCACGTGAGCTGCGTGCCGCTGAACGTGAACCACGCGGCAAGCGCCGGCGAGTCGTGCACGGTCTGGCCGAACGCGATCGACGCCATCAGCAGCACGAAGCCGATGATCGATACTTCGCCGATGCGGCCCGGGCGGATGTAGCGCGTATAGACGCCCATGAACAGCGCGATTGGAATCGTCGCGGCGACGGTGAACGTGCCCCACGGCGAATTGGTCAGCGCCTTCACGACGATCAGCGCGAGCACCGCGAGGATGATCACCATGATCAGGAACGCGCCGAACAGCGCGATCACGCCGGGCACCGTGCCGAGCTCCATCTTGACGAGGTCGCCGAGCGAACGGCCGTCGCGGCGCGTCGAGATGAACAGCACGATGAAGTCCTGCACCGCGCCGGCGAACACGACGCCGGCCAGGATCCACAGCATGCCGGGCGTGTAGCCCATCTGCGCGGCGAGCACGGGGCCGACCAGCGGCCCGGCGCCGGCGATCGCGGCGAAGTGATGGCCGAACAGCACGTACTTGTTGGTCGGCACGTAGTCGAGGCCGTCGTTGTACTTGACCGCCGGCGTCATCCGCAGCCCGTCGAGCTGCATGACCTTGCTGGCGATGAAACGGCTGTAGAAGCGATACGCGATCAGATACACGCAGACTGCGGCGATCACGATCCAGAGGGCACTGACGCGCTCGCCGTGTGCAAGCGCGATCGTGCCGAATGCGAACGCGCCGAGCAGCGCGACCGCGATCCAGAGCAGGGTACTGGAAGCCCGATTCATGGCGTCTCCTGGTCTCCAATGTGTTTTTGAGTGGATGCGGCGAGGGGCCGAACCCGCGTGACGTCGATGCGTCGTGCCGCGGCCTCGCAGAGACCGCGGCGATGGGCCGTAGTATTCCGCGCGACGGGGGCCCCTTACAAGCGGATAACTACGTATGAGGATCTACGTAGAATTACGTAGATGCGCGCGAAGCATTCGGGAAGCGTCGGTTTGCATGGACGCGTGCCTTGCCAGCGACGTTCACAAACGTTCATGTTTTCGTCGAAACGATCAGTCCGTCTCGGCGAATCCCGCGAGGGCGGCGCACGCGCAAGGACCGGTGCCGGGCGCACGATACTTTGAAAGTCCCGCTCACGCGACTTAAGATCGTGGCGCTTGGTGCCGCACTTTTTTCAACCTTCGATCATCGGTCATGCACTTCACTCGACTTGCCGTTACGACGCTCGCCGGTTTCTGTGCTCTTTTCTCTACGAACGCGCTGGCGGAGGGCACGCTGCATCTTGATGTCGAAGCAGCCCATGTGGACGAAAATTCACCGCGCGTGTCGCTGCTTGTGAAGGTCACGGATACTGACGCCAGCAAGGACAACTTCGGTCAGGTTACCGGAACGTCGCTTCCCCCGCCGGGTACTTGCATTGCGCGGTTCGACGGTGACGAACAGCACCGGGTGGGGCCGTGTGCCGCAGTGCACATCCGGGAAAACGGGAACCCTGTCAAGACGGTCAACGTGCGCGTTCTGGATACACACGGCGACCATAACTGGATGGTCTTGACGTGGAATTCCGAATTTGCGGTTCCACGTTCGCAGCGGTCGGTCAAAATGATCGTCGGCGTAGCCAACGGCTGGTATTCCAACAATCCGGAAGAAGCTTTCCCGTTCGGCAATTTCCCGTCATTCGATCCCGCACGTCCCCACGACTGGCTCTATCAACGGGCCGATCGGGCGCTCAACGATACCTACCGCCGCATTCTTTCCCGCTATGCAAAAAACAGCGATGAGGCTCAGGCTCGCGGTTTGCGCCTCTCGGAGCGGGTCTGGGTAGACCACAAGGAGGAGGAGTGTCGCGATGATGGCGAGCCCGAACGTTGCCGCTGGCTGGCGACTGAAGATCGGCTCGATATTCTCGAAGGCGACGACAAGTAGCCAATTCATCGTCACGCCAAGGCTTCCGCACGCGGCATGAGGCAAAACGGCGGGCATCGGATATGCCGGCCGCCAGCGCGAATCGAATGTATCCCGCGTCGCGGAACCGAGCGCGTGTCAAACCGGGTCGTCGATGCAACGACGTGACCGCCAATCGGGCAGCCCGCCGGACGTCGGGCGCATCGAATCTTCCGGCGCCGCGCCGTGCCCGAACGGCATTGATCGCGGCCCGCGCACCCCGTACAGTGTTCACCTGCCTCCATTCCGGAACCGCCATGCCGATCGGATTTCAGAAGATGAACGCGAATGGCGATGACTTCGTCATCGTCGACCTGCGCGGCCGGGAACACGATCCCGCGCAGCGCATTGATCGCGACCTCGTGCGGCGCATGGGCGATCGGCGTCGCGGCATCGGTTTCAACCAGCTCGCGGTGATCTCGGACGGCGACGACGCAGCCGCGCGCGTCGCATTCTGGAATCCCGACGGCTCGGCGCTCGATACCTGCGGCAGCGCGACGCGCGGCGTCGCATGGAAGCTGATGCGGGAAACCGGCGCGGCATCGGTCGTGCTGCGCACGAATCGCGGGCGCCTGCACTGTGCGCAGGAGGCGGACGGGCTGATCGCGGTCGAAATGGGCGCGCCCCGGCTCGGCTGGCAGGACGTGCCGCTCTCGGAAGCCGTCGACACGCTCGCGCTGCCGCTGCCCGGTGCGCCGGCCGCATGCAGCATGGGCAATCCGCACTGCACGTTCTTCGTCGACGACGTCGCCGCGCTCGACATCGAAGCGCTCGGCCCGCCGATCGAAGCCCATCCGCTGTTTCCGCTGAAGACCAACGTCCATTTCGTGCAGATCGTCAGCCGCACGCATATCCGTCTACGCATCTGGGAACGCGGCGGCGGCGTGCCGCTCGGCTCCGGCTCGTGTTCGTGCGGCGCGGTGGTCAACGGGATCCGGCGCGGGCTGCTCGACGACACCGTGCGAGTGACGTGCGACGGCGGCGACGTCACGGTTCGATGGGACGGCGCAGGCAGCGCGTTCCTGAGCGGGCCCGTGACGTTCGGGTTCGACGGAGTGTGGCTGTGACGCCCGACGACGCACGAACTTTCCACGCGCTGCGCCCACGCCTGCAGAAGATCGCGTACCGGATGCTCGGCTCCGTCGCGGACGCCGAGGACATCGTGCAGGACGTATGGCTGCGCTGGCACGACGCGGCGCGCGACAGCATCGAGAACGCCGAGGCATGGCTCGTCGCGGTCACGACGCGGACGTCGATCGATCGCCTGCGCGCGGCGAAGCTCCGGCGCGAGCACTACACGGGTATCTGGCTGCCCGAACCGGAACTCGGCGAATCGCCCGCGACGCCCGAGGAAATGGCGGAGCGCGCGAACGACGTGTCGGTGGCGTACCTGCTGTTGCTCGAACGGCTGACGCCGGAAGCGCGCGCGGCGTTCCTGCTGCATGAAATCTTCGAGTTCGACTACGACCGGATCGCCGAGGCGGTCGGCAAGACCGAAGCCGCGTGCCGGCAGCTCGTCAGCCGGGCCCGGGCGCGGCTGCGCGACGATACCCTGCCGCGGCATGCGGTGCCGCACGAAACGCATCGCCGGCTGCTGCAGACGTTCACGCAGGCGCTCGCGCAAGGCGACTTCCCGTCGATCCAGGCGCTGCTCGCCGAAGATGCGATGCTGATCGGCGACGGCGGCGGTCACGTCCAGAGCTTCCCGAAGCCGATGGTCGGCGGCCGGCGGATCGCTCAACTGTTCTATGCGACGTGGTTGCGCTGCGGCAGCGGTGTCGAGATGCGGCCGGTCGTGCTCAACAGCCAGTGGGCGCTGCTGCGCTTCATCGACGGACGACTCGAAGCGGCGATGTCGTTCGAGACCGACGGTACGCGCATCGGCCGGATTCTCGTGCAACGCAACCCCGACAAGCTCGCCCGAATCGCGGCTGCCTCCGCCGCCGGCTGACGCGTGCATCGCGCGCCGGCCGCGGCCACGGTCGAGCGCGGATTGGTGCAGCGCGCGCAACACGATGCGTCCCCGTGCGTGGCTACCGCGCACCGGCGCACACTCCTAAGATGATTTCGCGCGGCGCCCTGCCGCCCACGACACCCGCGCAGCGCGGGCCAGCCTCTTCGTCGCCAGGAGAAATCATGACGCAGCGTATCAACTACATTCAACAGTCGCCCGAGCTGTTCAGGACATTCCTCGAACTCAGCAACCAGCTGCGCAACAGCGCGATCGAGGAATCGATCCGGGATCTCGTGTCGCTCCGCGCATCCCAGATCAACGGCTGCGCGTTCTGCGTCGACATGCACGTGAAGGAAGCGCGCATCCACGGCGAGCGCGAACTGCGCCTGCACCATCTGGCGACGTGGCGCGAATCGACGCTCTTCTCGCCGCGCGAGCGGGCCGCGCTCGCATGGACCGAAGTGCTGACGAAACTGCCCGAGCACGGCGTGCCGGACGATCTCTACGATCGTGTGCGCGGCCAGCTCTCCGAAAAGGAATTGTCGGACCTGACGTTCGAAGTGATGGCGATCAACGGCTGGAACCGCGCGAACGTCGCGTTCCGGACCGTGCCGGGGTCGTCCGACAAGGCGTTCGGCCTCGACAAGGCGAATCTCGCTTAACGGCCTCCCGCCGCCCTCCTTCGCTGCCGGCCGTCGGCCGGCGGCCCACCGGAAGCCACCACCATGATTCGCATGAAACACGTGATCGCGTCCGCGCTCGTCGTCGCGGGCGCCGCGACCGGCGCCGTTCGCGCGGCGCCCTCGGCCATCGTCACGCCGCTGATGACGAAGCCGCTCGACGCGTACCCGGGCAAGGAAGCGCTGATGATCTCGGTCGAGTACCCGCCCGGCGCGGTCGATCCCGTCCACCGCCACCACGCCGACGCGTTCGTCTATGTGGTCGAGGGTTCGATCGTGATGCAGGTGAAGGGCGGCGAGCCCGTCACGCTGAAGCCGGGCGAGACCTTCTACGAGGGCCGGAACGACTTGCACACGGTCGGACGCAACGCGAGCCGGACCCGGCCCGCGAAGTTCATCGTGCTGCTGTTGAAGGACAAGGGCGCACCCGTGCTCGTGCCGGAAAAATAGCCGGCTCGCACGTCGCCCGCACCCTTTTCGAAAAAATGCGGCGGGCGGTGTCACAGGCGGCAACGCTGAAACGTCTAGTCGCATACGGACACCACGATTCCAGCGCCTCCATGCCCGACACCTCCATTCGCCGCCCCGATGCCGACGATCCGTTCGCGCGCAGTTTCTCGACCTGCTATGCCGGCGTGGTCACCTTTCTGGCCGTCGTCACCGAAGGCAGCTTCGCGCGCGCCGCCGATCGCCTCGGCGTCGGCCGCTCGTCCGTCAGCCGCCACGTGCAACGGCTCGAGGACCGGCTCGACGCACGCCTGTTCCAGCGCACGACCCGCAGCGTGTCGCTGACGCGCGAAGGCGAGCTCTTCTACGAAAACTGCCGGCCCGGCATCGAGCATCTGGCGCAGGCGCTCGAGGACATGCGCGAGCTGCGCAGCGGGCCGCCGAGCGGGCACCTGCGCATCGGCTCGACGCCGGGTTTCGGCCGCAAAGTCGTCGCGCCGCTGCTGCGCGATTTCCATGCGCGGTATCCGGACATCACGCTCGACCTGCTGTTGAACGACCGGCCGGCCGATTTCTCGGCCGACCGCATCGACGTCGCGTTTCGCGACGGCCGCATGGAGGACAGCGCGATCGTCGCGCGCCGGCTGATTCCGATGCAGATGATCGTCTGTGCGTCGCCGTCGTATGCGCACCGGCACGGCTTGCCGCGCCACGTCGACGACCTCGCTCGGCATCGCTGCATCAACCTGTGCACCGCGTCGGGCCGCGTGACGGAATGGGAATTCAGGATCGACGGACTGACGCAACAGCGCCAGATCGCCGCGCATCACACGTTCAACGACATCGATCTCGTCGTGCGCGCGGCGCTCGACGGGCTCGGCATCGCGCAACTGCCTGCGTACCAGGTGTGCGACCTGCTCGCCGACGGCCGGCTGGTGAGCTGTCTCGGCCAGCATGCGCCGGACGACGGCGGCCACTACCTCTGCTACCTGAGCCGCAAGCACCTGCCCACGCGCATCCGCGTATTCATCGACTACATGATCGAACAGACGCGTGCGCGCGACCTGCAGTGCCCGACCACGATGACGACGATGGTGCCGCTGGAGACGGTCGATTGATGCATTCGCAGCAACACGGTGAGGGCTTGCAGGCCTCTACCGGATCACGCGGCGCATGCCTACGATGCGGGCTGTTCGACACGCACGCGAGTACGGCGCTGCGCCGTTCGGCAAGACACCGGCCCGATCGCGCGAGCGCGACGGACGCCGGTTTCGGCAGGTTCAAGCGGCGCGCATGTCGCGCGCCCGTTCAAGGAGAGCAATCGTGAAAATCGTCGTGATTGGCGGTACCGGCCTCATCGGCAGCAAGGTCGTCAGGAACCTCATCGCACGTGGCCACGACGCGGTGGCGGCCGCGCCGTCGACCGGCGTCGATACGATCACGGGTACGGGGCTGGACGACGCGCTCGCCGGCGCGGAAGTCGTCGTCGATCTCGCGAATTCGCCGTCGTTCGAGGAAGCGGCCGTGAAGGCCTTCTTCGAGGCGTCGGGGCGCAACCTGTTCGCCGCGGAGCGCGCGGCCGGCGTACGCCATCACGTCGCGCTGTCGGTGGTCGGCACCGACCGGCTGCAGCAGAGCGCGTATTTCCGCGGCAAGATCATTCAGGAAAACCTGATCCGCGACGCAGGCGTGCCGTACACGATCGTGCGCTCGACGCAGTTCTTCGAATTCGTCGGGGCGATCGCGCAGGCTGGCACGCAAGGCGACACGGTTCGGTTGACCACCGCGCACTTCCAGCCGATCGCATCGGACGACGTCGCGGCCGCCGTGACCGACTTCGCGCTCGACGCGCCGCGCAACGGCATCGCCGAGATCGGCGGCCCCGAGCGCGTGCGGATCGCGGATCTGGTCGAGCGTTTCCTGGCGGCCACGCACGATGCGCGGACGGTGACGCGCGATGCGGAGGCCGACTACTTCGGCGCGCTGCTGCAGGACGACACCCTCGTGCCGGCGCCCGGTGCACGCCTCGGCGCGACGACCTTCGACGCATGGTTCCGGCAGAACGCGTTCGTGCGCTGAACGCCGCAGCCGGATCACGCACGCCATGACGCCGCTGCGCCCGCCGCCGCTGTCGCTGCTCGACCGGTATCGCGGACGGGAACCGCAGACGCTGTACTCGACGACGGTGACCGTCACGGGCGGGGCGGCCGAGCACGGCCGCGCATCGGGCGTCGCCCGTTCCGACGACGGACGCCTGGACATCGAGCTGCGCCTGCCGTCCGCGCTGGGCGGGCCCGGCGACGGCCCGAACCCGGAGCAGTTGTTCGCCGCCAGCTATGCGGCGTGCTTTCACGGCGCGCTGAGCCTGCTGGCTGCACGGGCGGGCGTGTCGATCGCCGGCGCATCGGTATCCGCATCGATCGACTTCTGTCGCGATCCGATGGACGGGCTGTTCATGCTGAACGCGACCATTCGCGTGCAGTTGCCGGGCGTCGAACGCGCGGTGGCAGAAGAACTCGTCCGCAATACGGAGCGTTTCTGTCCGTACACGAAGATGGCGCACGAGGGAATCAGCCACGTCGTGGCGCTCGCGCCAGCGGACGATGCGCCCGAACGCTAAACGGCACGCACATTCAACCCATCGTCTTCACGGGAAAGTCATGCAGTCATTCGACAACAAGGTGGTCCTCATTACCGGCGGCGGTGCCGGCATCGGGCTGGCAGCGGCCGTCGCGTTCGCACGCGAAGGCGCGCGCGTCGTCATCACGGGCCGCCGCGAAGATGCGCTGTCCGCAGCCGCGCGCAGCGCGCCAGGCATCGACTACGTGGTCGCGGATGCCGGTGATCCGGCCGACGCCGCGCGCACGATCGACGAAGCGGTCGCACTGGCGGGGCGGCTCGATGTGCTGGTCAACAATGCGGGCGCGGGTGCAATCCTGCCGCTCGAGCAGGCTACCTTCGAAACGATCAGCGCGATTTTTTCGGTCAATACGCTCGGACCGTCGATGCTCGCGACCGCCGCGTTGCCGCACCTGAAAGCAGCCCGCGGCAGCATCGTCAACGTGTCGAGCACGTTCGGACACAAGGCCGCGGCGCTGTTGTCGCACTATGCAGCGAGCAAGGCCGCGCTCGAGCATCTGACGCGCTGCTGGGCGCTCGAGCTCGCATCGGCGGGTGTACGCGTGAACGCCGTCGCGGCAGGCCCGACGGAAACGGACTTCCTGTCGGAACGGATGAAGCTGTCGGCACCCGAGATCGAAGCGATCAAGGCGCAGGAGCGCACGCGCATTCCGCTTGGCCGGCGCGGCGAGCCCGCGGACGTCGCAAACTGGATCGTGTCGCTTGCGTCGCCACAGGCGGCATGGATGACGGGGCAGGTGATCACGGTCGACGGCGGACTCGACGCAACCTGACCGTCGCGAGGACGCGCGGCACGCGACGTACGACGCGTGCCGCGCGAGATGGCCAATCAGTGCTTTTCGTCGAGCTTCTTCGGCTTCGGCGGCGACGGCACCTTCGCGTACTGGAACGCCGGCGTGGCCTTCAGCGCATCCTTGGTCGCACCGGGCAGATAGATGTTGCCGTTGCGCACGTCGAGCGACGCGATCGGCACCGCGACGTCGTGCGCGGCCACGCCGAGGAAGCCGCCGGCCGACACGATCGCGGCCGACACCGAGCCGTCCGGCGCGACGATCAGGTCGCGGACCTTGCCGACCTTCTGGTTCTCGTCGTTGTACACGGTCTTGCCGAGCACGCTCTTCTTCACGCTCCAGCCTTCGAGCAGCGCCTGCGATTGCTCGACGGTCACGCTGATCGGCTGCGCGCCCGCGATCTGCGCGTGCGCGCCGACGCTCGAGGCGAGGACGGTTGCTGCGAGGAGGGTCTTGTAGAACTTCATATGCGTTGCACTCCGGTTCGGTTGTTGTGGATTCCGGGAACGAAGCGACACGGGTGCAACGGCTGACCGGTGAGCACCCTGCGGATGGCCGCCCCGCGGATGGCCGCCCCGCGCTTCGTCGGTCGCGTGGCGGCCGGCCTCGCCGCCACGGCGTGTGTGCGTGGCGGACCGGCATGGCCGGGCCGCAGCGTGCAACACGTCGTTCATGGTAGCGGCAATCGACGGATCGTGCGTTCGGAGTGCGATGCGGCAGGTGGGGCGACCCGGATCAGGATCAATGACCACGCAGAATGGATGGGCGCGCGGCGCGAAAAAATGACGCCGCGGCCCGTCGATCAGGACAACCTCGCAGATGGCCACCCGATCTTCGCGGCGCGCCGAACGACGCGGTGGCCGGCACGCCGCCGCGCCGCCCCGCTGCGTCACGCATTGCGCGAATACACCCTGCGATGCCGCACCGCCTCCGCCAGCACGTCGAGCACCGGTTCCGTCTGCGTCCAGCTCAGGCACGCATCGGTGATCGACACGCCGTACTGCAACGGCACGCCCGGCTTCAGATCCTGGCGGCCGGCCTCGAGATGGCTCTCCACCATCACGCCGACGATCCGGTGCTCGCCCTGCGACAGTTGCCGCGCGAGATCCTGCGCCACCTCGATCTGCCGCTCGTGCGACTTGTTCGAGTTCGCATGCGAGCAGTCGACCATCACCTGCTCGCGCAAGCCGGCCTTGCGCAGCACCGCGCAGCTCGCTTCGACGTGCGCCGCATCGTAGTTCGGCCCGTTCTTGCCGCCGCGCAGGATCACGTGCGCATCGTCGTTGCCGCGCGTCTCGAAGATCGCGGCCATCCCCATCTTCGTCATCCCCATGAACGCATGGCTCGCGGCTGCGGCGACGATCGCGTCCGACGCGACCTGCACGCCGCCGTCGGTGCCGTTCTTGAAGCCGATCGGGCAGCTCAGCCCCGACGCGAGCTGGCGATGGCTCTGGCTCTCGGTCGTGCGCGCGCCGATCGCGCCCCACGCGATCAGGTCGGCGATGTACTGCGGGCTCAGCAGATCGAGGAATTCGGTCGACGCAGGCAGGCCGAGCGCGTTGATGTCGAGCAGCAGTTGCCGCGCGGCGCGCAGCCCTTCGTTGATGCGGAAGCTGCCGTCGAGACGCGGATCGTTGATGTATCCCTTCCAGCCGACCGTCGTGCGCGGCTTCTCGAAGTAGACACGCATCGTGATCAGCAGGTCGTCCTTCAGCGCGTCGGCGGCAGCCTTCAGGCGGCGCGCGTAATCAAGCGCCTGGTCGTGATCGTGGATCGAGCACGGGCCGACGACGAGCAGCAGCCGGTCGTCGCGACCGTGCAGGATATCGCCGATCGCGCGGCGCGTATCCTCGACGAGCGTCTGCGTGGCGGCCGGCACCGGCAGTTCGTCGAGCAACAGCGCCGGGGAAATCAGCGGACGCACGGCACCGATGCGGACGTCGTCGATGCGCGTGGTGTCCTGCGTCGCGTCGGCGCTGCCTACCTCGCGATCGTGGGAAGGATTGTCGAGGTTCTGCATGGCGATTCTCCGGGGACGTCTATCTGGAATGATGGGCAGGCTCGATTATGGCACCCGGGAGAGGCGGCAGCCGACACGCCGGCCGAAGACGGGCCGCATGGCATCGTCCACGACCTGTCGGAGCAGTTCGCACGGAACAGGGGCGGCGCGTCAACGCGGACCTCGGCTCCGCGCCCGAGATGGCCGCCGACGGCATCAAGCTGAAGTAACGCGGCGGTGCGCGAGCCCCGCCATCACTGCATCGGAACGCGATCAGCCCGCGTCGCCCTGCGCGCTGACGTCGATGCCCAGTTCGCCAGCCATCCGCTGCACCAGCGCATTCAGCCGCGCCACTTCGTCCGCGAGGCGTTTCTGTTCGGCCTTCAGCGCTTCGAATTCGGAAGGCGGCACCGCATCCGCGCCGCCGGCATCCGCGCTCGCGAAATCGGCCACGTTCACCGCGCCGCACATCAGATGCATCCAGCGGTTCTCGCGTGCGCCCGGTGCACGCGGCAGCCGGACGACGAGGGGTTGCGCGCGCGCCGCGAGCTCGTCGAGGAACGCCTCGACCGACGAGATATCCGCGAAGCCGTGCAGGCGCGCGCTGTTCAGGCGCAACTCGGCGGCCGTCTGCGGGCCGCGCAGCAACAGGATCGTCAACAGCGCGATCGCCTGGCTCGGGATGCCGAGCACGCGGTTCATGTTGTGCTCGAAACGCGGCACGCGGCTGCTGCTGCCCTCCATCACGAGGCTCAAGTGCTTCAGCCCGTCGAGCGCGGTCGTGACTTCGTCCTCGCTGACGTTCATCACCGGCGAGCGCGCGGTTTTCTGGTTGCAGCCCGCGGTCAGCGCGTTCAGCGACAGCGGATAGGTATCCGGCACGGTGTGCTGTTTCTCGACGAGCACGCCGAGAATGCGGGCCTCGAGAGGCGTGAGTTCGCGAAGAGCGCGGGGCGTGGGCGTATCCGGCGTGGTGTTCATGAGTGGCGTCGCAGCGTGCAGCAGGTGAAGGGAAACAGTCGCTGCCCGTCCGGCATCGCGCACGGGCGAGCCATATGATAGCTCGCGACGCACGGCCCGGCGCCACTCGCCGCACCGGCGCGCGCACGTGCCGCAGCGGGCTTTCGTCGGACGTAGCGGCGCGCCCGATAGCGGGCGACGCAACGCGGCGATGCATGTGCACAGCACCGCAGATTCATCCTTCGCGCACGCCCGGGCGTTTGCGCGACGCGCATGCCGGCGCTACGATAGATGTTCATCCCGATATCGGCGGCGCCGCGCGCGATCGCCTTCACGCGTCGATACCACGCATTACCCGCGTTGAATGCGCTGCCGCCGTGCCGCGCGCCGCTCGCCAAACCCGTTCACTCCCTCACCGGTTCACCACCATGACTGCATCTTCTTCCGCACCCGTGCGCGCCATCGTCACCGGACACACGCGCGGCGTCGGCGCGGCGCTCGCCGAACAACTGCTGCAGGAAGGCATCGCCGTGCTCGGCGTGTCGCGCAACCGTCATCCGTCGCTCGCGTCGCAGGCCGGCGAGCGCTTCGCCGAGGTCGAACTCGACCTGTCGGACTCGAAGACCATCGCGACCTGGCTGGCCGGCGACACCCTGCGCCGCTTCGTCGACGGCGCGTCGCTCGTGCTGCTGTTCAACAACGCGGGTATCGTCGATCCGATCGGCCCGCTCGCCGCGCAGGACCCGGCGATCGTCGCCCGCGCGGTCGGCCTGAACGTCGCCGCGCCGCTGATGCTGTCGGCCGCGCTCGCACAGGCCGCGTCTGCCGCGACCGAATGCCGGATCGTGCACCTGTCGAGCGGTGCGGCCCGCAACGCGTATGCGGGCTGGAGCGTCTACTGCGCGACCAAGGCCGCGCTCGATCACCATGCGCGCGCCGTCGCGCTCGACGCGAACGGCGCGCTGCGCATCTGCAGCGTCGCGCCGGGCGTCGTCGACACGGGCATGCAGGCCACGATCCGCGCGACCGGCAAAGACAATTTCCCGATGCGCGACAAATTCGACGAGCTGAAGTCGAGCGGCGCGCTCGCCACGCCCGAGGCAACCGCCCGACAACTGATCGGCTATACGCTGAGCGACGCATTCGGCAACGAGCCGACGGCCGACGTGCGCAACCTGCCGACGAAGTAGCATCGGACGCGGCGCGTCATCCTTCGAGCCGCTTCGTCCAGTCTTCGACCTGCCGCTCCGTCCGGCGCTTTTCCAGCATGCTGCGCCAGCCGGGCGGCAGCAACGGCACATCGCACAGCGCATCGAGCGCGGCCATGTCGAGCGTGCGTCGATACAGCACGTCGAGCACCGTCGACAGCGGCCATTGCGGGTAGCGGCGCTCGTGCAGCGCGAGCACATCGCCCGCCGCCACCCAGCCCTCCTGCAACACGCGGTAGTACCAGCCCGTCCGGCCGCTTTGCTGCACGAGCGCCGCCATCCGCGGATGGTCGAAACGCACGTTGAGCTTCCAGCACGGCTGCCGCGACTGCGAGACCTGGAGTACCGCGCCGCCGAGCGTGAACACGTCGCCGAGACACACGTCGTGCTCGGTGATGCCGCGCGTCGACAGGTTCTCGCCGAACGCGCCCGGACGGGCGAGCACGTCGCGCGCGCCGATCTGCCCGGCCCACCACGCATAGTGATCGTGCGCATAGTGATGAACGGCCTTGTCGGGGCCGCCGTGATGCCGCGCATCGGCCTGCGCGTCGCCGGCGAAGCCGAGCGCGCCCAGCCACAGGCGCGCATCCACCGGCTGCTTGTCGATCGCGCTTGCGTGCGGCGTGCCGGCGAGCGGACGGCTCGCGCCGATCCGCACCGCGCCGATGGCGGCCGCGATCGCCGGCCGGGCGTCGTCGCTCATGCGGCCACACCGTCCGGCAGCGCCGCGAGCAGTCGTTCGAGTTCGCGCGTGCGTGCTTCGCCGAGCGGCAGCAGCGGCCGTCTCGGTTCGCCGGCGTCGAAGCCGCGCAGCCTCAACCCGGCCTTCACGGTCACCGGCAACCCGCCGTTGACGATGAACTGCAGCAACGGCAACTGCGCGTGAAAAACCGATCGGGCGCGCTCGAGATCGCCGGCGCGCATCGCGTCGAACAACGCGAGCGGCAACGCGGCATTCAGGTTCGGCGCGGCCGTGCACCATCCGGCCGCGCCCGCGGCCAGCGCGGCGAGCGCCATCGGATTGCTGCCGTTGTAGAACGGGATCGTCCCGTCGCTCAATTGCGCGAGCCGGTGCATCCGGCCGATGTCGCCGGTGCTCTCCTTGACCATCGTCACGTTGTCGACGGTGCGGCAGATCGTCGTGATCAGGTCCGGCGACATGTCGACGCCACTCGTCGCCGGGTTGTTGTACAGCATGATCGGGATGCCGATCGCTTCGCCGATCGCGCGGTAGTGCGCGACGATCTCGTCGTTGCCGAGCTTCCAGTACGACACCGGCAGCACCATCACCGCATCGGCGCCGGCCTGCTCGGCGAAGCGGGCGCGGCGCACCGCGCCAGCCGTGGTGAGATCGGAAATTCCGACGACAGTCGGCACGCGCCGGCGCACCGCGCGGATCGACGCGGCGGCGACGGCCTCCCATTCGGCGTCGGACAGGTAGGCGCTTTCGCCGGTACTACCCAGCGGCGCAATCGCGTGAACGCCGTCGGCGATCAGGCACTCGATCAGCGCATCGAGCGCGCTCAGGTCGACGCCGCCATCGGCGGAGAACGGCGTAACCGGGTAGGCAATGATGCCCTTCAGCAGAATTGACACGATTGGTATTCCTCAATGATTGTCTGACAGAATCGGAACGGTATGCCCGCTTACGCGACGCAGTCCCGATGCGTACGCAACGCGCGGCGCGCGTAGTAGTCGAACGTCACCGCATCGCGTTTCGGCTTCGAGATCCAGTCGTGCGCTTCGCGCGCGAGCGCCGGCGGCACCGGCTTGATCTCGCCGGCCGACATCGCGAGCAGTTGCAGCTTCGCGGCGCGCTCGATCAGCAGCGCGAGAATGCACGCCTCCTCGATCGTCTTGCCGACCACGAGCTGGCCGTGATGCGACAGCAGGATCGCGCGCTTGCTGCCGAGCGCCTTCGAGATGATCTCGCCTTCCTCGTTGCCGACCGGCACGCCCGGCCAGTCCTTCAGGAACGCGCAATCGTCGTACAGCGGGCAGGTGTCCATGTGCGACACCACGAGCGGCTGCTCGAGCATCGACAGCGCCGCGACATGCGCCGGATGCGTGTGGATGATGCAGTTCACGTCCGGGCGCTCGCGATAGATCCACGTATGGAACCGGTTGGCCGGGTTCGGAATGCCTTCGCCATCGACGACGTCGAGATCCTCGTTGACGCGCAGCAGGTTCGCGGCCGAGATCTCGTCGAAGCCGAGCCCGAGCCGCTGCGTGTAGTAGGTGCCGGCCGCATCCGCGCGGCAGGTGATCTGCCCGGCCAGGCCCGAGTCGTGGCCGGCGTCGAACAGGATCCGGCACGTCAGCGCGAGCTTTTGCCGCGCGGACCAGCCGCTGTCGCCCGCTTCGTTTTCAAGACGCCGCTCCGCCAGCGCGACCAGCGCTTCCTTCGTCAAATTCAGCGTTTCCGCCATGTTCGCCTCCTGAATGCACCGGGTCTGCCGCGCCGTCCGCGGCCGTTTCCCCGAGCGCATGACACACAATACACCGAATGACACTTTGTGTCATGTGTTACAATCGGTTTTTCGAAGGACACCTGCCGCCCCATGACGATTCGCCTGAAGCTGCTCAGAAAACAGAAAGGCTGGACGCTCGACGTGCTGGCCGACGAGACCGGCCTCACCAAGAGCTACCTGTCGAAGGTCGAGCGCGGCCTGAGCGTGCCGTCGATCGCGGTCGCGCTGAAGCTGTCGAAGGCGCTGAACGTCGACGTCGAGCAACTATTCTCGGAAAGCGGCAACCGCGAGCTGATCACGGTCACGCGCGCCGGCGAGCGCACCGCGATGGGCGGGGCGACCGACAGCCACGCGCACCGTTTCGAGAGCATCGCGGCCGGCGTCGCGCCGAAGAAGATGCTGCCGTTCGTCGTGCATCCGCCGCACGAATTCGTCGCGTCGACGTTCCGCGAGCACGAAGGCGAGGAATTCCTGTTCGTGCACAAGGGGCGGGTCGAAATCGAATTCCCGAACGAGACGGTGCAACTCAGGACCGGCGATTCAGTCTATTTCAACGCACTCATTCCCCACCGCACGCGCAGCCTCGGCACCGCGCAGGCGGAGATTCTGGTCATCGTCAGCCACGACGACTAGCCTCGTCACTTCTTCGCGCAAGGATCTTCCGATGGTCACCAGGGCCACCGCACCGTTCCAGCAGATCAAGACGCTCGTTCGCCAGAACGTCGAGTCCGGCGACTGGCGCCCCGGCGACCGCATTCCGTCCGAACTCGATCTCGCCGCGCAGTTCGGCGTCGCGCGCATGACGGTCAACCGCGCACTGCGCGAGCTGACCGAGGAAGGCGTGCTGAAGCGCATCGCGGGGGTTGGCACGTTCGTCGCCGAGGCGAAGCCGCAGTCGAACCTGCTGATGATCGCGCATATCCGCGACGAGATCCGTGCGCGCGGGCACGAATACCGTTGCCGCGTGCTCAGCCAGGCGCGCGAGCCCGCGTCGTTCGACGTCGCGGCCGCGTTCGGCCTGCCGGTCAATACGCCGGTCTTTCACGTGGTGTGCGTGCACGAGGAAAACGGCCGCCCGATCCAGCTCGAGGATCGCTACGTCAACCCGGCTGCCGCGCCCGGCTTCATCGATCAGGATTTCCGGATCGAGCCGCCATCCGAGTACCTGTACAACAACGTGTCGCACTACGAACTGGAAATCGAGCACGTCGTCGACGCGTCGCTGCCCACCGGCGAACAGGCGCGGCTGCTCGACATGCGCGCCGACGAGCCGTGCCTCACGCTCACGCGCCGCACGTGGACGGACGGGCTGCCCGTCACGTTCGTGCACTTTCTGCATCCGGGCAACCGCTACCGGCTCGGCTCGCGCTTCAAGCCGGGCGCGGGGCGCCACCCGACCTGATCCTTCGTCGCACGCCCCCGACACGCACGGCGGCCGTTTCATGATGAAACGGCCGCCGTGTTCATTCGTGACGTCGGATCAGATCGCGCCAACCTGCCCCGCCTCGCGCGACCACACGACCGGAAACAGCGGGTGATCGAGCGGCGCGCCGTCGGCCAGCTGTTCCGCGAGCCCGGGAAAATCGGGCGACGTTTTCCAGCGGCGCGGCGCGTGACGGACATCGTCGCCGACGAAGCGGATCGAGAACGCGCGCCGGCGGTTCCGCGTGCCGCCCGACGCATGCAGCGTCAGCATCCGGAAGCACACCATGTCGCCGGGTTCGAGCGCCCAGCGGCGGATCGGGAAGGCCGCACGGTCGGCTTCGATGTCGGGCAGATCGGCGAGGCTGCCTTCCGGGAACCACTTCGCCTCCTTGTCCATGAACGTGCGCGGCATCAGCCACGGCCCGCGATGCGAGCCGGCGACGAATTCCAGCGTCGATTCGAGCGGCACCGGATCGACCGGAATCCACATGCTGACGTTGTCGTCGCCTTCGATGTTGTAGTACGGCTGGTCCTGGTGCCACGGCGTGCGCTGCCGCGTGCCGGGCTCCTTCACGAGCAGATGGTCGTGATGCAGCCGCACGTTGTCCGTGCCCATCAGCGCGGCGGCGACCGACGGCGCCGGCGAGCGCACGATGAAGTCGCGATACGCGTCGTTGTGCTGCCAGTTGCAGAAATCCTCGAAGAACCAGCCCGGATCGTCGGGCCGGCTCGCGACTTTCGCGCGTTCGCTCGGCTGCGCGAGGTTCACGTCGATGCCGGCCCGCAACGCGGCCACTTCGTCGGGCGAAAAAATGCCCTTGATGCAAACCGCGCCTTCGTCGCGGAACGCGGCGATCAGTTCGGGCGTCACGGCTTGCGCGACGCGCTCCTGGATATTCGTCATGGTGTACCTGTCGATCGAATGGGTCACGGGGGTCACGGCGCCGAAGTCAGTTGCTGCTTCGCGCCGTAGATGTCGAAGTCGAAGTATTTCGCGGCGATCTTCTGGTACGTGCCGTTCGCGCGAATCGCGGCGATCGCGTCGTTCAGCCGCTTCTTCATGTCGGCGTCGCCCTTGCGTATGCCCATCGCGACGCCGTAGCCGGTGATCCGCACGTCGGTCACGTCCGGGCCCGCGAACGCGTAGCCCTTGCCGCGCGGCGTCTTCAGGAACGAGTAGCCGGCCTGCGTCTTGTCCTGGAAGGTCGCGTCGAGGCGGCCGTTGACGAGATCCTGATACACCTGGTCCTGATTCTGGTACGAGACGATCGTCACGCCCTTGGTCGCCCATTCGGCCTTCGCGTACGCCTCCTGCGTCGTGCCCTGGTCGATCCCGACGCGCTTGCCGGCGAGCGACGCGGCGGTCGGCAGCAGCTTCGAGCCGACCGGCGCGACGAGCGCGCCCGGCGACGCATACAGCTTGTTCGAGAAGTCGATCTGCTTGAGCCGCTCGTCGGTGGCCGTCATCGCGGACATGATCACGTCGAACTTGCGCGCGCGCAGCGCCGGGATCATCCCGTCGAAGCCCTGCTCGACCCACACGCACTTCGCATGCAGTTGCTCGCAGATCGCATTGCGCAAGTCGATGTCGAAGCCGGCGAGCGAGCCGTCGGGCTGCTTCGCCTCGAACGGCGGATACGTGGGATCGATACCCCAGCGGATCGTCGACGTGCCCTGCGCGAACGATGCGAGCGGCGCGAACGCCAGCGCGGTAACGAGGAACTTGGCGGTACGGTTCATGGCGTGTCCTTGAAAGTCTCGACGCGGCGGGCGGAGCCGGCGTCCGGTGAAGGCGCCGCGACGGCATGCCGGTACGAGGCGCGAAAGACGGGGACTTCGATGAAACTGCGATGCAGTCTAGACCGCTAGATTTCCGAGCGCAAGCGGAAGGAAGCGGAGACGGGATGGACCGAGGTCAAGCGGACGCGGAAAGACCGGGCGACGCTTTATTTATGGCTGATTTACGGGATTGGTGGGTGTTTACCCTGTGTGTCGCACGTCCCCCATAGCGGGCGCTTGTCCGAATATCCACCGCGCACCCGATGTCTGGACATGCGATCAGAGCGGAGCCTCAACGAGGAGACCTCAGCGGAATCGACGAGGCAGCCTATACCGCATCGAAAACGACCTCAGAGGCAGTCGTAACCAACTCACCCCCCCGCCCCCACCCGATCTGCGCCGCCCGTGGCGTCGCGAAGCCCCGCGCCGGGTCCGGCGAAACCGCGATTGCCTGCGATGTGCGGCCATGTTAAAAGTCGTCGCACGCATTTGAAAACGAAATGCTCGAATCCACAGAAGTACAAAAATGAATAGACCCCTGTTCGACATCGACCTGCTGCGCGCGCTGGTGATGGTCGCCGACTGCGGCAGTTTCACGACGGCTTCCGCGCGCCTGCATTCGACGCAGTCGACGGTCAGCCAGAAGGTGCGCCGGCTCGAGGAAATCGCCGGCCACCGCCTGCTCGACCGCGGCACGCGCGACGTGCGGCCGACCGACGCGGGCGTGACGGTGCTCAGCTATGCGCGGCGCATGCTCGCGCTGAACGACGAGATGCTGGAGGCGCTGTCGGGCGCGACGGTCGCGCTGACGATCCGGCTCGGCGTACCCGACGATTTCGCGGCGGGCCGCACGACCCATGCGCTCGCGGCGTTCAAGCGCGAGCATCCGCAGGTGAAGCTCGAAGTGACGTGCGGGCTGAGCCGCGACATCAGCGCCGCGTACGATCGCGGCGAACTCGATCTCGTATTGATCAAGCAGCGGCGCGACAGCCGCGAGGCGGTCGTGCGCTGGCCCGAGAAGCTGCGCTGGATCGACAGCGCGAAGCATCCGTCGATCGATCTCGATCCGGTGCCGATCGTCGTGTTCCCGCCGCGCGGGCTGTACCGCGACGACATGATCAAGGCGATCGAGGAGCGCGGCCGCCGCTGGCGGATCAGCTTCACGACGTCGAGCCTGAGCGGGATCCAGGCGGCCGTCGCGGACGGCCTCGGCATCAGCGTGCTGCCCGCGCGCGTGGTGACGGACGAGCATGTGGTGCTGACCGCGAAGCAGGGCTTCGCGCCGATCGAGCACATGGACATCGCGATCCTGCACCGGCCGACGGCCGACCCGATGGTCGGCGCGCTGACGAAGACGCTCGCGGCGATGCTGGAACTCGAAGGGCGGTAAGCGAAATGCGCCCGATTCGGCCGCACGGCCCCGCGTCAGAACATCGTGTTGCCGTTCGCCGCCTGCTCGGGCACCGGCTGGTTGACGTCCCAGTGTTCGACGATCTTGCCGTGCTCGAGCCGGAAGATGTCCATGATCGCGCTGCCGCGCGTGCCGGGTTCGCGCACCGCGTGCACGTGCAGGATCACGTAGTCGCCGTCGACGAACGCGCGTTTGATCTCGCTGTGCGACTGCGGATATTTGTCGCGCAGAAACGCGACGAACTGGCGAAAACCGTCGCGCCCGTCGGCCGCGTTCGGGTTGTGCTGCACGTAGCGATCGCCGACATACGCGAGCGCGGCGTCCGCATCCTTCTCGTTCAAGCCTTTCTCGTAGAACGCCAGCACCGTGCGGCGATTGGCCTCCTGCTGCGCGTCGCTCGCGCCGGCTGCCACGGCATGCGCGGCCGTCACCGCGAACATCGCCGCCGCGATCCATCGTGTCGCCCGTACTGCTGCCATGCGTCGCATCTCGATCTCCCGGTCGAATCGTTGAAGGCCCGATCATACCGAGGACACCGACCACGCACGCCCGGACGCGTTGACGCACCCGAGCGCGCCACCTGCTCTCAGACCAGCGCGCCGTTGCGCGCGACGATCTTCCCGGACGACACGACGAGACGCCGCACCGGCCGCGCGACGACGGCCTCGGCGAAGGTCAGCGCATCGACGAGCACGACGTCCGCGCGGCAGCCCGGCTGCAGCCCGTAATCCGCGAAGCCGCAGCCGCGCGCCGCGCCGTGCGTCACGCAGTCGAGCGCGACTTCGAGCGCATCGTCGCGGCGGAAATCGTTGCGCATGCCGATCAGCATCGCGCGCTCGAGCATGTCGGGCGAGCCGTACGGCGTCCACGTATCGCGCACGCCGTCGTTGCCGCCGATCACGGTCACGCCCGCCGCACGGCACGCGGCCACCGGCGGCACCGGCACCGAGGCCGGCGCGGTCGTGACGATCGCGACGCCGAGCTCGGCCATCCGCGCGAGCAGCGCATCGCGCTCGCGTTCGGCGATATCGCCCAGGCAGAAACCATGGCTGATCGTGACCTTTCCCTGCATGCCGTGAGCCGCCGTGCGCTGCAGGATCAGGTCGAGCGAGTACGCGCCCATCGACCCGCGCTCGTGCAGATGGATGTCGAGCCCGCGGCCGTGGCGCGCGGCGATCGCGAACAGCATGTCCACCGCCTCGACCGGATCGCCTTCGATCGCACACGGATCGAGCCCGCCGAGCAGGTCGGCGCCGGCGTCGAGCGCGTCGGACAACAGCGCATCGGTGCCCGGCCGCTTGAGGACACCCGATTGCGGAAACGCGACGATCTGGATCTCGACCTGCCCGCGCAGCGTCTCGCGCGTGGCCAGCACGCCGTTCAGGTGGCGCAGCCCGGCCTGGGTATCGACGTCGACGTGGGTACGGATGCGCGTCGTGCCGGCCGCGAGGAATGCGCGCGCCAGCGCGAGCGATGCGGCGCCCGCGTCATGGCCGCTCGTCGCGCGATAGTGGCGCTCGTTCTCGATGCGGTCGACGAGGCGCGGCCCGACCTGGTTGCGATACCACGGCATCCCCCAGTGGGTCTTGTCGAGGTGCGTATGGCCTTCGACGAGGCCGGGCAGCGCCAACGCGCCCGCGCCGTCCTCGATCGCGCAGCCGGCGGACGCATCGAGCGACGGGCCGACGCGCGCGATGCGATCGCCTTCGATCAGGATATCGAGCGCGGCGTCGGCGTTCGTGCGGACATTGCGGATCAGCAGGTTCGTCATGTCGGGTCGGGTCCGGTCGGGTCGGTCGGTGCAAGCCGGGCACGGCGCGCGCCGTGCCGCCGCTCGGGTGGGTCAGCGCGTAAAGCGCAACGACGGGGCGAACGGGGCGCCCGTATCGCTTTCGCCGCGGCGGAATACCCAGCGTTCGGCCGGCACGCCCGCGACGGCCGCCGCCGCATTCGGCGCGCGCACCGCGACGAAGCTCGCGTCGCAGCCGACCGCAATTCCGTAGTTGTCCTTGCCGATGGCGCGCGCGCCGGCGTGCGTCGCCATGTCGAGCGCGACGCCGAGCGCCTCGTCGGTGTAGAAGCCCGACCGGTAGCCGACCATCATCGCGCGCTGCAACATGTCGCCGTTGCCGTACGGCCACCACGCGTCGCGGATGTTGTCGTTGCCCGCGAACACGTGCACGCCCGCGTCGCGCAGCCGTTGCACCGGTGGGAACGCGCAGTCGCCCGGCGCATTCGTCAGGATCGATACGCCGGCTTCGGCCAACACCACAGCCGTACGCCGCACGTCGTCATCGCTCACCTGGCCGAGCGCATACGCATGGCTCACGTTCACGCGCCCGCCGAGCCCGGCCGCGCGCGTGCGCGCCGCGATCCGCAGCAGTTGCGCAATGCCGGTTTCCCCCGGCTCGTGCAGGTGGATGTCGATTTTCGCGCCGCGCTTCTCGGCGATGCCGAACACGATGTCGAGCTGACCATCCGCATCGCCGTCGAGCGTCGTCGGGTCGATCCCGCCGACCACGTCCGCGCCGTCGCGCACGGCGGCATCGAGTAGCTCGGCGGTGCCCGGGCACGCGATCACGCCGGCCTGCGGAAACGCGACCAGTTCGATGTCGACGATCCCGCGCCATCGTTCGCGCGCGGCCATCACCGCGTGCAGGTTCGACAGGCCCGTCGTCGCATCGACGTCGACGTGGCTGCGCATCGCGATCGTGCCGAACGCGGCGGCCTGCGCAATCAGCGCGTTCGCACGCTCGACGATCGGCGGCGCGGCCGCGAGCTGGCGCTTCTCGGCCGCAAGCCGCTCGCGCAGCGAGCCGGCCGGTTCGTGCGACACCCAGCGATCGCCGACGAAGCTCTTGTCGAGATGGATATGGCCGTCGACGAAACCGGGCAGCACGACGCGGCCGTCGAGGTCGATCGTCTGCGCGCCGGGCGCGGCTGCGCAATCGGCGCCGATCGCGGCGAAGCGGCCGTCGCGGACGACGAGGTTGACGGGTTGGCCGCCGGCGTCGACGGCGTTGATGAAGAATCGTTCGGTCATGGCCTGGAATATGGGGGGTCGCGGCGCGACGCCGGCGCGGACAGGGGAAGGAACCGCGGCCGGCGCGGCGCGACCTTTGGCAGGAATCCGGCCACGATATCGGACGCCGCTGCCCGAGGCCAATTAAATGTCGCGATGCCGCGCATTCGATTTCGCGATGTGCGGCGCGCAGGCGCGCCGGACCGGACGCGACGGCGGGCACGATCGACGTGGAAAGGGCCGACCCGGTCGGCGGCCGCGCATCGCCCGAATCGCCCGAATCGCCCGAATCGCCCGAATCGCCCGAATCGCCCGAATCATCCGAATCACCCGGATCACCCGGATCACCCGGATCATCCGCACGCGAGCGCCGGGAGGAAGCCGCGTCGCCGCGTTGCCGGGCGGGGCTTCGACGCCCCGCCCGATCGGCGATTTACGCGGCAACAGACTTTACACGTTGTTACCCGGCCGCACCGGACGCGCATTCGCCCATTCCTTATACTCACGCCGAGTTCGCCACCCGTGTCGGGAATCCATCGGCGGACACGTTGCCGATGCAGGAAACACATGATGCGCATGCCTTCCACGAAGACCGTTCTGTTCGCCTCGCTCGTCGCCGTGGCGGCGCTTCCGCTCACCGCGTGCGTCGCGCCGGGCTACTACGGCGCGCAGCCGGGCTATCCGCAACAGCAATACGCGACGCCCGGCTATGCGCAGCCCGCGTATTCGCAACCAGGCTACGTGCAGCAGCAGCCGGCGTATCCGAACCAGGCGCCGCAACCGTACGATCAATACGGCAACCCGTCGCAATACGGCTCGCAGCCGTATGACTCGTATGGCAATCGGCAACAGCAATACGCGAACCCGTACGGCACGCAATACGGCACCGTCGCGAACATCCAGCCGGTCAACGGCTCGGTCGGCCCGTCGGGTGTCGCCGGCACCGTCGTCGGTGCGCTCGTCGGCGGCCTGGTGGGCAACCAGTTCGGCCGCGGTCATGGCCGCGATGCGGCAACGGTGATCGGCGCGCTCGGCGGTGCGGTGGCGGGCAACCAGATCGGCCAGCAGATGGGCGCCGCGCAAGGCCCGAGCAGCTACCGGATCGACGTGCAGGTCAGCGACGGCTCGATGCGCTCGTTCGACGTGCAGTCGCCGGGCAACCTGCGTCCGGGCGACCGCGTGCAGATCAACGGCAATCAGCTGTCGCGCTATTGATGCCAGCGGCGTGCGCGTGAGCCGATCTCGCGCATGCCGAGCATTCGACGCCGGGTGCAGGTTCGGCGCAACGGCACACGCGCCCGGCGTCCCTCGTCGACGGCGGCACGACCCGCCGTCATCACCGTCTTCCCGGTTCACGTTCGTGCCCGCAGCGGGCATCGCCCCGCGACATCGGGATTCCCATTAGGATAAGGACGATGCATCCCGCGACCGCCGCAGCGGCGCGCGCGGGCAAGCACGCCCCTCAACCGGAACGCCCCCGATGACGATCACGATCCGCCTGCTCGACGCGGCCGACGCCGCCTGTTTCCGTGCCGTCCGCCTGCGTGCGGTCGACACCGCGCCCACATCCTTCCTGCCGACGCTCGACGAAGAATCGCAGGTGCCGGTCGACGAATTCGCGAAGCGCCTCACGCCGACGCAGGTACAGGCCGTGTTCGGCGCGTTCGACGGCGAGACACTCGTCGGCATCACCGGCGTGCGCCGCGATGCGCGCACGAAGATCGCGCACAAGGCGACGATCTGGGGTGTCTACGTCGACGCCGCATATCGCGGGCAACGCATCGCGCAGGCGCTGCTCGACAGCGCGACCGCGCATGCGGCGAACGCGTGGGGATGCAGCCAACTGATGCTGTGCGTAAACGAGGTCAACCACACCGCGGAGCGGCTGTATGCATCGCAGGGGTTCGTGCGGTTCGGCACGGAGCCGCGCTCGATGTGCGTCGACGGCCGCTTCTACGACGAGCACTACATGATCAAGACGCTGGCATGACACATCGGCGTTCGCGTGCAGGTGCCGACCGGTTGCACGCGAACGCGGCGACGTGACGTCATCTCACCGCGTGTCGGTGATCGTCGCGTTGACGATCTGCCCGGCGATCGTCACGTTCGTCAGCGTCATCGCGCTCACGTTGAACGCATAGATCGGCCCCGGCGACGTAACCGTCGGCGTGCCCGACGCCACCGGCGTGCCGAAGTCGCAATTGGCGATCGTCACGCCGGAGATCGGCTGCACCGCAGGCGTGGGCGGCGTGCCGTTGTAGTCGAACGCGACCGGCCCCTGCGCGACGATCGCCTGGAAGCACGACGCGCTCACGCCGTTCAGCGTCACGTTGTTCGCCTTCACGTCGGCGATCGTCACGTTCTGCACGACCGGCGCGCGCGTGCGTACCGCATCGTTCGCCGGCTGATAGTCGCAGTCGAACGTGACGATGCCGCCCTGCGCCGCGGACGGATTGCCGGCCGACGGCGTGACGACGCCGAGCGGGACGCTCGCGTTGACCGGGCTGCCCGCGAGCAGCGCACTGCCGTAGCCGCCGCCCTTCAGCGTCACGCCGTTCGGCAGCGTGACGCCCTTCACGTGGAAATCCTTCACGTAACCGCCGCGATTCATGTTGGTCTTCACGCGAATCGCGATGTTCAGCGGGTTGGTCTGCCAGTTCGCGTTCAGCATCGACAGGTTCGTCGCATAGATCTGCTCGACGCCGCCGCCCATCTCGCTGCCGAGCGTGATCCCGCCGTGCCCGCTGTTCATCGTGCAGTTGCGGATCAGGTGCCGCTTCGC
The DNA here is from genome assembly GCF_001534535.1 of Burkholderia sp. MSMB1459WGS. Classification (NCBI taxonomy): domain Bacteria; kingdom Pseudomonadati; phylum Pseudomonadota; class Betaproteobacteria; order Burkholderiales; family Burkholderiaceae; genus Burkholderia; species Burkholderia sp. MSMB1459WGS. Next base: position 271,592 of record NZ_LPMU01000037.1, read on the forward strand.
GGGCCCGTATTCGGTGTCGCGGTCCTTGCCCGACTTGATCGCGATGCAGTCGTCGCCGGTGTTGAACGTGCAGTCCTCGCACAGCACGTCGGTGCACGCGTCCGGATCGAAGCCGTCGTTGTTCGGGCCGATGCTGTTGGTCGTCACGCCGCGGATCACGACGTTGCGGCTCGCGGTCGGATGGTGCTGCCAGAACGGCGTGTTCTGGGTCTGGTAGTTCGCCATCAGCACGTTCGTGCAGCCGATGAATTCGACCATGCATGGCCGCAGGTAATGACCGAGGCCGAAGATGCGTTTCTCCACCGGCACGCCGGCCTCGGACAGCGCGGGCAGGTAGTTCTGGTCCTGCTGCCACGGCGTGACGGGCGACGTCAGCAGCGCATAGAGCGCGTCGGGAATCGCGGGCGCGACGATCCGCAGGTCGACGTTGTTCGGGTTCGCGTAGTTCTGGGCCGGCACCGTCGCGCCTGCGCCGTACGCGCCCGACGAGCCCTTGTAGGTCCACCAGCACACGCTGTTCGCGCCGCTGCCGGAGAACGGCGTCATCGCCTGCCCGTTGAGCACCGACGTCGGGCCTTCTCCGGTCAGCGCGATGTTCGTCGCGTGGCGCGCGTAGACGGGCGCACCGAAGTTCAGGCAATCGTTCGCCTGCCAGCGGCTGTAGTACAGCCGGCCGTTCGCGCCGCAATCGACCGGTCCGTCCTTCGCGTAATCGGCCGGGTTCGGGCTGAAGTAGATCGTGCAGTTCGCGCTCAGATGGAACGTGACGTTGCTCTGCAGCACGATCGGCCCCGCGCAGTACCAGGTGCCGGACGGCACGACGACCCGGCCGCCACCTTCCCGCCGGCATGCGTCGATCGCCGCGAGAAACGCCGGGCGCGCATCGAATGCGCCGGGCGCGACCGTCAGCTCGGAGCCGGGGCTGACCGGCGATTTCGCTGCCGGGTACGGCGACGTCTGCGCGACCGTCGCGCACCGTCGCGCGCCGTACTGCGTCACGTCGAAGTCGCGCCCGCGCCGCGCGAGCCGCGACACGTGCGCGAGCGATGCGGCGATGCACTCCGCCGCGCCGTGCTCGCCCCACACGAGATCGACCGCCGACGCATCGGGCGTCGCGCCCTTCGCCAGCACCCGGCCGGCCGCGAACGGACCGCCGAGCATCGCGCCGCCGGCGAGCGCGCCGGTCCAGCCGATGAAAGCGCGGCGCGATACCCGTTTCGATGCGGGCGATCGGGCGGACGAAGACGGACGGCGGCGATGGGCGGCCATGGGCACTCCTTCGGGGTAGAGAGCATCGATGCGCCGGTCGGCGGATCGCGATTTATACGTCGTCGTACTACGTGATGGAGTCTAGACGCGATTGGGACGACGTATGTATTTGTCGTTTACCCTGTTATTTATGGGGTTATATATCGAATGTGTGCGCACACTCACATCGACAGATGAGGCTCCAGAGATATGTTGTCGTATGTTTATGCGCAAAAACTTCCACTCAATCCTCTCCGGCCACCACTCTCCAACGGTACGGTTCCTGCCCGCGCGCCGCCGACCCGCCTCGGTAATTCCGCCTCTGGTCAGCCCCGCGCCACCCGCGCTATCGTTTGTCCATTCCCACAGTCGAGGAGCCGCCTTTGCCTACCCGCCACGGAGTCGACCTCATCCGCGCCCGCGCGCTGTTCGATCGCGAGCGCCACGCGTTCGCCGAAGCCATGCCGGTTTCCCGCGCGCTGTCCGCGGAAGCGTCCGAGCACTTGCTGTTCGGCGTGCCGTTGCACTGGATGCAGGACTGGTCGACCCCGTTCTCGCTCTACGTGAAGGAGGCCCGCGGCGCGACCTTCACCGACGTCGACGGTCATCGCTACGTCGATTTCTGCCTCGGCGATACGGGCGCGATGTTCGGCCATGCGCCCGAACCCGTCGCCCGCGCGCTCGCCGAGCAGGCCACGCGCGGCTACACGACGATGCTGCCGAGCGAGGACGCCGCCTGGGTGTCGCGCGAACTCGCGCGCCGCTTCCATCTGCCGGTCTGGCAATTCGCTTTGAGCGCGAGCGACGCGAACCGCTTCGTGCTGCGCTGGGCGCGCGCGGCCACCGGCCGCAACACGATCGTCGTGTTCAACGGCTGCTATCACGGCACGGTCGACGACGTGTTCGTCGATCTCGTCGACGGCCGCCCGGTGCAGCGCGACAGCCTGCTCGGACAGTCGTACGACCTGCTCGCGCACACGCGCGTCGTCGAATTCAACGATCTCGACGCGCTCGAAGCGGCGCTGAAGGACGGCGATGTCGCATGCGTGCTCGCCGAGCCCGCGATGACGAACATCGGCATGGTGCTGCCCGACCCGGGCTTCTGGGAGGCCGCACGCGCCCTGACGCGCCGCCACGGCACGCTGCTGGTGATCGACGAGACGCACACGATCAGCAGCGGCCCCGGCGGCTACGCGGTCGCGCACGGTCTCGAACCGGACATGCTGGTGGTCGGCAAGCCGATCGCGGGCGGCGTGCCGTGCGCGGTGTACGGGTTCAGCGCCGAATTCGCGGAACGCGCGAAGCAGGCGAAGCTGAACGCGCCGCCCGGCCATTCGGGAATCGGCACGACGCTCACCGCGAACATGCTCGCGATGCATGCGATGCGCGCGACGCTCGCCGAAGTCGCGACCGACGCCGCCTATGCGCACATGTTCGCGCTCGCCGCGCGGCTCGCGACGGGCCTCGAACATGCGATCGCGAAACACGGGCTGCCGTGGTGCGTGACGCGCATCGGCGCGCGCACCGAGTTTCAGTTCGCGCCCGTGCCGCCGCGCAACGGCACGCTGGCCGGCGCGCAGCTCGACAGCGAACTCGAGCACATCGTGCACCTGTACCTGCTGAATCGCGGCGTGCTGATCACGCCGTTCCACAACATGATGCTCGTGTGCCCGCAAACGACCGACGACGACGTCGACCGGCTCGTCGCGCAGTTCGATGCGTGTCTGGGCGAACTGGTGTGACGCGCTGACGCAAGGCCCGGTACTCGCGCGAGCGCGTACCGGGCCCTCCCGCCCGCTACGCGGCCCGCAACGCGCGCCGCGCCACTTCCGCGAAATACCGCGCGCCGACCGGCAGAATGTCGTCGTTGAAATCGTACGTCGCGTTGTGCAGCGGCACGCCGCCCAGCCCGGCCGCTTCGCCGTTGCCGATGAACATGAAATTGCCCGGCACCGCCTGCAGGAACGCGCCGAAATCCTCCGAGATCATCATCGGCTGCACGTCGGCGTTCACCGCGTCGGCACCCGCGACCTGCGCGGCGGCCTGCACGGCCGTCTCGACCCATTCCGGTGAATTCACCGTCGGCGCGAACTCGTGCGTGTACTCGAACGTGCAGGTCGCGCCGTGCGTGCGGCAGATCCCTTCGCTGATCTCGCGCATCCGCGTGGCCAGCAACGTCTGCACGTCGCGCGAATAGCTGCGCGTGTCGCCCTTGATCGTCACGGTCGATGGCAGCACGTTGCGCAGCCCGTCGGTGATGAATTCCGTGCACGAAACCACCGCCTGCCGGCCCGGGTCGAGATTGCGCGACACGATCGTCTGCAGCGCGAGCACGATCTGCGCGCCGATCACGATCGGATCGATGCCCATGTGCGGCCGCGCCGCGTGCGTACCGCGCCCGTCGATCCGGATCACGAAATTGTCTTCGCTCGCCATGATGCCGCCCGCACGCGTCGAGAACGTGCCCGCGCGCATGCCCGGCATGTTGTGCGCGCCGAAGATCGCGTCGACCGGAAAGCGCTCGAACAGCCCGTCGGCCATCATCGCCTTCGCGCCGCGGCCGTGCTCTTCCGCCGGCTGGAAAATGAAGCGCACCGTGCCGTCGAAATCCTTGCGTTCGGCCAGCAGCTGCGCGGCGCCGAGCACCATCGACATGTGGCCGTCGTGCCCGCACGCATGCATCTTGCCCGGCGTGCGCGACGCGTGTTCGCGGCCTGGCGCGTGCTCGGCGATGTTCAGCGCGTCCATGTCCGCGCGAATGCCGATCGCGCGCGTGCCCGTGCCGGCCGTCAGATTCGCGACGAGCCCGGTGCCGCCGATGCCGCGATGCACGTCGAGCCCGAGCGTGGTCAGGATGCGCGCGACGTAGTCCGATGTGTTCACCTCTTCGAAACCCGTCTCCGGATACCGGTGCAGATGGCGGCGCCAGGTCTTCAGTTGCGCTTGCAGCGTGCTTGCTTCGATTGCGTCGGTTTCGTCCATCGCGTTCGCCTCGTCGGTCGTCATGTCGTTCAGGCTGCCACCGCCGCGCGGCTGAGCCACTCGCGCTGACGCGCGAGCACCGCGTCGGCCGTCTCGCCGACGAACTTCCGGTACACGGACGGCGCGGTCGCCCCTTCCGTGTTGATCGCCAGCACCCGCGCATGCGCATCGAGTCCGACCTGCCGCGCGAGCGCCGGGTCGCGCATCAGCACGTCCAGCCCGGCCACGCCGGCCGCGCCCGATTCGCCGGCGACGAGCGGCACGTCGCGTTCGCTGCCGGCCGCGAGGCTGCGCATCGCCTGCACCGCGTCTTCGTCGTCGATCAGCATGAAGTGATCGATGCACATCTCGAGGAAATCCCACGCGAGCGGCGACGCCTCGCCACACGCAAGCCCTGCCATCACCGAATCGACGCTGCCGGTGGCCTTCGTCGCGCGCCCGGCCAGCGCGCTCTGGTACAGACAATCGGCCTGGCGCGGCTCGACGACGACGAAGCGCGGCCGCTGCACGCCGTCGCGCTCCCACAGGTAGCTCGCGACGCCCGCGGCGAGGCCGCCCACGCCGCCCTGCAGGAACACGTGCGTGAACGGTCGCCCGTCGTCCGCGGCCGCCTGCGCGGCCGCTTCGGCGGCGATCACGCCGTAGCCCTGCATCACGTCGCGCGGAATCGCTTCGTAGCCGTCGTACGACGTATCCGACACGACGTACCAACCGTTCGCCTGCGCGAGCTGCGCCGCGCAGACGACCGATTCGTCGTAGTTCCCCGCGATGCGCACGATCCGCGCGCCGTACGCCGCGATCGCGCGTTCGCGCTCGGCGTCGACGTTCGCGTGCAGCACGATCACGCACCCGCAGCCGATCGCGCGCGCGGCGGCGGCCAGCGCACGGCCGTGATTGCCGTCGGTCGCGCTGATCACCGTCAGATCGGCCAGCGTCGACGCATAGCGGCCGGTGACGAGCCCCCGCGGATCGAATTCTTGCGTGCGCCGCAGCCGCTTCATGAGCCGCACCAGCGCGATCGGCGCGCCAAGCGCCTTGAAGCTGCCGAGCGACGAGCGGCACGACTCGTCCTTCACGCTGACGCTCGCGACGCCGAGCCGCGCGGCGAGATCGGGCAGCGCGCGCAGCGGCGTGCGCGTGTGGCCGACGAGCGGCCAGTGCGACAGCCACGCGCCGCTTTCGTCGGCCGACGCGATGTTCATCACGCGGCGCAGCGCGTTGGGATAGGGTGTGCGCGATGCGCGCGGGTTGGCGATCAGCATGGCAAAGGGCTCCGGAGCGGGACCGCTGACGGTCCGTCGGGTGAGTCGGATCAGGCAGACGCAGGCTGCGCTCGCCATCGGTTGGAAAAATAATATTGCGTACACTGGCGAATGAAATCGCCAAATCGACGTCTCACACGCAAAAATTTCTCATTCTTTCGAGGCTCGACACACCATCATGACGCCCCCTCTCGATGCGTTCGATCGCAAGCTGTTGATGGAAGTCCAGCGCGACGCGCAGACGCCGCAGGCCGAGCTCGGCGCGCGCGTCAATCTGTCGACCGCCGCCGTGAACCGGCGGCTGCGCCGCCTCGCGGAAGACGGCGTAATCGAGCGCTATACGGCCGTCGTCGCGCCGGACAAGGTCGATCATCCGCTGACGATCGTCGTGAACGTCGAGGTCGAAAGCGAGCAGATCGACCAGCTCGACGCGATGAAGCGCGCGTTCGAGCGCTGCCCGCAGATTCAGCAGTGCTATTACGTGACGGGGGAATGGGATTTCGTGCTGATCCTCGCGGTGCGCAACATGGATCAGTACAACGCGCTCACGCGCGAGCTGTTCTTCGCGAACAACAACGTGAAGCGGTTCAAGACGCTGGTGAGCATGAGCCGCGTGAAGGTCGGCCTCGACGTGCCGGTCGATGCCGGCGAGTGAACGCTGCGGTGAAACGGCCGGCGCACGACTGCCTGCGCCGGCCGCTTCCCATCGACGGCTACGTCAGCGACAACTGAAGCTCGCCGCCGAATTCAGGTCGCCCGAGCCGTTGTAGCGCGCGATCTGCGGATACGGGCACAGCGGCCGCGTGCGCCCCGCGCCCCACGATGCGGGCACGTCCGCGTTCGGCACCGCGTTCGTCGTGTCGCGCGCGGCAGCAACGATCGCCGTCGGCGCCTGCCCCTGTTCGACCCACTCGACGAGCGGCGTCAGCATGTCGAACTGGTCGGCGGCCGGCCCGCCCGAGCAGTGGTTCATCCCCGGCACCGGATAGAAGCGTGCAAAGCTCGACGCGTCGCCGCCGTTCGCCTGCGCGACCTGCGCGTACCAGTCGCGCGTGTCGTTGAACGAAAACACCGGGTCGCCCGTGCCGTGATAGACGAGCAGCTTCGCGCCGCGTGTCTTCAGCGCGGACAGGTTCGTCTCGTCGGGCGGCGTCATGAACGACCACGCCGATTGCGTGTACACGCCGCTCGTCGCGAAGATCGCCGGCGCGTCGTTGTCCATGTCGAAGCCGAGCGCGAAACCGGGCAGGTTCGCGAGCGCCGCGGCGGTTTTCGGCGGCGTCATGAACGTGAACGCCATCGCGGCCGGATCGAGCGTGATCGACGCCGATTGCTTCCACGACGCCCAGCCGCCGGCAGCCACGCCCGGATCGTACGGAAAGCTCGCGTACAGCGCCGTGCCCGCGCCGTTGCGCGCACCGGCGAACACGTTCTCCAGCGCGGTTTTCTGCGCAGGCGTCAGGCAGGCGCCGGTGCGCGTGCCGTTCGCGCAGGTCGGGATATCGGTATCGATGCTGAAGTGCGCCTGGCACGCGGCGACGTCCTGCACCATCCCGTCGGCCGCGCCGTCGAGCGCATCGCATTTGTCGAGGATCCTCGCGCCGACGAACTGGCGTTCCGCATCGTTGAAACCGCTGCGGATATCCGGCAACCCGTTCGATCCGGTGGCCGACGCGATCCTCGCGAACTGCTGCGCGCCGTACATCTCGCCGATCGCCGCCTTCGGCAGATGGAAGCCCGGATCGCCCGCGATGATGCCGTCGTAGTCGGCCGGGTTGCGCACCGCCGTGACCATCGCGTGACGGCCGCCGTTCGAGCAGCCGCCGAAATAGCTGCGATCGGGCGCCTTGCCGTACGCGAGCCGGATCACCTGCTTCGCCATCGGCGTCAGCGCATCGACGGCGCCGTAGCCGTAGTCGATCCGCGCCTGCGGATCGAGGCCGAACAGCGGATTCTGCGCGGCGCTGTGCCCGGAATCCGAGCTGATCACCGCGAAACCCTGGTCCAGCGCGTTGGTCAGCGGCCCGCCGCCGCCGATCTCGCCGGTCGCGGTCACGACGTTACCGTCGAGCCCGCCGTTCGCCTGGTAGAAGAAGCGGCCGTTCCACGCTTTCGGCAAGCGCATCTCGAAGCCGATCGCATAGGTCTTGCCGTCCACCGCGCTCACGCGCTCGTTCATCTTCCCTGCGATCACGCAGTGCTCGGCGACCGGCTTGCCGGCCACCGTCAGCGCGCCGGCCGCCGCGGTCGTCACCGACGTGAACGACGTGTTCGCATACGCGAGCTTCGCGGCGAGCGCGTCGCAGGTCTGCGCCATCGCGGCCGGCGTCGCGGCGCTCAGGTGCGTGGGCGCGGCACCGATCGAATCGTCGCCGCCGCAACCGGCGAGCATGGCGGCGGCGGACAGCGACGCAATACAGAGGATTGCAGATTTTCTGTTCAAGATAACTCCCGTTCGGTTCGTCACGCCGGTGAATCAGAACATGTGCCGCACGCCGACCATCGCGCCGAGCTGCCCCATCCCGGCGCCGGGCGTCGTGCCCGGCCCACCGCCGCTGACCGAGTAGCGGGCATGCGCGCTGTTCCACAGATACGACGACTGTGCGTAGACGGCCGTGCGCTTGCTCAGCAGATAGGTCGCACGCAGCGTCGCCATCGTCGCGCGCGTGTCGTGTGCGCTGTTGACGATCCGGTAGCCTTCGCCGTCGACGATGAAAGCGGGCTTCACCGCATACGACGCACCGACGAAGAACAGGTCCGAATGCGCGCCGGCCGCGGCCGGCGAACCGGTCGACACGCGCCGGCCGATCCAGCCCGCGCCGATCTTCGCGCCGCCCGCCTGCGCATACGCGCTCACGTGCGTGCGCGTGTCCTTGCCGCCGCTGCTCGTGAAGGGGACGGGCGCGACGCCGTCGAAGAAATTCGCGGCCGCGCCGGTGCCGCCGCGCTGCTCCTCGTACGACGCCGCCGCGCCGAAATACGCGCTGTCGTACTTGAGCATCACCGACCAGTTGCGGCACTGCACCGCGTCGCCCGGCACCTGCCCCGCGCACGTGCCTTGCCCCGGCGAGTTGCCGGTGCCCGCGCCGTCGCGGCCGAACGAATACGCGGCGCCGAGCGTCACGCCGCGGTACGTGCCGAGGTAAGTCACCGCGTTGTCGGCGCGGCCGTTCGGCACGTACGCGTCGAACGAGCCGAGCCCGTAGATGTCGGGGCCGATGATGTCCGCGCCCTGCAGCGCGAGATAGGTCATCGTGTACTGACGGCCGAACGCGAGCGTGCCGAAGCCGCTCTTCAGACCGACGAACGCCTGCCGCCCGAACAGCCGTCCGCCTTGCCCGAGATCGCCGCCGCGCACGTTGAAGCCGCTTTCGAGCGTGAACACCGCCTGGTAGCCGCCGCCGAGATCCTCGGTGCCGCGCAGCCCCCAGCGCGACGGCAACTCGCCCGTCACGGCCGGCATCCGCACCACATGGTCGCCGGCCGCGTTCGCGTGCGACACGAATTCGACGCCCGTATCGATGATCCCGTACAGCGTCACGCTCGACTGTGCGTGTGCGCCCGGCGCGGCGAGCGCGCAGCACGCGCCCGCGGCCAGCAGGCCGTTCCTTGTCTTCGTTTTCATTTCGTTGCGTCTCCAGACCGTGTTGAATCGCGCGCTCTGACGGCGCGCATCGAAAAAAGCGAACCGTCAGTCGCCGGCTTGCGGGCGGCGAATCAGCACGAATGCGGCGAAGGCCGCGACGAGCGTGACGGGGATGCTCGCGCCGATCACGACGGGCGCGCTGCGGCCGGCGGCCAGCAGCGTCGCGGCCGCGAGCGGCCCGACGACGGAGCCGAGCCGGCCGACCGCCACCGCCGCGCCGACGCCGGTACCGCGCATCGCGGTCGGGTAGTAGATTGCCGCGAGCGCATACAGCACCGACTGCCCGCCGACCACGAACATCCCCGCCGCGAACGCGGCCGCCGCGAGCGACGCGAAACCGGGCGCGGCCGCGAGCGCGGCGAGCGACAGCACGATCCCGACATACATGCCGCCGACCACGCGCGACGCGCGCATCCGGTCGAGCGCCGCACCGATGCCGAGCGCGCCGAGTCCCGCGCCGACGTTGAATGCGATCTGCACGAGGCCGACGTGCGCGCGATCGAGCCCGCGCGCGGCCATCAGCGACGGCAGCCAGTTCAGCAGGAAGTAGAGGACGATCAGCGTGCAGAAGTAGCTGACCCACAGCGCGACCGTCGACGTCGTGCGGCCGTCGCCGAACAGCGTGCGTGCGACGCTGGCGCGCGCGGCCGGCGTGCCCGCGACGTCGAGATACGCGCGCGATTCCGGCAGGAACCACACGAGCAGCGGCACGAGCAGCAGCGGCCCCACGCCGCCGACGTAGAAGATGTGCCGCCATTCGGTGTCGCCGGCGAGCAGCACGCCGATCAGCGACGCGATCACGCCGCCGAACGGGATCCCGCAGTACATCGTCGCGACCGCGCTACTGCGCGAACGCGGCTCGACCGCTTCGGACGACAGCGCGATCAGGTTCGGCATCGCGCCGCCGAGGCCGATGCCGGTCAGCACGCGCACGACGACGAGCATCGCGAAGCTCGAGACCTGCGCGGTCGCGATCGACAGCAGCCCGAACAGCACGGTCGACGCGATCAGCACGCGCTTGCGGCCGATCCGGTCGGCGAGCCGCCCGCCGAGCATCGCGCCCGGCAGCAGCCCGAAGGTGCCCGCGCTGAACGCGATGCCCATCTGCGACACGGACAGCCCGAATTCGCGCGCCATGCGCGGCGCGGCGACGCCGACCGACTGCAGGTCGAGCCCTTCGAGGAGTGCGATCGCGAAACACAGCGCGAGCGTGGTCGCGACCGTGGGTTTTTCGGCAACGTAGGTATTCATTGTGTCTCCAGTCCCATGTCTTGTAGTCGGTCGGCCGTGCAACGACCGCCGCGCGCCGCCGCCGGCCAGTGGCGGTTCGGCGCGCGAGGTGCCGCATGAACGGCCGCCTTTATCAGGCAACCTGATTCACTGGCCGCAAGCATGCCCGCCGGTGTCGTGGCCGGCCGGTCGTTGTGTGTGCTCGTTGCTGCTGACTGCTTCTGCGTACTGCTTACGCGTAAATCACGCCGGGATCGCGCCGCGCCGGGTCGTACAGCGCGTCGATCGTCGCCGCGCGATGCTTCTGCACGGCCGCCTGGTTCAGCGAACCCTTGTCGGTCACTTCGCCGAGATCGAGCGACGGCGGCGTGTCGATCAGCCGGATCCGCGCGACGAACGTCGAGCCGCCGCTCGCGTTCCGGTTCAGCTCGGCGAGCCACGCCGCGAACGCCGCCCGCACGGCCGGCGCGCGCAGCACGTCGGCCACGGACGCATCGGCGGCAAGCCCCGCGAGCGCACGGCATGCATCGACGCGCGGGAACACCAGCAAGCCGATGTCGTCGCGATCGATCCCGGTCACGACCACGTCCTGCACGTACGGGGCACCCGTCGACACGGCATTCGCGCGCAACGGCCCGACGCTGACGAACGTGCCGCTGCTCAGCTTGAAGTCCTCGGTGAGCCGCCCGTCGAACAGCAGCCCGAGTTCCGGCCGCGCCGGATCGGCAAACACGCCCGCGTCGCCGCTGCGGTAATAGCCTTCTTCGTCGAACACGTCGCGCGGATCGACGTCGGCATGCCAGTAGCCGCGCATCACGTTCGGCCCCTTGAAGCGCAGTTCGTGCTTGCCGCCGCACGGCACGAGCTTCGCGTCGCAGCCGGGCGCGGGCAGCCCGATATAGCCGGCGCGCATCAGCGGCCCCGTGGTGAACAGGCACGACGGCGACGCCTCCGTCATCCCGAGGCCGGCCATGATCCGGATGCGCTCGCCGCAATGCGCTTCGGTCACGCGGTCGAGCCGGTCCCACGCGGCTTGCGACAGCCCCGCGCCGCCGAAGAAATACAGCTTCACGCGCGAGAAGAACGTGTCGCGCAGCTCGGCATCGCGTTCGAGCGCGGCGGTCAGCTCCTCCCAGCCCTTCGGCACGTTGAAGTAGATCGTCGGCGCGATCTCGCGCAGGTTGCGCACGGTTTCGTCGAAACGGCCGGGCATCGGGCGGCCGTCGTCGATATACAGCGTGCCGCCGTTGTACAGCGCGATGCCGAGGTTGTGACTGCCGCCGAACGTGTGATTCCACGGCAGCCAGTCCACCAGCACCGGCGGCTCGCGCGTGAGTTCGGGCATGGTCTGGCGCAGCATCTGCTGGTTGCTGCACAGCATCCGGTGCGTGGTCGGCACGGCCTTCGGCAGCTTCGTCGAACCGGACGTGAACAGGATCTTCGCGAGATGGTCGGGGCCGACCGCATCGTGGATCGCGTCGATCGTGCGCGGGACGGTGGCGACGAGGCGCGACAGCGGCACCGCGCGGCCGTCGGCATCGACGTCGGCATCGCGCGCGACGATCAGCGCCGCATCGGCCGGCAGCGTCGCGTCGAGCGCGCGCGCGAACGGTGCGCGCTCCGCGACGAACACCGCACCCGGCCGCAGCACGCCGAGCGTGTGACGCAGCTTGCCGTAGTCGGTCGACACCAGCGAATACGCGGGCGAGATCGGCGAGTACGGCACGCCGGCCAGCATCGCCGCGAACATCAGCTGCAGATGTTCGAGATCGTTGCCGGACAGCACCGCGAGCGGACGGTCGGCCGACAGCCCGAGATCGACGAGCCCCTGGCCGAGCGCGCGCGCGCGTTCGAGCATCCGCGCGTAGGTGATCTCGATCCAGCGCCCGTCTGCACCGCGCCGCGCGGCCAGCACGCGATCGGGGTGCACTTGCGCGCCGCGCACGAGGCAGTCGGTGATGCGCGTCGGATAAGCGCCGAGCGGCTCGCGCGAGCGCAGGTACCAGGTGCCGTCGTCGTCGCGGCGAATCTCGGCCGCGCCGACCGCGACGGCCGCCGCGCGATAGCGCACGCCGCCCGTGTCGGCCGCCGGCCCGCCGGCGGGGTGCGAGACGTTCATCGTGACCTCGCTCATATCGGGTAGTGCCGCGGCGTGGTCTGCACGGTGATCCAGCGCAGCTCGGTGAATTCGGCGATCGACGCGCGGCTGCCGAAGCGGCCGTAGCCGCTCGCCTTCGTGCCGCCGAACGGCATCTGCGCTTCGTCGTGCACGGTCGGCCCGTTGATGTGGCAAATCCCCGATTCGATCTGCCGGGCGACCGCCATCGCACGTGCGACGTCGCGGCTGAACACGCTCGCCGACAGCCCGAACTCGCTGTCGTTCGCGAGCGCAACCGCTTCGTCGTCGCTATCCGCACGCAGGACGGCGACGACCGGCGCGAACGACTCCTCGCGATAGAGCCGCATGTCGCGGGTGACGCCGTCGACGATCGCGGGCTGCATCGTCGCGCCATCCACACGGCAACCGAGCGGCAGTTGCGCGCCGTGCGCACGCGCATCCTCGACCAGCGCCGCCGCGCGCGCGGCGGCCCGCGCATCGACCATCGTGCCGAGCGGATGGCCGGCCAGCGGATCGCCCGCGACCAGCGTGCGCGCCTTCGCGGCGAGCCGCTCGACGAGCGCATCGGCGATCGGCCGCGCGGCGATCACGCGCTCGGTCGACATGCAGATCTGCCCCTGGTTGAAGAATGCGCCGAACGCGATCGCATCGACGGCCGCGTCGAGATCGGCGTCGTCGAGCACCAGCACCGGCGCCTTGCCGCCGAGTTCGAGCAGCACGGGCTTCAGGTGCGCGGCCGCGTGGCGCGCGACGATGCGGCCAACGTGCGTCGACCCGGTGAAGTTGATCCGCTTCACGTGCGGATGCGCGATCATCCGCTCGACGAGTTCGGGTGCGTCGGCCGCCGCGTGCGTGATCACGTTCACCACGCCCGCACCGAGCCCCGCTTCGTCCAGCACCGCGCCGATCAGCGCATGCACGCCCGGGCACGCCTCGGACGCCTTCAGCACGACCGTGTTGCCGCACGCGAGCGGCATCGCCAGCGCACGCGTGCCGAGAATCACCGGCGCGTTCCACGGCGCGATGCCGAGCACCACGCCGCACGGCACGCGCATCGCGAGCGCGAGATTGCCCGGCACGTCGGACGGGATCACGTCGCCGGCGATCTGCGTCGTCATCGACGCGGCCTCGCGCAGCATGTTCGCCGCGAGCGTCACGTTGAAGCCGAGCCAACCGGGCGTCGCGCCGGTTTCGGCGACGCCGGTTTCGATGAACGCGTCGATGCGCGCATCCATCAGGTCGGCCGCCTTCAGCAGCCGGCGCCGCCGCTCGGTCGGCGCGAGCGCCGCCCACGCGGGGAACGCGCGGTGCGCGGCGTCGATCGCCGCGTCGGCGTCGGCGTTGCCGGCCGCCGGCGCGCGCGACGCGAGCGCGCCCGTCGCGGGGTTGAGGCGGTCGAAGGTCCGCCCGTCGCGGGCGGCGCACCACTCGCCGCCGATCAGCATCCGTCTGTCGGTCATGTCGTCTCCTGCCTTGCCTGTCTCTTGCGATTACGCCGGCGGTGACGCCGGCGGCTGCGTCGGCGCTTGTATCAGCGCTTGTATGCCTGCAGGCCCGGCTTGATCGTCTTGTCGTCGAGGAACTGCTTCAGCCCCTGCTCGCGGCCGCGCTCCGGGTCGCGCAGCTGCGCCTGGTCGAGCTTCGCGTACAGGTAATCCTCGCACTGTTCCCACGTGAGCTCGCGCGAACGCTTGAAGCCGTGCTTCGCCGCGCGCAGCACGACCGGGTTCTTGTCCATCAGCCGCGCGGCGAGCGCGATCGTCGCATCGCGCAGCCCGGCGAGCGGCACGCTGCTGTTCACGAGGCCCATTTCCGCCGCTTCCGCGCCGGTGAACGTATCGCCGGTCATGATGAAGTGCAGCGCGCGGCGATGCCCGACCGTGTCCGCCATCGCCTTGCTGACGAGGTTGCCCGGCGGGATGCCCCAGTTGATTTCCGACAGCCCGAACACCGCGTCGTCCGCCGCGATCGCGAGGTCGCACGCGACGAGCGGCGAGAACCCGCCGCCGAAGCACCAGCCGTTCACCATCGCGATGGTCGGCTTGTTGTACATCCGCAGGCGGCGCCACTGCCATTCCGATGCGTCGCGGCGCACCTTTTCCTGCAGCGCGTCGGGGCCGCCGTCGATCTCGCGGAAATATTCCTTCAGATCCATGCCGGCCGTCCACGCGGCGCCCGCGCCGGTCAGCACCAGCACCTTCGCCTCGTCGTCGAACTCGATCGCGTCGAGGACTTCCAGCATCTCCCGGTTCAGCGTCGGGCTCATTGCGTTGCGCTTCTCGGGGCGATTCAGCGTCACCCACGCGATGCCGGCCTCCACTTTCACTTCAACGGTCTGCCAGCGGTTGTCGTACTTGCTCATGTCTGTTCCTGTCGTTCGTTCCTGTGCGATTCGGTGCGCAGCATCCCTGCTGCGGACGATTTCATTTAATATCAGGCTACCTGATATTGCAAGCGGCACGAGTGCCGGTGTAAACCCGGAGCGGAAGGCGGAGAAAGCGTCGGGAAATCGGGGAGCGGTCGGGCGAGTGCCGCTGGCGCGCACGAAGCGAGCGGACCGGCAGGCCCGCGTCGTAAAAATCGGGGAAGCGGTCAGCCGCGCAGGTTGCGCGAGAACAGTTCGAGCGCGCGCTGCACGTGCGCGGCGTCGTCGGCCGAGATGTCGCCGAGCATGCGTGCCTCGAGCGGGCGCAGCACGGCTTCGCATTCGCGCAGCATCGCCGCGCCTGCGTCGGTCAGCGTCAGCAGGATGATGCGGCCGTGCGACGGGTCGGCTTCGCGCGTGACGAAACCGCGCGCGGCCATCACGCTCATCACCTCGTTCGCCGATTGCGGCGTGATCCACGAGCGCTCGGCCAACTGCGCATTCGACGATGCGCCGCGCGCCTCGAGCACCGACAGCGCCGTGTATTGCGCGAGCGTGATGCCGAGCGGCGCGAGCGCGTCGGTCATGTGACGCCGCAGCAGCCGGTCGAGGCCGCCGATCACGTAGGTCAGGCGTTGTTGCACGCGCGCTTTCGGCTTGTCGCCCGTCGCGCGGGCGTTCTTCGCGGCGTTCTTCGGATTCGCGGGCTTGGTCGGTGCGGAACTCATGGTGCGGGCAGGATGGAATTGCGGGCCATCTTACCAGCAGGTGGGGAGATGAACGGATGTTCGGGGATGGCGGTCGGCCGCCGGGCGCGCGCGCATGTGCAGCGGATCGCGGGCCAGACCGCGAAGACCGTCGCGTCGGCCCGATCCCATGGACGGGAACCCGTATGCGACGACGCGATCAACCGCGCGGCGTGCCCGCGAACCGCGCGGTCGGCAGCCCCGCATGCCGCGCCTGCGCGACGAACACGCCGCCCGCGTGCGCGTCGCCGGCCAGCGCGTCGTCGCTCAGCCCGACACGCGCACTCGTCACGTACAACCGGCCGTCACCGTCGATCGCGACACAACTCGGCTGCGCGGTCGGCACCTCGACGCGGTCCGTCTCGATCCCGTCCGGCCCGTAACGCACCACCCGCCGGCCGCCCCACTGCGCGTTCCACAGCCCGCCGTCGCGATCGACGATCGAGCCGTCCGGGTCGCCGTGCGCATCCGTCAGCCGCGCGAACGGCCGCACGTTCGCGACGTCGCCGCCTGCCCGGTAATCGCACACGAGAATCTCGCGCACCAGCGAATCGCAGAAATACAGCTTCGTGCCGTCCGGCGAGAACGCGATGCTGTTCGCGATCGCTGCCGCCGGCAATGCAAGCCGTTCGAGCGTGAGATCGGGATTGAGCCGGTAGAACCCGCCGACCGCGCGCGGCGGCTCGGCGCCCTCGTCCTTCATCCCGAACACGAATGCGCCGAACGGGTCGCAGCGCCCGTCGTTCAGCCGCGTGGGCAGATCGGGCTCGACGTCGACGATCCGCGTGAACGCGCCGCGGCGCAGGTCGAAGAACGCGAGATGCGTCGCGAGCCCGACGAGCAGCACGTCCGGGTCGTCGGTCAGCGCGAAGCACGCGAGCCGTTCGGGCATCGCCCATTGCGCGAGGTCTGAACCGTCCGCGCGGCAGCGCCACAGCTGCGCGCCCTCGATGTCCACCCAGTACAGCGCGTGCGTCCTGTCGCACCACGTCGCGCCTTCGCCGAGCGTGTTGCGGCTGTCGACCAGCAGCGCCGCCGCCGTGCCCGGTTGAGTCTGTTGCATGCCGTCTCCCGATATTCGTCGTAAGTGCAGGCGGCCGCGCGTGAGTCGAAGTCAGATCTTCATTGCGCGCCGCTGGTTGCGACGATACTGGTCGAACAGCACCGCGAGCAACAGAATTCCGCCGCGTATCAGATATTGGTAAAAGGTCGGCACGTTCAGCAAGCTCATCGCGTCCTGCACGGAGCCCATGATCAGCACGCCGACCAGCACGCCGGAGATCGTCGCGACGCCGCCCGTCAGCGACACGCCGCCGAGCACGCACGCGGAAATCACGCCGAGCTCGAGGCCGACCGACGTCTTCGGATCGCCGAGGCTCATCCGCGACGCGAGCATCACGCCGGCAAAGCCCGTCACGAGCCCCTGCAGCACGAACACGGCGATCTTGATGCGCATCACCGGCAGCCCGGCGAGCAGCGCGGCCTCGCCGTTGCCGCCGACGGCCAGCACGTTCTTGCCGAACACCGTCTTGCGCAGCAGGAAGCCGAACACGACGAAGCCGACGATGTTGCTCCAGATCGGATACGAGATGCCGAGGAACGACCCGCCGCCGAGATCGAAGAAGCGCTCCTCGGAGATCATCACCGCGTCGCCGTTTGACGTGATGAACGCGAGCCCGCGCACGACTTCCATCATCGCGAGCGTGACGATCAGCGAGTTGATCCGGTAGCGCGCGATCAGCACGCCGTTCACGAGCCCGACCGCACCGCCCGCGAGCACGCCGGCCGCGATGCCGAGCACGACGCTGTGCGTCGCGGTGATCAGCGTCGACGCGACGACGCCCGCGAACGCGACGATCGACGCGACCGACAGGTCGACCTCGCCGAGCGCGAGCACGAACATCATCGTCACCGCGATCGAGCCGATCAGCGTGACCGACAGCAGCAGGCCCTGGATGTTGCGCGGCGTGAGGAAGTCCGGCACCGTCAGCGACAGCGTCGCGAACAGCACGAGAAACACCATCACGATGCCGGAGCGGTTGATCAGCTGCCACACGCCGCCGCGCGCACGCGCGGGCACGGCGGGAGCATCCGGGGATGGGGTGGTACGTTGGGGTTGCATTGCCTGGCTCATAACGTTTGCTTTCCGGTTGACTGCGGGCCGCTAGCGCGGCAGCGCGAGCTTGATCAGCGCGTCGGGCGTCGCGTGCGCCTTCGCGACCTCGCCCGCGATCCGCCCTTCCTTCATCACGACGATGCGGTCCGACACGCCGATCACCTCGGCCAGATCGCTCGACACGAGGATCACCGTGCGGCCCGCTTCCGCGAGTTCGTAGAACAGGTTGTAGATTTCCGCGCGCGCGCCGACGTCGATGCCGCGCGTCGGCTCGTCCATCAGGAACACGTCGATGCGCTCGGCCAGCCAGCGCGCGAGCACGACCTTCTGCTGGTTGCCGCCCGACAGCGCGCCGATCGGCGTTTCGCCGTCGCGGGTCTTGATCGCGAGCCGCTCGATGTATTGCTGCGCGAGCTCGCGTTCGCGCCGCCCGTCGAGCAGCACGCGCGCCGGGCTGAAATGACGGCGCGCGCTGATGTTCAGGTTGTCGGCCACCGACGCGATCGCGACGATGCCTTCCTGCTTGCGGTCTTCCGGGCACAGCGCGATGCCGGCGCGCACCGCGTCGCGCGGGCTGCCGAACGCCACCCGCTTGCCGTTCAGCTCGACGTACCCGGCGCTCGGCCGCACCGCGCCGTACAGCAGCTTCATCAGCTCCGAGCGGCCCGCGCCGACGAGCCCGAAGAAGCCGACGATCTCGCCGCGCCGCGCGGTGAACGACACGGGCTCGGCCAACCCCGGCCCCGTCAGTCCCTTCGCTTCGATCAGCACGTCGCCGGCGGGGCGCGGCCGATAGCCGTACACGTCCTCGATCGAACGGCCGACCATGCAGCCGATCAGCCGGTCGCGGTCGAGATCGGCGACGGATTCGAACGTGTCGATGCGGCGGCCGTCGCGAAACACCGTCACGCGGTCGCACAGTTCGTAGACTTCCTCCATCCGGTGCGTGACGTAGATGATCGCGCGGCCTTGCGCGCGCAGCGCGCGGATGATCCGGAACAGTTGCGTGGTTTCGCGCGCGGACAGCGAACTCGTCGGTTCGTCGAACGCGATCACGCGCGCGTCGCGCATCAGCGCCTTGCCGATCTCGATCATCTGGCGCTGGCCGATCGACAGATACTTCACCGGGATGCCCGGATCGATGTGCTCGCCGAGCCGCTCCAGCGCATCGAGCGCGCGCGCGGCGAGCGCACGCTCGTCGACCACGCCGAGCCGGCTCGGCAATTGCCCGAGCATCAGGTTTTCCGCGACCGTCAACTCGGGCACCAGATGCAGCTCCTGGTAGATGATCGCGATGCCGGCCTCGAGCGCCGCGCGCGTCGACGCGAAGCGCTGCACCGTGCCGTTCAGCGTCAGCGTGCCGGCCTGCGGCTGGTTCACGCCGGACAGCACCTTCAGCAGCGTCGATTTCCCGGCGCCGTTCTCGCCCATCAGCCCGTGCACTTCGCCCGCGCGCACCGACAGCGACACCGCGTCGAGCGCACGCACGCCCGGAAACGTCACGGTGATGCCGTCGAGCGCGAGCAGCGGGCCTTCCGGCGGCGCGGCCGCTTCTGCGTCGTGGCCGGACGCGGCCGTCATCGTCTGCATCGTCATCGCGTTCTCGCCTCGCCCCGCTCAGATACCGAGTTCGGCGCGCACGGCCTGCCAGTTCGCGCGCGTCATCAGCTTGCCGCTCGTCTGCGTGTCGGCCGGCGGCGTCTTGCCGGTGCGGATCCAGTCGACGAGATTCTGCGTGCTGTCCTTGCCGTGGTTCGTCGAGCTGACCGCGATCGTCCCGTAGAAGCCGGTCGGCTCCTTCTTCTGGAACTCGGCAAACGCCTCGCCCGCGCCGTTGATGCCGACACCGATCACGTCCGCCGCCGGAATGTGCAGCTGCTCGGTCGCGCGTACCGCGCCGAGCACCGTTTCCTCGTTCAGCGCGTAGATCACCCATTTCTTCACGTTCGGATGGCGGGCGAGCACGGGCGCTGCCGCACTGAAGCCGCCTTCGTCGTCGGTCGTCTTCTGCGGCGCGTCGAAGATGTTCTCCTTGCGGAAGCCGTTCGCGAGCAGCGCCTGCGTCGCGCCGTCGGTGCGCAGCTTCGCGGTCGGCAGCTCGTAGTTGGTGACGCGCAGCGCACCGACTTCCTCGGGCTTCCAGCCGCGGCGTTTCATCTCGTCGGCGATCGCCTGGCCGACCTGGTTGCCGATCTTGGTCGCCGACATCCCGAGGTGCGGCACGTTCGGCAGCGGCTTGCCGCTCGAATCGACGAGCTGGTCGTCGACCGTCACGAACTTCATGTTGTAGCGCTTCGCGCGCGACGCGATCGCCGGCCCGAGGCGCACGTCCGGCGCGCAGATCACGAAGCCCTGCGCGCCCTGCGAGCCGAGGTTGTCGATCGCGGCCAGCACCTTCTCGCCGTCCGGCGTGCCAATCTTCACGACCGAGAAGTTCTCCTTCTGGCCGAGCGCGGACGCCGCGTTCTGCTCGTTGATGAACCACGCCTGCTCCGGCATCTTCACGAGGAAGCCGATCTTCAGCGGCGCGTCGGCGTGTGCGGCGCCCTGCATCCCGAGCGGTGCGATGCAAAGCGCGGCCAGCAGCGCGCGCAGGGTATGTCGGCGAATCGTTTGGTTCGTGCGGTTCATGCGTGTCTCCTTGTAATGGCTTGGGTCTTCAACATCCGTCGTGCTCATCGCTCGCGTTGGCGCGCGCCGGCACAGTGTTAGCGGCCGAACGCGTCGGTCCCGACGCGCCGCCCGAACAGGAACGCGTCGGCGACGAGCCGCAACGGCCGTACGTCGACGTCGCTTTCGCCGCGCGCGATCAGCGTGCGGAAATGCGCATACAGCGCCGGATACTCGCGCTCCGGCCCGATCTCGACCGGCGCGCCGTCGATCGACAACTGCGCGCCGCCGCGGCTGATCGCGAGCACGCCGTCCGACGTGTCGACCGCGATCTCCCACTGTTCGACGGGGCCGTGGCGCCAGTCGAATTCCGCGTGCACCGGCACGCCGTTCGTATCCGCGCAATCGAGCTCGGCCGCGATCGGCATCTGCGCGTCGCTCGGCACGTAGAGCGTCGCTTCGCGCAGCACGAGCTCGCGCGGCAGGATCCGCGTGACGATCGACAGCGCGTTGATGCCCGGATCGAACACGCCGAGGCCGCCCGGCTCCCAGATCCACTGCTGCCCTGGATGCCAGCGCCGCACGTCTTCCTTCCAGCGCACCTGCACCGCGCGGATCGTGCGCTGCGCGAGCCACGCGCGCGCCGGTTCGACCGCGCTCGCGCAGCGCGAATGCCAGGTCGCGAACAGCGTGAGGCCGCGCTCGCGCGCGAGCGCGTCCAGCGCGGCCACTTCGCCGAGCGTCGCGCCCGGCGGCTTCTCGAGCATCACGTGCTTGCCGGCTTCGAGCGCCGCGCGGGCCTGAGCGTAACGCACTTGCGGCGGCGCGCACAGCGACACCGCGTCGAGCTCGCGCTCGGCAGCCAGCAGCGCATGCAGATCCGGATAATTGCGCACGCCGTTGACTTCCGCGTGACGGCTCGCGCAGGCCGTCAACGCGAAGCCCGGTTCGGCGGCGATCGCCGGCAGATGCTGGTCGCGCGCGATCTTGCCGATCCCGACGACGCCCAACGAAATCACATCGCTCATCGTGCTTTCCTCCTTCGCCACTCGCTCAGTGCGCCCAGCGCAGCACGAGCGGATCGAGCCGGCGCGCGATCGCGATCAGCTCCGCGCGCGTGTCCGGATGCAGTTCCGGCATCGGATGCCGCGGCCGCTCGCACGCGATCACGCCGCCTTCGCGCATCAGCGCCTTCGCGGTCAGGATCCCGGACTGGCGGTTCTCGTGGTTGATCAGCGGCAGCCACGTCTGGTAATGCGCGAACGCATCGTCGTGCCGCCCTTCGCGGAACGCTTCGAGGATCGGCCGGATGCCGTCCGGAAACCCGCCGCCCGTCATCGCGCCGGTCGCGCCCGCATGAAGATCCGCGAGCAGCGTGATCGCCTCCTCGCCGTCCCACGGCCCCTCGATCGCGTCGCCGCCGAGCCGGATCAGCTCGCGCAGCTTGTTCGCGGCGCCCGGCGTCTCGATCTTGAAGTACGCGACCTGCTCGATCTCGCGCGCCATCCGTGCGAGGAACGGCGCAGACAGCGCGGTGCCGCTCGCGGGCGCGTCCTGGATCATGATCGGGATGTCGATCGCATCCGACACGCACGCGAAGAAATCGAAGATCTGCGCTTCCGGCACGCGGAACGTCGCGCCGTGATACGGCGGCATCGCCATCACCATCGCCGCGCCGAGCTGCTGCGCGCGCAGGCTGCGCGCCGCGCACACCTGCGTGCTGTAGTGCGACGTCGTGACGATCACCGGCACGCGGCCGGCGACGTGTTCGAGGATCGTGCGCGTGAGCACGTCGCGCTCGTCGTCGGTGACCGCGAACTGCTCGGAGAAGTTCGCGAGGATGCACAGCCCGTCCGAGCCGGCGTCGATCATGAAATCGACCGCACGCTTCTGGCTCGCGAGGTCGAGCTCGCCGGTGTCGGTAAACGTCGTCGGGACGACGGGGAAGATGCCGCGATAGCGCGGCGTGCTGCTCGATGTCATGGTTGGTCCTGCATCAGTCGAATGGGCGTTCAGCCGGAAAACAAAGCGTTCACGATTCGCGGGCGAATGCGCCCGCGGCCGGTTCGGGCGTGCGCAGCGCGGCGCGGACCACGAACGTCATCAGCACCGCGAACAGCAGCGTCGCCGCGAGGAAGTACAGGCCGGCCGCGAGGCTGCCGGTCGATGCCTTGATCAGCCCGATCCCGTACGGCCCGAGGTAGCCGCCGAGATTCGCGAGCGAGTTGATCGCGGCGATGCCGACCGCGGCGCTCGTGCCGGTCAGGAATTCGCCGGGCAGAGCCCACACGACGGCCTGGATCGAATAGAGCGAAAACGCGGTCAGGCAGATGAACAGGAACTGCAGCGCCGGTTGCCGCACCCACGCGCTCGCGGCCATCGTCACGGCGGCGGCGGCCGACACGACGACGATGTGCCAGTAGCGCTCGCGCTTGCGGTCCGAATGGCGCGGCACGACGAGCAGGCCGACCACCGCGAACAGGTACGGCACGGCGGACAGCAGGCCGGTCGTCGCATCGCCGGTGCCGAACGCGTGAATGATCGTCGGCAGCCACAGCGACAATCCGTAGATGCACAGCGGAAACGGCAGGAACAGCGCGGCAAGCAGCAGCACGCGGCGGTCGCGCAACGCAGCGAGCGGATTGCCGTGCGAATCGGGGCGATAGGTGTCGCGGTCGGCGGCGAGTTGCCGCGCGATCCAGCGGCGTTGGCCGTCGTTCAGCCAGCGCGCATGCGCGGGCGACTCGGGCAACAGCCGCAGCGTCGGCCACGCGAGCAGCACGGCCGGCAGGCCGCTGACGACGAACAGCGTCTGCCAGTCCGACAGGCCGAGCCACCCGTGCGTCGACAGCAGCCAGCCGGCGAGCGGCCCAGTCACGATACCGGCGAGCGGTTGCGCGAGCACGAGCAGGCCGATCACCCGCGCGCGATCGCGCATCGGGAACCATTGCGTGAGGAAGTACAGGATGCCGGGATAGAGGCCGGCTTCGGCCGCGCCGAGCAGGAAGCGCAGCACGTAGAAGCTGGTCGGCCCCTGCACGAGCGCCATGGCCATCGTGATCGCGCCCCAGGTCGCGAGGATGCGCGCGAACCATACGCGTGCGCCGAAGCGGCCGAGTGCGAGGTTGCTCGGCACCTCGCACAGGAAGTAGCCGATGAAGAACAGTCCTGCGCCGAGCCCATACGCGGCGTCGCCGAGACCGATCGCCGCGTTCATGTGGAGCTTCGCGAAGCCGACGACGGTACGGTCGACGTAGGCGACCACGTAGATCAGCGCGAGGAACGGCACCAGCTTGCGCGTGAGCAGGCGGGTCAGGTGCCGTTCGTCGACGGCTGCCGTCGAATCGGACTGTTCCGCCGCGTCCTGCGCGCTCGTGTACTGCGTCGTCATCTTGTCTCCTGTCGGTCGCCGTTAGCGCTTTAGCGCTTACGGCGACCGCATGCTTCGCGGTCGACGTACGTTAGCGCTTCAGCGCTTACGTGGGCCCCATGCTTTGCGGTCGATCCACGTTGGCGCTTTGGCGCTTACGCAGACCCCATGCTTCGCGGTCGACGCACGTGAGTGCTTTCGCGCTTACGTGCGTCCCATGCTTCGCGGCCGGTATGCATTTGCGCTCGGGTGCTTGCGCATACCGCATGCTTCGCGGCTGATCCCCGTTGGCGCGTCTGCGCTGATACCCCGTACTTCACGGTCGGCCGTCGTTTGTGCGCGAACGCTTACGCAGCTCTTGCTTCGCGCTCGGCCGCATCCGGCGCGTCACCGTGTTTCCCTCGTGCCCCATCTCGGTCCGTTCCCGGAATGCTCGTTCCCGCCGCTCAATGCGAATGGCTCGGCACGTCCGCGCCGCGCGTGCCGACCAGGAAGTCGAGGTCGCACCCCTCGTCGGCCTGCAGCACGTGATCGATGTACAGCCGTGCATAACCGCCCTTGCCGAGCTGGCCGGCCACGCCCGGCGCCGCGGTCGGATCGACGTCCGACAGGCGGCGCTGCAGTTCTTCGTCCGTGATGTCCAGATGCAGCGTGCCGGCCTCGCAGTCGAGCTCGATCCAGTCGCCGTTGCGCACGGCCGCGAGCGGCCCGCCGGCCGCGGCTTCCGGCGCGACGTGCAGCACGACCGTGCCGTACGCGGTGCCGCTCATCCGCGCGTCGGAAATCCGCACCATGTCCTTCACGCCCTGGCGCAGCAGCTTCGGCGGCAGCCCCATGTTGCCGACCTCGGCCATGCCCGGATAGCCGCGCGGCCCGCAGTTCTTCAGCACCATCACGGAGCTGGCATCGACGTCGAGCGCTTCGTCGTTGATCGTCGCCTTGTAGTGCTCGAGGTTCTCGAACACCACCGCGCGACCGCGATGCTTCAGCAGCTCGGGGCTCGCCGCCGACGGTTTCAGCACCGCGCCGCGCGGCGCGAGATTGCCGCGCAGGATGCAGATCCCGCCGTCCGCGATCAGCGGCCGGTCGAGCGGACGGATCACCTCTTCGTCGTAGTTCGGCGCTTCGCGCACGTTGTCCCACAGCGACTTGCCGTTGACCGTCAGCGCATCCGGATGCGGCAGCAGCCCGCCTTCGCCGAGCCGGCGCAGCACGGCCGGCAGCCCGCCCGCGTAATAGAACTCCTCCATCAGGAAACGCCCCGACGGCATCAGGTCGACGATCGTCGGCGTGTCGCGACCGATGCGCATCCAGTCTTCCAGTTCGAGCGGCACGCCGATGCGGCCGGCGATCGCCTTCAGGTGAATCACCGCATTCGTCGAGCCGCCGATCGCCGCGTTCGCGCGGATCGCGTTCTCGAACGCCGCGCGCGTCAGGATCTTCGACAGCACGAGCCCTTCGAGCGCCATCTCGACGATCCGGATGCCCGACATGTGCGCGAGCACGTAGCGGCGCGAATCGACGGCCGGAATCGCCGCGTTGTGCGGCAGCGCGACGCCGAGCGCCTCGGCCATGCACGCCATCGTCGACGCTGTGCCCATCGTGTTGCAGGTGCCGGCCGAGCGCGACATGCCGGCCTCGGCCGACAGGAAGTGATGCACGTCGATCTCGCCCGCCTTCAGCGCTTCGTGCAACTGCCACACGGCCGTGCCCGAACCGATGTTCTTGCCTTCGAGCTTGCCGTTCAGCATCGGGCCGCCCGACACGACGATCGCCGGCACGTCGCAGCTGGCCGCGCCCATCAGCAGAGCGGGCGTCGTCTTGTCGCAGCCGGCGAGCAGCACGACCGCGTCGATCGGGTTGCCGCGGATCGCTTCCTCGACGTCCATCGACGCGAGGTTGCGCGTGAGCATCGCCGACGGCCGCAGGTTCGATTCGCCGTTCGAGAACACCGGGAACTCGACCGGGAAGCCGCCCGCCTCGAAGATCCCGCGCTTCACGTGCTCGGCGAGCTTGCGAAAGTGCGCGTTGCACGGCGTCAGTTCCGACCATGTGTTGCAGATGCCGATGATCGGCCGGCCGTCGAATTCGTGATCGGGAATGCCCTGGTTCTTCATCCAGCTCCGATACATGAAGCCGTTCTTGTCGTTCGTGCCGAACCATTGAGCGGAGCGCAGCCTGGGTTTTGTTGCCGACATCGTCAGTCCTGTGGTGACGGGATACCGGCGCAGTCTAGGCAGAATTTTGATAACTGGCTAATGACGATTTAGGCGATTACGATATCGATTCCGATATCGATATAAACCCGTACGATGCCCGAAGCCAGCCCATGGGGAAACCGCGCCCGCCTGAAGACGCGCCAGTTGCTGCTGCTCGTCGCGCTCGCCGACGAAGGCAGCATTCACCGCGCGGCGGCGGCGCTGAACATGACGCAGCCGGCTGCGTCGAAGCTGCTGCGCGAACTCGAGGAATCGATCGGCGCGGTACTGTTCGAGCGCCTGCCGCGCGGGATGCGGCCGACGCTGTACGGCGACGCGCTGATCCGCCACGCGCGCGCGGCGCTCGGCAGCCTCGACCAGGCGCACGAGGAGCTGGCCGCGCTGAAGGCCGGCCATCTCGGCCACGTGGCGGTCGGTGCGATCACGTCGCCGGGCCTGCGCCTCGTGCCGCCGGCCGTCGCCGCCGTAAAAGGCACGCATGCCGGCTTGCACGTGTCGGTCGAGATCGACACCAGCAACGTGCTGCTCGAACACCTCGCACAGGAAAAGATCGACATCGTGCTCGGCCGGCTGTCGGCCGAACACGACAAGCTGCGCCTGCGCTACGAGCCGCTGACCGGCGAGTCGGTGGCGGCCGTGGTGCGCCCCGGCCATCCGCTGCTCGCGCACGCGCCGCTGTCGCTCGCGGACGTGCAGCGCGCCGCCTGGGTCGTGCCGCCGGCCGGCAGCGTGCTGCGCCACCGCTTCGATCTCGTGTTCCAGCGCGCGAGCCTCGCGCCGCCGGCGAACGTCGTCGAAACGGCCGCGCTGCTGTTCATCACGCAATTGATCGAGCAGAGCGACATGATCGCGGTGCTCGCCGAGGACGTCGCGCGGTACTACGCGCGGCACGGCATCGTCACGGTGCTGCCGCTGGAAATGGATTGCCGGATGGACGATTTCGGGATCATCACGCGCACCGACCGGCTGCATTCGCCGGCGGTGACGGTGATGGTCGATGCGATCCGGGCGGCGGCGCGGGAGGTGTACGACGTCGCGCTGTGACGCGGGCGCCGCGGTTTCCTATTCCGCTGCACACACGATCACCGGTTCGCAGCGAATCGGAAAGTTCACCGAATTCGCGATATAGCACTTCGCATGCGCGTCGTGATGCAGATGCGCCGCCCGTTCACGATCGTCGCCGGCCCGGATCGTCACCTGCGGACGCAGCACGATTTCGGTGAAGCGCCCCGCTTCGGCGCCGTCGAGCATCGTGCCTTCCGCGTGGTCGACGTAGGCCAGCACGCGAATGCCGGCTTCGGAACACAGGTGCAGATACCAGAGCTTGTGGCATGCCGACGCCGACGCGAGCAACAGGTCTTCGGGGTTCCAGCGCGCCGCGTCGCCGCGGAACGCCGGGTCCGACGAACCGGGGATATCCGGCTTGGAACCGGCCCGGATCACGTGATCGCGGCTGTACTCGCGATACCCCGACGTGCCGGTGCCCCGATTGCCCGTCCACTCCACCGCGACGCGATACGTGTGTTCGCTCGATGCCATCTCGCTCTCCATTGAATTCGCTGTTTCGACCGGCCCGGACGCCGTTGCGTGAGGCCCGCCGGTGGTCGCTATTCTGGCACCGGATCGTCGGTTGGTATACCATTATTCCAAATTAACGAAACACGCAGGCATGGAAACCAGACTCGACTCCACGGCGGATGCGATCGCCGCGTCGCTGCGCGACATGATCGTCAACGGCGAGCTGGCGGCCGGCGAGCGGCTCGTCGAGCGCGATCTGGCCGAACGGTTCGGCATCAGCCGGATTCCGATGCGCGAGGCGATCCAGCGGCTGGAACGCGAAGGTCTGCTCGACATCTTCAGGAATCGCGGCGCCGTCGTGCGCATGCTGAGCGCGTCGGACGTGCAGGAAATCTACGACTTGCGCGTGCTGCTCGAAGGCGATGCGATCTACCGCAGCGTGAAGCACCTCGACGACGAAACGCTCGCGCGCGCCGAACTCGTGCATCGGCTGCTCGGCGACGCAACCGTGCCGCGCCGGCAAGGCGAGCTGAACCGCGAATTCCACGCGTTGCTGTATTCATGCTGCGGCAACGCGCGGCAGTTGAAGTCGATCGCCGAGCTGCGCGGCCAGGTCGAGCGTTACGAACGCCTGCAGGCGACGCTGCTCGTGGATACGCCGTCGTTCCAGGTCGAGCACGACGATATCCTTCAGGCGTGCCGCGAACGCAACGCACGCGGCGCCCGCGCGATGACCGTCGCGCATCTCGAGTCGGCCCGACGCATCGTGCTGCGGCTCGTCGAAGGCAACTGAGGCCGGCTCACGACCGCCCGCGCTTCGCTATGCCGCGTGCGGCACCGGCCCGGTCGTGCCGCGCACCGTCAGCGTCGGCAGCGACGCGACCCGCACGCGCGACGCGTCGTCGCCCTGCCCGCCCGCCTCGCGCAACGTATTGAGCAATTCGACCGCGATGCCGGCCGCTTCGGCGGTGGGGATCGCGACGGTCGTCAGCGTGGGCCGCGTGTCGCGGGCGAGATGGATGTCGGTGATGCCGACGATCGACAGATCCTCCGGCACGCGCAGGCCGCGATCGGCCGCCGCGTGCAGCGCGCCGATCGCCGGCAGGTCGTTGGTCGCGACCAGCGCGGTCAACCGCGGGTGCGCATCGAGCAGCCAGCCCGCCGCACGCAGGCCGCCTTCGATCGAATCGTGCTCGGCCGCGACGATCGACGCGTCGAGCCCCGCGTCGCGCATCACGTCGACGAAGCCGTCATAGCGCGCCGCCTGCACGCCGCTCGCCGCGCCGCCGACGATCACGCCGATTTTCTCGTGACCGAGTTCGAGCAGATGCCGCGTCGCGATCCGTCCCGCCTCGCGGAAATCGATGGCCACGCACGGCAGCCCGTCGGGCGGCGCCTCGGGCCGCTCCCACAGGCACAGCACGACCGGCACGCCGCGCCGCGCGACGTCGAGCAGATCCGGCAGGTGCAGGTTCGCATTGGTCACGAGAATGCCTTCGGAGATCGTGCCGGCGATCTGGTCGAGATACGCGCGCCCCTGCAACGGATCTTCGTTCGTATTGCAGACGATCAGGAACTGCCCGTTGCGCCGCACCGCACGCTCGACCGCGAGCGCGAACTCCGGGTAGAACGGGTTCGCGATGCTCGATACCATCAACGCGACCGTCGGCGCACGCCCTTCCGCCAGCGCCCGCGCGGCGAGGTGCGGCCGATACCCGAGCGCGTCGACTGCTTCGAGCACCCGCGCCCGCGTCGCGTCGCCGACCCGGCCGCGGTCGCGCAGCACGTTCGACACCGTCGCGGCCGTCACGCCGGCGCGGCGCGCCACTTCATCCAGAGTTGCCATCGTTTGCCCACTATATGAGACGTCGATCCAGTATTTGCTTCGCTCAGCGAAGCGGCGCACTATCGCCGCACACCTTGCCGCCCGACCGACGGGCGCGACTCGGCCGCGATCACATCGCCTCTTTTTTTGATCGCGATGATTAAGCGCTTAATCACGCAGTATGGCGCATTAGAACATGGAGCGGAGACAATGGCGAGCATCTCGATGCGGCGCGTGCAGAAAGCCTATGGCGAGCATGCGCCGGTCATTCGCGACGTCGATCTGGAGATCGGCGCGCACGAGTTCTGCGTGTTTCTCGGGCCGTCCGGATGCGGGAAATCGACGCTGCTGCGCATGATCGCCGGGCTGGAGGATCTGAGCGCGGGCGAGCTGTCGATCGACGGCCGCCGCGTCGACGACGTGCCGGCGGCCGAGCGCGGCGTGGCGATGGTGTTCCAGAGCTACGCGCTGTTTCCGCACATGACGGTGTACGAGAACATGGCGTTCGGGCTGAAGCTCGCGCGCGTGCCGAAGGCCGAGATCGACCGGAAGGTGCGCGACGCCGCACGGATCCTGCAGCTCGACACGCTGCTCGAACGCAAGCCGAAGGCGCTGTCGGGCGGCCAGCGGCAGCGCGTCGCGATCGGCCGCGCGATCGTGCGCGAGCCCGGCGTGTTCCTGTTCGACGAACCGCTGTCGAATCTCGACGCGGCGTTGCGCGGCCAGACCCGCATCGAGATCGCGCGGCTGCATCGGCAGTTCGAACGCGCGAGCGTCGTCTACGTGACGCACGACCAGACCGAGGCGATGACGCTCGCCGACAAGATCGTGCTGCTGCACGCCGGCGCGGATACCGCGCGGCACGGCAGCATCGCGCAGGTCGGCGCGCCGCTCGACCTCTACCATCACCCGGCCAGCCGCTTCGTCGCGGGCTTCATCGGCTCGCCGCGCATGAACTTCCTGCCGGCCGTCGTGACCGCGTGCGACGCGCATCGCACGACCGTCTCGCTCGTGCCGTCCGGCGAAATCTTCGTGCTGCCGCGCGACGGCTCGGCGCTCGGCGCCGGCGCCGCCGTGACGCTCGGCATCCGCCCCGAGCACCTGACGCTCGGCGCCGCGCCCGATGCGACGACGCTCGCGCGCGACGTCGCGCTCGTCGAGCGCCTGGGCGAACAGACCTACGTGCACCTCGATCCGTGCGGCCAGCCCAGTGCGACGCCGCTGATCGCGAAGGTGCCGGGCGACGCGCAGGTGCACACCGGCGAACGCGTGCACGTGCACGCGCCGGCCGCGGCCTGCCATCTGTTCACCGAAGACGGCCGCGCGGTGCCCGTGTGCGCCGACGTCCACGTTCACCACTACGCATAAGGATCGGCATGCGCCTCGGAGTCTGCTACTACCCGGAACACTGGCCGGAATCGATGTGGGCCGACGACGCCCGCCGGATGAAAACGCTCGGCATCGCGCAGGTGCGGATCGCCGAATTCGCGTGGAGCCGTATCGAGCCGTCGCCGGGCGAATACGACTGGGGCTGGCTCGACCGTGCGGTCGACGTGCTCGGGGCGGCCGGCCTCGAGATCGTGATGTGCACGCCGACCGCCACGCCGCCGAAATGGCTGGTCGACCGCCATCCCGACATCCTCGCGATCGGCGCCGACGGCCGGCCGCGCGCGTTCGGCTCGCGCCGCCACTACGATTTCTCGTCGCCGACCTATCTCGAAGCGTCGCGCCAGATCTGCACGGCGGTCGCCGAACGCTATGGCCGCCACCCGGCCGTGCGCTACTGGCAGACCGACAACGAGCTGGGTTGCCACCAGACCGTCGTCAGCTACTCGCCGGCCGCGCTCGTGCGCTTCCGCGAATGGCTGCAGGCGCGCTACGGCACGATCGACGCGCTCAACCGTGCGTGGGGCACCGTGTTCTGGAGCATGGAGTATCGCCATTTCGACGAAGTGGATGCGCCCGTGGGCACCGTGACCGAAGCCCATCCGTCGCATCGCCTCGACTACCGGCGCTTCGCGTCCGACGAACTCGCGCGCTATCACCGAATGCAGGTCGACGTGATCCGCGCACACTCGCCGGGCCGCCCGGTCGCGCACAACTTCATGCAGCTGTTCACCGAGTTCGATCACTACGAAGTCGCGCGCGACCTCGACGTCGCGACGTGGGACAGCTACCCGCTCGGCGCGCTCGAGGAGCTGTGGTTCGCGCCCGACGTGAAGGCGCGCTGGCTGCGCACCGGCCATCCCGATTTCGCGTCGTTCAATCACGACCTGTACCGCGGCATGTCGAAACTGCCGTTCTGGGTGATGGAACAGCAGCCGGGCCCCGTGAACTGGGCGCACTGGAACCCCGCGCCGCTGCCGGGCATGGTGCGGCTGTGGAGCTGGGAAGCGTTCGCGCACGGCGCCGGCTGCGTGTCGTACTTCCGCTGGCGGCAGGCGCCGTTCGCGCAGGAACAGATGCACGCGGGACTGCACACCCCCGACGACCAGCTCGACGAAGGCGGCCGCGAAGCGCAGCGCGTCGCGCGCGAGATCGTGGCCGTGCACGACGCCGGCGCGGACGCGGACGGCCCGGTGCGCGCACCGGTCGCGCTGGTCTTCGACTACGAGGCGAAGTGGCTGTTCGAAGTGCAGCCGCAGGGCGCCGATTTCCACTATCCGCGTTTCGCGTTCGAGTACTACTCGGCGCTGCGCTCGCTCGGCCTCGACGTCGACATCGTGTCGGCGCACGCGCCGCTCGACGGCTACCGCCTCGTCGTCGTGCCGCCGCTGCCGATCGTACCGGACGATTTCGCGTCGCGGCTCGCCGCGTCGGGCGCGCATGCGGTGTTCGGGCCGCGCACCGGCTCGAAGACCGCCGACCTGCAGGTTCCGCCGGCGCTGCCGCCCGGCCCACTCGCGTCGATCCTGCCCGTGCGGGTATGGCGCGTCGAATCGCTGCGGCCGAACGTGACCGAACGGATCGACGGCACGTTGCGCGACGGCGCGCCGTTCGCGGGCGACGCGCGTCACTGGCGCGACCTCGTCGAGCTGCACGACGACACGCGCAGCGTCGTGCACGCGCGCTTCGCCGACGGCCATCCGGCGTGCATCACGCACGGTACGCTGCACTACTGGGCCGCACCGTTCGACGATGCAACCACCACGCGACTGTTCGCCGATGTCGCGGCAGAAGCCGGCCTCGCGCCGACGCCGCTCGGCGACGCCGTACGCGTGAGCCGGCGCGGCGGGCTGACTTACGTGTTCAATTACGCGAGCACACCGCACACGATCGACGCGGTGCCGCCGTCCGCGTTCGTGGTCGGCGCCGCACAGGTCGAGCCGCAAGGCGTCGCCGTGTATCGAAGCCGTTCGTAACCTCCCCCGGCGCCGCAACGCGCCGGTCACGCACAACGACACACAGGACTGGAGACACCATGACACATCGCCCCCTTCGCGCCGCCGCCCGGCTCGCCACGACCGCCGCCGTCGCCTTCGCGTCGCTCGGCACGACGGCGCCCGCCGATGCCGGCACGCTGACGATCAACATCGCGTTCAAGGGCGCGAGCCAGCGCGCCGTGTGGCAGTCGACGATCGAAGCGTTCCACAAGGCGCATCCCGACATCGACGTGAAGCCGACCTTCGTCGACGAGGAAGCGTACAAGGTACAGCTCCCCGCGTGGCTCACGACCGTCGCGCCGGACGTCGTGAACTGGCACGCGGGCGAACGGATGGCGTACTACGCGAAGCGCGGGCTGTTCGAGGATCTGAGCGGCGACTGGACGAAGAACGGCTGGGATGCGATGTACGCGTCGACGCGCAGCGCATCGTCGTACAACGGCAAGCAGTACGCGGCGCCGACCGTCTATTACTCGTGGGGGCTGTTCTACCGCAAGGATCTGTTCCGCAAGGTCGGCATCGCCGACGAACCGAAGACGTGGGACCAGTTTCTCGATGCGTGCAAGAAGCTCAAGGCCGCGGGCATCACGCCGGTGGCGATCGGCGGCCGCGATGCGTGGACGCTCGCCGGCTGGTTCGATTATCTCGACCTGCGGCTGAACGGCAACGCGTTCCACCAGCAACTGATGGCCGGCGACGTGCCGTACACCGACCCGCGCGTGAAGAAGGTCTACACGACGTGGAAATCGCTGATCGATGCCGGTTACTTCATCGACAACGCGCTGTCCTACGATCTCGACGGCGCGCAGCCGTTCCTGTTCCAGGGCAAGGCCGCGATGATGCTGATGGGCACCTTCATCGCGGCGGGTTTCCCGCCGAACGTCAAGCAGGAAATGGGCTACTACCGCTTCCCGATCATCGACCCGAAGGTGCCGACCGCGGAGGACGGCCCGGTCGAATCGCTGCACATCCCGACCAAGGCGAAGAACAAGGCCGACGCGCACACGTTCCTCGCGTTCGTCGAAACGCCGGAGATCGGCGCGAAGCTGGCCGAAGGGCTCGGCTCGCTGTCGGCCAACAGCAAGTCGCCGGAG
Organism: Burkholderia sp. MSMB1459WGS; assembly: GCF_001534535.1. Lineage (NCBI taxonomy): Bacteria > Pseudomonadati > Pseudomonadota > Betaproteobacteria > Burkholderiales > Burkholderiaceae > Burkholderia > Burkholderia sp. MSMB1459WGS. Next base: position 305,325 of record NZ_LPMU01000037.1, read on the forward strand.
CCGGCCGATCCGATCTCGCGCATCGGCTTCCGGATCCTCGCCGACACGAAGGGCGGCGTCGCGCAGTTCTACGATCGCGACATGACCAAGGAAATGGCCGACGAAGGGATGAAGGGCATGCAGCAGTTCCTCGCGAATCCCGCGCAGCTCGATACGGTGCTCGCACAGCTCGAACAGACCCGCAAGCGGATCTACAAGAAGTGACCGCGTGACCCAACCGGCGGCCGCGCGCCGCCGTGTCCGTTCAGGAGGCTTGCCGTGTCCAGTCCGATCGCGTCCCCCCCGCCCGCCGGCACCGCGCCGCCGCGCGGCCCATCCGCCACCACGCTGCCCGCGCGCCGCCCGTCGCCCGCCGTGCGGCGGCAACGGCGCGCCGCGTGGCTCTTTCTCGCGCCGGCCTGCGCGATGGTAGCCGTCTATGTGATCTGGCCGATCCTGTCGACGCTGTGGCTGAGCCTGTACAACTGGGACGGGATGACCGAACGCACCTTCGTCGGTCTCGCGAACTATGCGGAGCTGCTGCACGCGCCGACGTTCTACACGGCGCTGCGCAACAACGTGATCTGGCTCGCGCTGTTCATGCTCGCGCCGCCGCTCGGCCTCGCCCTCGCGCTGTACCTGAACCAGGCGGTCGGTGGCATCCGGCTCGTGAAATCGCTGTTCTTCGCGCCGTTCGTGCTGTCGGGCGTGGTCGTCGGGCTGATCTTCTCGTGGTTCTACGATCCGACCTTCGGGCTGCTCGCGCTGCTCGCCGGGCATGGCATCCCGGTACTCGGCGACGCGCGCTATGCGACGTTCGGGATCGTGTTCGCCGCGCTGTGGCCGCAAACGGCGTACTGCATGATCCTGTACCTGACCGGGCTCACGTCGGTCAACCCGGAACAGATCGAGGCCGCGCGGATGGAAGGCGCGCGCGGATTCGCGCTGCTATGGCACGTCGTGCTGCCGCAACTGCGGCCGACCACCTTCATGGCGATCGTCGTCACGGTGATCGGCGCGCTGCGCAGCTTCGACCTGATCTCGGTGATGACGGGCGGCGGCCCGTTCGAAAGCTCGACCGTGCTCGCGTATTACATGTACGACCAGGCGATCAAGTACTACCGGCTCGGCTATTCCGCGTCGATCGCGGTCGTGCTGTTCGCGATCATGCTCGTCTACATCGTGTTCCAGTTGCGCCGCATGCTGCGCAACGAGCAGTGACCTTTCGGGAGTGCGCTCATCATGTTTCCGACACCCGTTGCCCACTGGAAGCCGGTATCGCGCCGGCTGTACAAGCTGTCGCTGCCCGTCGCGCTGCTCGTCTGGCTGCTGCCGATGATCGCGGTGTTCGTCACGTCGGTGCGCTCGACCGAGGAACTCGTCGAAGGTCATTACTGGGGCTGGCCGCGCCGCTTCGCGATGATCGAGAACTATCGCGACGCGCTGACCACGTCGCCGATGCTGCATTACTTCTGGAACAGCGTGCAGATCACCGTGCCGTCGGTCATCGGCTCGATCGCGCTCGCGGCGATGGCCGGCTTCGCGCTCGCCACCTATCGGTTTCGCGGCAATACCGCGCTGTTCGGCACGTTCGTCGCCGGCAATTTCGTGCCGGTGCAGGTGTTGATGATTCCGGTGCGCGACCTGTCGCTGCGGCTCGGCGTGTTCAATACCGTCGAAGCGCTGATCCTGTTTCACGTCGCGTTCCAGACGGGCTTCTGCACGCTGTTCCTGCGCAACTTCATCAAGCAGTTGCCGTTCGAGCTGATCGAGGCGGCGCGCATCGAAGGCGCGGGCGAATGGACGGTGTTCTGGCGAATCGTGCTGCCGTTGATCCGGCCGGCGCTGGCCGCACTCGCGATTCTCGTGTTCACGTTCGTGTGGAACGATTACTTCTGGGCGCTGTGCCTCACGCAAGGCGACGAGGCGGCGCCGATCACGGCGGGTGTCGCGGCGCTGAAGGGGCAATGGACGACGTCGTGGAATCTCGTATCGGCCGGGTCGATTCTCGCCGCGCTGCCGTCGGTCGCGATGTTCTTCGCGATGCAGAGGCATTTCGTCGCGGGGCTCACGTTCGGCGCGACGAAAGGCTGAACGCGCGCCGGCTGCGTCTTCGTATCTCCCCCTCCGCATCGTGAGGTTGCCCGCTTCGGCGGGCTTTTTTTTTGCGGATTCTGTTGCGGATTCGGGTAGGGTCCCCTGGCGAACCTGGCCCGCCGTCCAGGCTTCAACGCCATCGACCGATTACACTCGTCGCTCGGCTTCGACGCGCGTGGGCGTCAGGGCGCGACTTTGCCCGACATCGATTCAACTAGGCATACTTGTCGCCGACCGTACTGCGAATCGGATAGGTGTCGTACACGATGATCATCCGTTCGATGAGCCCCGCCGTGTCGAACTCGAACACGTCGACGCACTCGAAGCGCGCCACCGAACCGTCTTTCAGGCCCCAGTCGTAGATGAAGTAACCTGTCGCACGTCGAGCCCCGCTCGTGCTGACGCAGATATCGATCGGTGTAATCCTGCTTTCTCCCGATGCGGCAGCGACCTTCGAAAAGAAGGGCTCGGGATGCATCCAGCCGAGAAATGGCGAGAAAATCCGCGCGTCCGGCGTAAATAGCGCGCAAATGGCGCAGACGTCGCCTCGCTCCAGTTCCCGAAGGTAAGCGCGAACCTGTTCCGTGTAGAGTGATTCCGACGTTGAGCCCAAAATTATCCTCCGATCATTCGTCGACGACCCCGTTCATTCGCGAGAACAGGGCATCCGGTAGACGCACGATAGCGACGCACCGATGACCGAACAATCGAAAAATTTGCAACCCGGGTATGCGGCGCATGCATATCCGCTGGCCGATCTGACGCGCCCGCTCCCGCCGCTGGCGGCGATTCAGTCGTTCGTCGCCGCGGCGCAGCTGGGCAGCGTCAGCAAGGCCGCGGATCATCTATGCCGCACGCAAGGCGCAGTGAGCCGCCAGATACAGCAGCTGGAAACGCATTACCGATGCGCACTGTTCGTGCGCCATGTATCGGGGCTGACGTTGACGCCGGAAGGCAATGCACTGCTGACGGTCGCGGTCGACGTGCTCGCGCGATTGGTCAGGCATGCGGATGCCTATGCACGGGCGACCTCGGTGCTCACGTTGAAGTTGCCGTCCACGTTCGCCGTTCGCTGGTTGCTCCCACGGCTGCCGGACATTCATCGCGCGATGAGCGGGACGGAGCTGCGTCTCTCGACATCCGCGGACGACACGCCGGATTTCGCCACGTCCGACGTCGACGCCATCATCGTGCGGGGCACGGGGCAGTGGACCGGTATGGACGCGGTACCGCTGTTTCCCGAGCGGCTCACGCCAATGTGCGCGCCCGCATTGGCGACATCGCTGCGATCCGTTGCCGACCTTGCGCATGTCGATTTGCTCCATCCCGGGCCCAGCCGCGCAGAGTGGCGATGCTGGCTCGATCACGTGGGGGCACGCCAGATCGATGCGGGACGCGGGCTCGTATTCGATACCCTCGAATTGACGCTCGCGGCATCGACGGAAGGACACGGCATTGCAATCGGCGACCCGCGAATGGCGCGAGACCGACTCCGTGCCGGATCGCTCGTGACACCGTTCGAGGATGTGGCTGAAGACGGCCTTTCCTACTTCCTCGTCTATCCGCCCCAACGGGCGGCACAACCGAAAATTCGAGCCCTCGCCGATATCCTGCTACGACTGGCGCGAGAAGATTGATTGACAGGCGAGCATTCGATACGTGGCTCGGAGCCGATCTTCAAATGGCGCCCCCAACCTGCCGACGAATGACGGGCCCGGTCAGAGATCGCCGCGCACTTCACCGGTTCCCAGCGCGCTACGCTGCCGGTTGACTTCCGCCCACAGCGCATCGCTGTCGTCTTCGCGCAGCACGACCATGCAGTCCAGTTGATCGTCGGTTACGCCGAAGTACTCCAGAATTTCCCGCCGGACCCCCTCGATGAACTCCGCGTATTCCGGCGTTGCCTGCGCCTGCGCGTGCAGGGCGTCGTATTCCGCATCGTCCACGCCGCCGCCGTGCTCGTCGATATAGCGCGAGATCCACTGGTCTCGTTCGTGGTCGTAATCGGCCTCGGCGCGCATCGCTTGCACAGCCGTGTAGAAATCCAGTTGGGCAAATGCGGCAATCGCCGCCGTTGTCGCCTCGTCGAATGTCGTCGTCATTCCATCTCTCACTTCAGTCATCGCCCATCATGGGTCACGCGGGGAAGCCGCTATCGCACGCGGTTTCAGGTCGCGAGCGAGAAAACCGGCAGCGCGGTTCCGAACCGCCCGTATGCGTTCACTGCATCGGACGGTTCGATCGTATCGGGCACGTTGAAAGGGAAGGGTTCAGTCTACCTGGACGGTTTGCCAGGTTTGCCACGCCCGCCGGCAGATTTGCCCGCAGCCTTCCCCGCCGGCGGCTTGGCCGCCGGTTTGCTGCGCGGCTTCTGCACGCTGAACGGGCTGCCGATGGTGTAGTCGGGACCCTTGCCGGCACCCGTGGCCGTCGCATGCTGCGCCCCGGACTTGCGCTTGCCTTCGCCGCCCTGCGTATGCGGCTTCTTGCCCGGCCCCGGTTTGGCGACCGGCACGGCTTGCTGCACCTTGGGCTTCTTCGGCTTTTTCGGCTTCTTGACGATCTGACCCGTCGCGCTGGTTTCCGGCACGCGGTGTTCGGCTTCGAAACCCGGCTCTTCTTCCCGACGCAGCGTCTGCCGGATCAGCGCTTCGATCGCGGCCAATTGCGGCGCTTCATCGGCGCACACGAGCGACACCGCGACACCGCTGGCGCCCGCACGGCCGGTACGGCCGATACGGTGCACGTAGTCTTGCGCGACGATCGGCAGATCGACGTTGATCACCAGCGGCAGATCGTCGATATCCAGCCCGCGCGCCGCCACGTCGGTGGCGACCAGCATCTGCACTTCACCCGTCTTGAAACGCTCCAGCGCGCGCAAACGTGCGGGTTGCGGCTTGTCGCCGTGGATCGTATCGACCGCGTAGCCCGCTTTCTCCAGCATGAGCGCCAGATAATCGACGCCATTGCGGGTCTTGACGAATACCAGCGCATGCTCCCACTTGTTTTGGGCCACCAGGTGCATGAAGAGATCCGGCTTGTTCCGCTTGTCGACCGGCACCACCCATTGCTTGATCTTGCTCGCCGTGGCGTTGGGCGGGCTGACGCTGATGTCGACCGGGCTGCGCAGAATGCCCGCCGCCATCGTGCGGATCTCGTCGGAGAACGTGGCCGAGAACAGCAGCGTCTGGCGCTTGGCGGGCAACGCGGCGAAGACCGCGTCGAGTTCGCGCGCGAAGCCGAGATCCAGCATGCGGTCGGCTTCGTCCAGCACCAGCGTCTGCACCTGATCGAACTGCACGGCGTTCTGGCGATGGAGGTCGAGCAAGCGGCCCGGCGTGGCAACGAGCACGTCCACGCCCTTGCGCAGCTTCATCATCTGAGGATTGATGCTCACGCCGCCGTACGCGGCCAGAAATCGCAGATCGAGCCCTTTGCCGTACGCAACGAAGCTCTGCAGCACCTGTTCGGCCAGTTCTCGCGTGGGCACCAGCACCAGCACGCGCGCACGGTTGCTGGACACCGCCGGGCCGTGTTGCACCAGCCGTTGCAACAGCGGCAGCGCAAAGCCGGCCGTCTTGCCGGTGCCGGTCTGCGCGGCGGCCATGACGTCCTTGCCGCCGAGCACGGCGGGAATCGCCTTGGCCTGCACCGGCGTGGGTGTCTGGTAATTGAGGCTCTGCACATTGCGCAGCAACGGCTCGATCAGGCCAAGCGAGGCAAAAGACATGGACGTATTCCGGGCGAAAACCGCAATTCTAGCGGTTACCGTCCCGGTTGCGCCCCACCCGCGCCGCCGCGCAACCGCATGTCCACCGCCCCGCGTCGGGACCGTGTCGAGCGACCGGATCGCGTCGACGAGCACACTGCACCAGCGCGCCTCGTCCTGGCGGATATGGGCGGCTCGGCCGGCCCCCATTCGCTGACGCAACCCGAACTCGCGACGACACTCCGCGACAACAAGCTCGATGCGCTGGAAGCCGCGCAGCCCGACCTGATTGTCATCGCCAACGTCGGCTGCCAGACTCGTCTGAACGGCGCGGGCCGCACGCCCGCGCGTCACTGGATCGAGCTCGCCGACAACCGGCTGGTCGACTGACCGCCGATTCCGGAGGAAAGCCATGCAAACGAAACCCGAACTCGAACTGGCCGATGCCGAGCGCATGCTCGCCGCTGCCCGCGAGGAAGCGGAACGCCACGGCTGGGCCGTGTCGATCGCCGTCGTCGACGATGGCGGGCACCTGCTCGCGTTCGCGCGGCTGAACGGCGCATCGCCGGCCAGCAGCTACCTTGCGCAGGACAAGGCGCGTGCGGCGGCGCTCGGCCGTCGCGACACGAAGGCGTATGAGGATATGATCAACGGTGGCCGCACCGCGTTTCTGAGTGCGCCGCTGACGGGATTGCTCGAAGGCGGCGTGCCGGTTACGGTCGGCGGCCGGATAACGGGCGCGATCGGCGTGTCTGGCGTAAAGTCCGAACAGGACGCGCAGATCGCCCGCGCCGGCACACGCAGCGTCGCGGAATAACCAGCCAAGCCGCGCACGCGTTTTTCATTCCCCGGGAGGATTCACGATGATCGACCAAGCAGGACTGCAAGTCGCGCCAGCGCTGAGCCAGTTCATTGAAAACGAAGCGCTGCCGGGCACCGGCATCGACAAGGCCGCGTTCTGGAGCGGTTTCTCGGCCCTGGTGCACGATCTCGCGCCGCGCAACCGCGAGCTGCTCGCCGAGCGCGACCGCCTGCAGCAGGAACTCGACGCGTGGCATCGCGCGCACCCCGGCCCGGTACGCGACCATGCCGCGTATCGCGCATTCCTCGAACGAATCGGCTATCTCGTGCCGGTCCCGTCGAACGTCGCGGCAGCCACCGCGAACGTCGACAGCGAGATCGCCACGCAGGCCGGCCCGCAGCTCGTCGTGCCGCTGTCGAACGCGCGCTATGCGCTGAACGCCGCGAACGCGCGCTGGGGCAGCCTGTACGACGCGCTGTACGGTACCGACGCGTTGCCGGAAGACGGCGGCGCCGAACGCACGTCGGCCTACAACCCGACGCGCGGCCAGCGCGTGATCGACTACGCGCGCGGCGTGCTCGACAACGCCGCGCCGCTCGCGAGCGGCTCGCACCGCGACGCACTGCGCTACCGCGTGCAGGACGGCCAGCTTGCGGTCGAAACCGGCAAGGGCGTCGTGCATCTCGCGCAGCCCGCGCAGTTCGTCGGCTACCAGGGTGCGGCCGACGCGCCGTCCGCGATCCTGCTGAAGCACAACGGCCTGCACCTCGAGATCCAGATCGATGCGTCGACGCCGATCGGTCGCGCCGATCTCGCGAACGTGAAGGACGTCGTGCTCGAAGCCGCGGTCAGCACGATCATCGACTGCGAGGATTCGGTCGCGGCGGTCGACGCCGACGACAAGGTCCAGCTCTACCGCAACTGGCTCGGCCTGATGCAGGGCACGCTCGCCGAGGAAGTCGCGAAGGGCGGCAAGATCTTCACGCGCCGCCTGAACGCCGATCGCGAGTACACGACGCCGGCCGGCGGCACGCTGTCGCTGCACGGCCGCTCGCTGCTGTTCGTGCGCAACGTCGGCCACCTGATGACCAACGGCGCGGTGCTCGACCGCGACGGCAACGAGATTCCGGAAGGGATCCTCGACGGCGTCGTCACGACGCTGTGCGCGCTGCACGACCTGAAGGCCAAGCGCAATTCGCGCACGGGCTCGATCTACATCGTGAAGCCGAAAATGCACGGCCCGGCCGAAGTCGCGTTCGCCGACACGCTGTTCGCGCGCATCGAGGATCTGTACGGCCTGCCGCGCAACACGCTGAAGATGGGCATCATGGACGAGGAGCGCCGCACCAGCGTGAACCTCGCCGCGTGTATCGCCGCGGCCGCCGCGCGCGTCGCGTTCATCAACACCGGCTTCCTCGACCGCACCGGCGACGAGATGCACACCGCGATGGAAGCGGGCCCGATGATCCGCAAGGGCGACATGAAATCGTCGGCGTGGATCCAGTCGTACGAGCGCAACAACGTGCTCGCGGGCCTGTCGGCCGGCCTGCGCGGCCGCGCGCAGATCGGCAAGGGCATGTGGGCGATGCCGGACCTGATGCACGCGATGCTCGAGCAGAAGATCGCGCATCCGCGCGCCGGCGCGAACACCGCGTGGGTGCCGTCGCCGACCGCCGCGACGCTGCACGCGCTGCACTACCACCTCGTCGACGTGCAGGCCGTCCAGCAGGAACTCGAGAAGACGCCGTACGCGAGCGAGCGCGACGCGCTGCTCGAAGGGCTGCTGACGGTGCCGGTCGTCGAGCGCGCCGCGTGGAGCGAGGCCGAGATCCTGAGCGAGGTCGAGAACAACGCGCAGGGCATCCTCGGCTACGTCGTGCGCTGGGTCGAACAGGGCGTCGGCTGCTCGAAGGTGCCGGATATCCACGACGTCGGCCTGATGGAAGATCGCGCGACGCTGCGCATTTCGAGCCAGCACATCGCGAACTGGCTGCGCCACGGCGTGATCACCGAGGCGTTCGTGCTCGACGTGTTCAAGCGGATGGCCCGCGTCGTCGACCAGCAGAACGCCGGCGACCCGAACTATCGCCCGATGGCGCCCGGCTACGACCAGTCGACCGCGTTCCAGGCCGCGTGCGCGCTCGCGCTGCAAGGCACGTCGCAGCCGAGCGGCTATACCGAGCCGCTGCTGCACCGGTTCCGGCTCGCGTTCAAGGCGCAACAGCACGGCGCATGATCCTGCGCATGCGGGCGCTCCCGCATGCCGGGCGCCGGCTGCACGCCGGTCTTGCGAAACGGGCAGCCTCGCGGCTGCCCGTTTTCATATTCGCGTTCACCCGACCGTTGAAACCGATAATGGGCGCCTGTCGCGCGCTTTCGCGGACGATGCCGCCGGCCGTTAATCCGCCGGTATCCGCAACCGTTTGCCGCGCGACCTGTCCCGCCGCCCCGCAAAGCCTTGCGCCGCAACGCTCCGCCCGATATCGGCAAGCGCCGGATTACGCCGTAATTTGACCCTGATCAACAGCTTGCGACATTTTCCGCGCACGCAAACACGCGCGTTATACTCCGTGGCATTCGCATCGCGCGATTCGTCGGACCGTCGAATTGCAGCAGACGTTACCTGTGAATACAGGATTCATCGGTTTATCCGGCCGCGATTGCCGATAATCGGTACCCGTTTTCTCCGCTGAACGCAACGCATCCACGGGAAGGGCTGCGCACCGGATCGCCACCGGTAGTCATACGAACAATCGCATCGGCCCGCCGCGCGGCGACGATGCCCCCGATCCACGGACCATGGCAGAAACCGACTACGCAATGCCCAGCGAATCCGGCCTGACGAGTCGTGTCGCCGCTCATCTGCGCCGGTTCCTGCTGCCACACCTGATTTTCTATACGGGGCTGCTGATCGCGCTGATCCTGCTGCTCCTGTGCGGAATCGTGCTGTACGAAGGCCGGATCGACGCGCGCGACCGCTCGCGCAGCATGCAACAGAACCTCGCGCTGATGGCGTCGTGGGACATCGAACGCAACATCGAGATCTATTCGCTGTCGCTGCAGGCCGTCGTCGAAGGCATGAACGACCCCGCGGTCGTCGCCTTGCCGATGCCGCTGCGCCGCCAAGTGCTGTTCGACCGGGCGACGACGGCCAAGTACCTCGGCGGCATCTACGTGCTCGACGCGAAAGGCGACATCGCGGTCGACGGCAAGAGCGACGTGCCGCGCCAGGCCAACTTCGGCAACGAGCCGTACTTCACCGTGCACCGCGACCGGCCCGACGTCGGCCTGTATGTCAGCGATCCGTATCATTCGCGGCTGCGCGGCGGCTCGCCGAGCATCGCACTCAGCCGACGCATTACGCGGCCCGACGGCTCGTTCGGCGGCGTCGCCGTGATGTCGATCCGGCTCGAATATTTCCAGAACCTGTTCTCGCGCCTGTCGCTCGGCGATCGCGGCTCGGTCGCGCTGATCAACACGGACGGCAAGATGGTCGCGCGCGAGCCGTACGACCCCAAAATCGTCGGCCGCGACATCAGCCGCGCGAGCACGTTCCGGCACTTCATGACCGCCAGCGAAGGCAGCTTCGCCGATACCGCGTCGATCGACGGCGTGCGGCGCCTGTACGTTTTCCGGCACCTCGAACACCTGCCGCTCATCGTCATGGTCGCGCGCTCGGAAGCGGACACCTACGCCGCATGGTACGACCGTGCGATCCCGATCGGCTCCGCGATGGCCGCGCTCGCGATCGGCTTCGTCGGCCTGTCGCTGCTGCTCGACGTGCAATTGCGCAAGCGTCATCGCGCGGAAACCGAGCTGCAGGCGCTCGCGCGCACCGACGGCCTGACGGGCCTCGACAACCGCCGGATGCTCGACGTCACGCTCGCGCGCGAATGGCGCCGCGCGGCGCGCTCGCAACATGCGCTGTCGCTGCTGTTCATCGACGTCGACGACTTCAAGCGCTACAACGACACGCAGGGCCACCAGGCCGGCGACGACGCGCTCGCCGCGGTCGGCCACTGCGTCGCCGGCTGCCTGCGCCGCCCGGCCGACCATGCGGCGCGCTACGGCGGCGAGGAATTCGTCGTGGTGCTGCCGGACATCGACACGGCCGGCGCGGTAACGATCGCCGAAACGATCCGCAGGGGCATCATCGATCTCGGCATCCGGCACGACGCCGGCACGGTCGGCCGGCTGACGGTGAGCATCGGCGTGACGACCAGCTATCCCGAACGCGACGACAACATCCAGGCCGCGCTCAAGCGTGCCGACGATGCGCTGTATCGGGCGAAGGAAGGCGGGCGCAATCGCGTCGTCGTGCAGGCGGCCACGCTGGCCGACGATCTCGAATCGCGGCGGGCCTGAGCGTCCAGGCAGCGGGGGCGGCCGCCGTCCGCCTGCAAAATCGTCGACAATACCGGCTCGATACGCCACCGTGCCACCGCGCCGCCGCGCGGCCGATGCACCCGGCCCGCGGCGCCTAGCCGGCCGCGCCTGGCCGGCCGCGCCGCTTCGCACCACCATGAGACTCAAGGCAAAGATCTTCCTTCTGGCCATCGTGCCGTTCCTGCTCGCGATCGCCGGCATCGGCTTCGGCGTGCGCCAGCAGGCGACGTCGCTCGCGCGCACCCAGCATGCGACGATCCAGGCCGCGTACCTGTCGAGCAAGGAAGTCGAACTGAAACACTACGTCGAGCTCGCGACCAGCGCGATCATGCCGCTCTACGACGCGAGCGGCCGCAACGCGCGCGACGACGCGCTGCTGCGCACGCAGGCGCTCGCGATGCTGCAGAAGATGGATTTCGGCCCCGACGGCTATTTCTTCGTCTACGACCTGCACGGCAATTCGCTGATGCATCCGCGCGAGCCCGAGCGTGTCGGCCATAACTTCTGGTCGATGCGCGATCCGCAAGGCGCGCTGACCATCCAGAAGCTGATCGGCGCGGCCTCGCAGGGCGGCGGCTACGTGCGCTACGCATGGCAGCGGCCGTCGACGGGCCGCGTCGCGCCGAAGCTCGGCTACGTCGTCGCGCTCGAGCGCTGGGGCTGGATGGTCGGCACCGGCATCTATCTCGACGACGTCGACACCGCACTGCAGCGCATCGACGCGCGCGCGTCCGCGAACATCGAGCGCACGATGAGCTGGCTCACCGCAATCGCGCTCACCGGCGCGGCGGCGATCGCCGTGTGCGCGCTGGTGCTGAACGTCAGCGAGTCGCGCAGCGCCGATGCGAAGCTCAAGCTGCTCGCGCAGCGCGTCGTCGAATCGCAGGAGCAGGAGCGGGCGCGGCTGTCGCGCGAACTGCACGATGGGATCAGCCAGATGATGGTGTCCGCGAAGCTGATGCTCGAATCCGCGCTCGCGCGCTTCGAGCGCGGCACGTCGCGCATGCCCGAAGCCGAGCAGGCGCTCGCGTCGGGCGTCGGGCGGCTCGGCGACACGCTGCGCGAAGTCCGGCGCATCTCGCATGCGCTGCGGCCGTCGATGCTCGACGATCTCGGCCTCGCGGCCGCGCTCGAGCAACTCGTGCGCGAGCTGGGCGCCGAAAGCGGCATCGACATCGGCTATACGCAGGTCGCGCACAGCGGCACGCGGCCGCTGCCCGAAGCCGTCAACACCGCGCTGTTCCGGATCGCGCAGGAAGCGCTGAGCAACATCGTGCATCATGCGCGGGCGTCGCGCGCGGCCGTCACGCTCGACGTCGGCGCGCAAACCGTCACGCTGACGATCGCCGACAACGGCTGCGGCTTCGACGCCGAACGCTCGCAGGCCGACGCGCGCCGCGGTATCGGCCTGCGCAACATGCGCGAGCGCCTCGACGCGCTCGGCGGCACGCTGTCGATCACGTCGCAGGTCGGCCATACCGTCGTGGCCGCACGTGTGCCGCTGCAGCGCGCCGCCGCCTGAGCACGCGCCCCCCAACCGGAGACCTTTGCCCATGAGCGCCCCCGATACCGCCCGTCCCGCCGCCCGACTGCTGCTCGTCGACGATCACCCGCTCGTGCGCGACGGCTTGCGGATGCGGCTCGAAGCGGCCGACCTGTCGGTGGTCGGCGAGGCCGGCAACGCGGACGAGGCGCTCGCGCTGGCCGCGTCGCTCGAACCCGATCTCGCGCTGATGGACGTCGGCATGAACGGCATGAACGGCATCACGCTCGCCGGCGTGTTCCACGAGCGTTTTCCGGGCATTCGCGTGCTGATGCTGTCGATGCACGACAACATCGAGTACGTGACGCAGGCGGTGCGCGCCGGCGCGAGCGGCTATCTGCTGAAGGATTCGCCCGCGAGCGAGATCGTCCGCGCGATCGGCGCGGTGCTGGCCGGGCAGACGTTCTTCAGCGAAGGGCTGGCCGCGCGGATGATCCAGGCCAGCGCGACCGCGTCGCCGCTGGATCGATTGACACCGCGCGAACGCGACATCCTCGACGCGCTGGCCGAAGGGCTGTCGAGCAAGCAGATCGCGCAACAGACGGGGCTGTCGGTGCGCACGGTCGAGACGCACCGGCTCAACCTGAAACGCAAGCTGGAGATCGAAGGGCAGGCCGAGTTGATCAAGTTCGCGGTCGAGCATCGGCGGCGGTAGGCCAAGCGCGCCCGGATTGCTCGCGCGACGCGCAATTCACCTTCCAATTTCATACTTGTCCAATCGACCTCACCCTGGGGCGATGGAATCCTTTCGCTTGCCGCAGCGGACGACATCTTCATGAGCCGCGCATTCGAGTGCGTGACTGAGCGGGGACGCATAATGCCGAACCCGAGGACAGCCGTGAAGACGACCGCCGTGCCGAAATCGCACAAGGTAGTCGAGTTGAAGTCCGTGACGTTTTCCGAACTCTGGAACAACTACCCGCACGGAAACCCGTACGATGATCCGAACGGACAGTACAAGAACCAGTGTGCGATCCGGATAAGTGTGACGCTGCACAAGGTCGGCATCGCAATGAAGTCGTTTTCGCAGAAACAGGTTCGGCCGATGCCGGGCAAACCGACGCTGGGCCGACTTCTAATCGACGGCAAGCCGACCGCGACTCGCGCATACGAGTTCGCGGAGTGGTTGAAGCTGCGGCCGGTCGCGGGCGTACTGGCTCCCGAGAACATCACGGGACCGAATTGGGCGCGTAAGGTATCCGGGCGGACCGGAAGCATATTCTTCGACGGCTATTGGCTGCAGGATGGCGACTCACCAGACAACTTGAGTGGCGGTCACATCGACCTCTGGAACGGGAGCAAACTCACCGGCTTCGGCTCGGGCGTGCGGATTTCATAGAATATAGTCTTACCGGGCATCTGGTCGGATTTCCGAAATTCGAAAACTATCTTGTTTTTTCCCGTTCAATGAAACTCGTGACTGTGGTAGTAGGCGCACTTGTCGGTGGGGCACTCGCGACAATGATCTGTTGGGGAGCGCTCTACGTGTACGGGGCATTCGTCCTGCGCGGCAAGGGAAGCCTCTTCGACACGAACCCGGAGATCGCGAATCTGTTTTTCGCCGCATGGGGCGGATTGTTTTTAATTTTCGCAATGGCCGCCGCAGTTGTCGTGACTCGCAGGAAATCCCGTTAACCATCCGGCCTACGGGCAATGCAAAATGAGACGCGTCGGATACTCGCCCCTGTACTGGATCGCCGGCCTGATCGCGACTTGGCTCGCATGCTGGATCGGAAGCCGGATCAACTAGCGAATTCATATCGGCTTGCGCCTGCCTTCGGGCTGGGCCGGTTGCCATGAGATCGACCTGTGCTCACCGCCGTGGCCGCTTGTCGCTCTGCTAGTCGGGTTTCTGATTGGGCCATCGCTTGAGTTTGCCTTCGCGAGCTGGAGAGTAGGGCGGCGACGGGCAACACCGCAAAAGGTACCGTGCTCCTTGGCCACATTGATTACCGCTACGATGCTGTTTTTTCTCGCTTCGTAGGTAATTCGCTGAGTCAGCAGCGCGCAGTAACCCATCCCCTCTCTACCGCTCGACCGACCTACGAACAGAAAAGGCGCCCGAAGGCGCCTTCCATACATCCGAACGACGCGCAGCAGCCGTCAGTTCGTCCGCGAATTGTGCTTCTGCAGATACGCGATCAGCCCGTCGATCCCGCCCGTCGCGATCTGGCTCTTGAACTGGCCCTGGTAGACCTGGATCAGCCACGCACCCGACATGTCGATGTCGTAGATCTTCCAGTCGTTGCCGACCTTGCCCAGACGATAGCCGACCGACTGGCTGTCGCCCGGCGTCGTGACCGTCGACTGCACGAGCGCGTCGGCGCCCGACGCGCCGCCGGCCTTGAACGAGAACTTCGCGTCCTGGTTGCCGAGCTGCGCGAGCGACGCGGCGTAGGTGCGCGTCATCAGCAACCGGAACTGCTTGTACAGCTCCTGCTGCTGTTGCGGCGTGGCCTGCTTCCACGCGTCGCCGACCGCAATGCGGGTCGTGCGCTCGAAGTTCGTCACGGGCAGGAAACGCTGCTCGACGACTTGGGTGATTTTCGCCATGTCACCGCCGCGCGCGGCCGGATCGGCCTTCATCGCATTGACGGTGCCCTCGACCGCGGTGCGGACGACATCGACCGGCGCGCTCTGCGCGAAAGCGGAAACCGACACGGCGGCCGCCGCGACGAAAGCAAACAAATGACGTTTCATACGAATTTCGCACTCGATGGGAAAAAACGGCCGGCGCTTTGCATCGACCGGTGGAGCAAAGTATACCGGGCCTGACGCCGCGGTGCCGCCCGGTGACCGACTGTTACCTTTCAGCGCCGTTTGTCACAGGCGAGCGAGCGAGGTGTCGACGCACCGCCGCGCCGATTATGTAAATATCCCCATACAAATGAGCCGGTCGCGCGATCCGTTTGCCACGTCTGGAGCAAATATCCTTCCCGCCCCGAATCTCCACGACGTCACGACCGTCGCCACGCCGCGCCGGTATACTTGGCTACTTTGCCCTAGCCAGCCGCTCCCCACCGCCACATGGTGACATCTCTCATCGTCCGACTCGTTGCGTGGTCGGTGCGCCGCCCCGTCTGGGTCGTCGTCCTGTCGCTCGTCATCGCCGCCTTCAGCGGCGTCTACGTCGCGCAGCATTTCAAGATCAACACCGACATCAGCAAGCTCGTCGATGCGGAACCGCAATGGGCCGCGCTCGGCAAGGCCGTCGATAAAGCGTTCCCGCAACGCAACGGCACGATCCTCGCGGTCGTCGAGGCGCCCGCGCCCGAATTCGCGACGGCCGCTGCGCATGCGCTGACCGAAGCACTGCAGAAGGACGCCGCCGCCGGCCGCATCGGCCCCGTCGCCGAACCGGGCGGCGGGCCGTTCTTCGAGCACAACGGGCTGCTGTTCCTGTCGCCGCAGGACGTCTCCGATACGACCGCGCAACTCGCGAGCGCGCGCCCGCTCGTCAACGAACTCGCGAAGAACCCGAGCCTCGCCGGGCTCGCCACCACGCTGTCCACCACGCTCGGCCAGCCGCTCCTGACCGGCCAGGTGAAACTGCCCGCGATGGCGAAGCTGCTCGCGCGCAGCGCGGCGACGGTCGACGACGTGCTGGCCGGCAAGCCGGCCGCGTTCTCGTGGCGCGCGCTGGTCGACAACGATGCTGCGCGGCAGCCCGCGCGCGCGTTCGTCACCGTGCAGCCGGTGGTCAACTACGGCGCGCTGAAGGCCGGCGCGGCAACGAGCCAGGTGATCCGCGACGCGGCCCGCTCGCTCGACCTCGAAAAACGCTATGGCGCGGCCGTGCGCCTGACCGGCGAACAGCCGCTCGCCGACGACGAATTCGCATCGGTCGAAGACGGCGCCGCGCTCAACGGCGCGCTCACGCTGCTCGCCGTGCTCGTCATCCTGTGGCTGGCGCTGCGCTCGAAGCGGATGATCGGCTCGGTGCTCGTCACGCTGTTCGTCGGCCTCGTCGTGACGGCCGCGCTCGGCCTCGCGATGGTCGGCTCGCTGAACATGATCTCGGTCGCGTTCATGGTGCTGTTCGTCGGCCTCGGCGTCGACTTCTCGATTCAGTACGGCGTGAAGTACCGCGAGGAACGCTTCCGCGACGCGCGCATCGATCACGCGCTGATCGGCGCCGCCCACTCGATGGGCATGCCGCTCGCGCTGGCCACCGCGGCCGTCGCGGCGAGCTTCTTCTCGTTCATTCCCACCGCCTATCGCGGCGTATCCGAGCTCGGCCTGATCGCGGGCGTCGGGATGTTCGTCGCACTGCTGACCACGCTCACGCTGCTGCCCGCGTTGCTGCGTCTGTTCGCGCCGCCGGGCGAATCGAAGACGCCGGGTTTTCCGTGGCTCGCGCCGGTCGACGATTACCTCGATCGCCATCGCAAGCCGATCCTGATCGGCACGCTCGCGGTCGTGATCGGCGCGCTGCCGCTACTCGCGTTCCTGCATTTCGACTTCAACCCGCTGCATCTGAAGGATCCGAACAGCGAATCGATGGCGACGCTGCTCGCGCTGAAGGATTCGCCGCAAGCCGCCGTCAACGACGTCACGCTGCTCGCGCCGTCGCTCGCGCAAGCCGATGCGGCCGCGAAGCGCCTCGACGCGTTGCCCGAAGTCGGCCGCACGACAACGCTGTCGACCTTCATCCCCGCCGACCAGCCGGCCAAGCGCGCGGCGATCGCCGGAGCCGCGAGCGAGCTGCTGCCCGCGCTGACGCAGCCGGCCGCGCCGCCCGCGACCGACGCGCAACGCGTGGCCGCACTCAAGCGCGTGTCCGACCTGCTGAGCTATGCGGCCGAAGATCACCCGGGCCCGGGCGCCGCGGCCGCGCAGCACCTGTCCGCGTCGCTCGCGAAGCTCGCCGCCGCCGACAGCGCGACGCGCGACCGTGCCGAACGTGCGTTCTCCGATACGCTGCGCATCGCGCTCAACCAGCTCGCGTCGCTGCTGCAGCCGCAGGACATCACGCGCGAATCGCTGCCGCCGCAGGTCGTGCGCGACTGGGTCGCGCCGGACGGCCACGCGCTCGTGCAGATCTCGCCGAAGGTGCCAAAGGGCGTCGACCCGAACGACGACACGATGCTGCGCCGTTTCGCCAAGGCCGTGAAGGCCGCGGAACCCGGCGCGACCGGCGGGCCGATCTCGATCCTGCATTCGGCCGACACGATCATCAACGCGTTCCTGCACGCGGCGCTGTGGTCGATCATCTCGATCACGATCCTGCTGTGGGTCACGCTGCGCCGCTTCGGCGACGTGCTGCGCACGCTGGTGCCGCTGCTCGTGTCGGGCATCGTGACGCTCGAGATGTGCGTCGTGCTCGGCATGTCGCTGAACTTCGCGAACATCATCGCGCTGCCGCTGATGCTCGGCGTCGGCGTCGCGTTCAAGGTGTATTTCGTGATGGCGTGGCGCGCAGGGCAGACGGGGCTGCTGCATTCGAGCCTCACGCACGCCGTGCTGTTCAGCGCCGCGACGACGGCGACCGCATTCGGCAGCCTGTGGCTGTCGCACCATCCGGGCACGTCGAGCATGGGCAAGCTGCTCGCGCTGGCCCTGACCTGTACGCTGATCGGCGCCGTGGTGTTCCAGCCCGTCCTGATGGGCAAACCGCGCGTCAAACGCGCCAAGAACCAATCGCAAGGAATCAATGAATAAGGTGCGAATCATTGCGGCGACCGTCGCCGCCAGCGCGATGCTGACCGGCTGCGCGACGGGACCGAACCGCAATCCCAACGACCCGCTCGAGCCGATGAACCGGGCGATGTACAAGTTCAACGACACGGTCGATTCGAACATCGCGGTGCCGATCGCGAAGGGTTACCAGAAGATCACGCCGACGCCGGTGCGCACCGCGATCAGCAACTTCTTCTCGAACCTCGGCGATCTCGGCAACATGGCGAACAACCTGCTGCAGTTGCGCATCACCGATGCGACGCAGGATCTGATGCGCGTGGCGATGAACTCGCTGTTCGGCGTCGCCGGCCTGATCGACATCGCGACGCCGGCCGGGCTGCCGAAGCATCATCAGGATTTCGGACTGACGATGGCGCGCTGGGGCATGCCGTCCGGCCCGTACCTCGTGCTGCCCGTGTTCGGGCCGAGCACGATCCGCGACGGCGTCGGCCGCGCGGTGGACGTGCGCTTCAACCTGCTGAACTACATCGAGCCGGCCGCGCGCAATCCGATGTACATCGCGCAGTTCATCAGCGCGCGCTCGGACCTGCTCGGCGCGACCGACCTGCTGAAGCAGGCCGCGCTCGACCCGTATTCGTTCGTGCGCGACGCGTACCTGCAGCAGCGCAAGTCGTTGACGTACCGGGGCCAGTCGGCGTCGGCCGCGCCGCCGAGCTACAACGAACCGGGCGAATCGGGTGCCGTGCCGGCGGCCGCGCCGGGCGTGCCGGGGCTGCCGAACTACGAGGATCCGGGCGATGCGGGCGGCGCATCGGGCGCCGCGCCGAACAACGCACCGGCCGCGCCGGGATTGCCGCAATACGACGATCCGGGCGCGGACAATGCGATGCCCGCAAGCGCACCGGCTACCGCGCCGGTCGCCGCGTCGGCGGCTGCACCGGCGGCCGCTTCGGCCGGTGCGACGACAACGCCGGCCGCCAACGGCGCGCCGATCGCGCCGGCGATGCCGACGCTGCCCGCGAGCAGCCCGGCCGCGCAGTAACGCCACAACGGCGGCCGCGCAAAAGCAAAGAGCGCTGCATGTGTGCAGCGCTCTTTTTTTGTCCGCGCGAAACGGCGGACCGGAAAGCGGGGGGAAGACGGCGGCGGTGCGTGCCGCTCAGACGATCCGCATCGCGCCCGCCCGCTCGAACGCGTGCCGCGCCTGGATCAGGGTCGTGCGCGCCGCGCGCGCGTCGCTGGCGACCTGCAGCAGCGGGCCGAGCTGCGACGGCTGCTTCAGCAATTCGCGCAGGATCGGCAGGATCGCCGTGCTGCCGTCGTCGCGCAGGCCGGCCGTTGCCGCACGCGGCAGCGTGCGCCACGCCGGATCGACGATCGCGCGACACACCGCGAACGGCACGCCGCGCGCGGCCGCGAACGCGGCGGCGATGTGCGACTCCATGTCGACGGCCAGCGCTCCCTTCGCGCGATGCAGCGACGCCTTGTCCTGTTCGCCGACGACCGGTGCCCCGACGGCCGCGACCGTGCCGCGCGCGACCCGCGCCCACAACGGCGTGTCGTGCAGCGCGGCGACGAGCCGCGTGCTCCAGCCCGCATCGGTCTCCACGCGGCCGAACGGCCCGTCGATCGCGCTCGCGATCACGAGCGCGCCCGGCGCCAAATCCGGCGCGAGGCCGCCCGCCGTGCCGAAGCTGACGATGCCCGCGCAACCGTGCGCGGTCGCATCGGTCAATGCGCGCTCGAGCCGGTCGGCCCGCGCGGCGAACACGGCCTCGACGCCGTGGCCGCGCGCGATGCGCGCCTCGAACGCCATCCCCGTCACCGCGATGACGGGCAATGCGCCGTTGTGCCGTGACATGCCCACGCGTTACATCCCGACCGTGACGCGCGTCTCGTTCGCGCGCTTCAGGTTGCGGTAGCGCGCGAGCGCCCACAGCGGGAAGAACTTGCGATAGCCGTGGTAGCGCAGGTAGAACACGCGCGGGAAGCCGGTCGCGGTGAAGCGCGTCTCGTCCCACAAGCCTTCTTCGTTCTGCCGGGCGACCAGGTAGTCGATGCCGCGCGCGACGGCCGGATTGTTCACTTCGCCGGCCGCCATCAGGCCGAGCAGCGCCCACGCCGTCTGCGACGCCGTGCTCGGTGCCTGTTCGAATCCGCGGTAGTTCAGCTTGTAGCTGTCGCCGTCCTCGCCCCAGCCGCCGTCCTTGTTCTGGATCGACAGCAGCCACTGCGCAGCGCGCTTCATGCGCGGATCGTCCGGCGTCAGGCCGGCCGCGTTCAGCGAGCACAGCGCGGTCCACGTGCCGTACACGTAGTTCATCCCCCAGCGGCCGTACCAGCTGCCGTCCGGCTCCTGTTCCTTCAGCATGTAATCGAGCGCGCGGCGGGCCGGCTCGCTGTTCAGCGGCGTCTCGCCGAGCTGCGACAGCATCGACAGGCAGCGGCCCGATACGTCGGCCGTCGGCGGATCGAGCAGCGCGCCGTGATCGGAAAACGGGATGTTGTTCAGGTAGTACTGCGTGTTTTCCGGTTCGAACGCGCCCCAGCCGCCGTCGCTGCTCTGCATGCCGACGACCCATTCGCGCGCACGCGCCATCGATTCGCGATACGTGTCCGACTGCGTGAGCTTCTGCGCGCGATCCATCGCCATCACCACCACGGCCGTATCGTCGACGTCCGGGTAGTACGCGTTCGCGTACTGGAACGCCCAGCCGCCGGGCCGAACGTTCGGGCGGCGCGAGATCCAGTCGCCGCGCACGTCGAGGATCTGCAGCGGGCGCAGCCATTCGAGGCCGCGCAGCACGGCTTCCTGCGCACGCGCATCGCCGGTTTCGAGCAGCGCATGCGCGGCGAGCGACGTGTCCCATACCGGCGACAGGCACGGCTGGCAATACGCTTCGTCGTCATGCACGACGAGCAGCTTCTCGACCGACTTGCGCGCGAGCGCGCGGTTCGGATGGTCTTCCGCATAGCCGAGCACGTCGTACATCATCACCGCGTTGGCCATCGCCGGATAGATCGCGCCGAGGCCATCCTCGCCGTTCAGGCGCTCGTCGACGAACGACACGGCCTGACGGATCGCGCGTTCGCGCGTATAGCTCGGGAACAGGCCGTCGACCGCGCGCAGCGCATGGTCGACCACGCGGAAGAACGCGAACCAGCCGGCGCTCTGGTGCCCCTGGCGCGGCAGCAGCCCGGCGTTGACGGGCGGATCGATGAACAGCTCGTCGATGCGCACGCCGCGCGGGTTCTTCGCGAGCGGACGCTTCGCGTTCAGCACCAGCAGCGGCACGATCACGGTGCGCGCCCAGTACGACACTTTCGACAGGTGGAACGGGAACCACTGCGGCAGTAGCATGATCTCGACCGGCATCATCGGCACCGCGCGCCACGGAATCGCCCCGTACAGCGCGAGCTGGATGCGCGTGAACACGTTCGACATCTCGGCGCCGCCCATCGCATGGATCGCCTTGCGCGCACGCTGCATGTGCTCGGCGTTCTCGTCGTCGCCGATCACCTTCAGCGCGAAATACGCCTTCACGCTCGCGCTGATGTTCGGCGCGCCATCGGTGAACAGCGGCCAGCCGCCGTCGGCCTGCTGGATGCGGCGCAGATATTTGCCGATCTTCCGTTCGAGCTCGAGGTTCGGCGTCTCGCCAAGATAGTGGACGAGCAGCACGTATTCGGCGGGAATCGTCGAATCGGCTTCGAGTTCGTAGACCCAGTGCCCGTCCGGTTGCTGCGCGGCCAGCAGCGCGTCGGTCGCACGCGCGACAGCCGCGTCGACGCCGGCCGGCACGGCGCCGGCGGACAAGGTAGCCATTTCGGTGAGATCGTTCATCGGTCCCTCTGTTTATTGCGTCTGGAGCACGTCCGCGGCCAGCTGGCCGGAGCGGATCGCGCCCTCGATCGTGGCGGGCAAGCCGGTGGCAATCCAGTCGCCCGCGAGTACAAGATTGGTCCAGCGCGTACGCACGGCCGGACGTTTCATTTCCTGCGACGGCACCGCCGCAAAGCCCGCGCGCGGCTCGACGACAATCTGCCACGCGGGGATGGTTTCCGGGTTCGCGCCGCTCACGCGCGCGACGTCTTCCCAAATGCGCCGCGCGAGTGTGTCGCGCGGCATGTCGAGCCAGCGGCCCGCATCGCGGATCGTCGCCGCGAGCAGGCCGTCGCCGGTCCGCACCGCATCGACGACACCGTTGACGACGGTCGTCTGCAGCGGATCGCCGGCCGGCTTCTCGACCGCGAAATACGCGGTCACGACCGCGCTGAACGTGTCGGGCGCGGTGAGTTCGGGCACGAGCGGCTGCGCGACTTCGGGCGGCACGGCCAGCACGACCGCGTCGCCCGGCGCGAGATCGATGCGCTCGCCGCCGACCGACACCGCATCCACCGCATTGCCGTACGCGCCGAATTCGAACGCGTCGAGCCGCGAATTCAGGCGAATCTGTGCACCGCCGTGCTGCAGCATCCGCAGCGCCGGTTCGACGAACGCGCTGCCGAGCCCGCGACGCGCGACGAGCGGACGGCAGCCGGGCCCGCCCGCCGCAAACGTGCCGCACAGCGCGGCGCGCGCGAGCTCGGCGCTCGCGTGGCGCGGCTCGATATTCAGCACCCCGACGAAAAACGGCCGCAGCCAGCGATCCCACAGCACGCCGTCGCATCGCATCGTCTGCGCGAGCGAGCGGCCCGTGCGCGCGAACGCGAGCGGGGCGAGCGCGAGGTAGTCGAGCGGCGTCGTGCCCGGCGCGCGCGACGCGGCATCGAACAGCCACGACGGCCAGCGGCCGTTGCCGAAACGCAGCGTCCAGCGCTGCTGCGACGCGATGTCCATGACCGGGAATTCAGCCAGCGCGGGCCCCGCGAGCTGATCGGCCGCGCCGATCGCGCGCAGGTAGCGCTGCGTCGCGGGCTGTCCCGCGAAAACCGTGTGCAGCCCGCTGTCGAGCGTCGTGTTCAGCGTCCCGTCGAACCACGAGCGGCAGCGGCCGCCCGCGTGTGCGTGCGCGTCGTGCAGCACGATGCGCCGCCCGCGACGTTGCAGCTCGACCGCGGCCGACAGGCCCGCGAGTCCTGCGCCGATCACGTGGACGGTTCTGGGCATCGCGTCGGTCGACTCAGAACAGCGCGTAGCGCGCGGCGATCATCAGCATGCGCGCCTTCGGCTTGCGCAGCGGCGCGCGCGGCGCGGCAAAGCTGCGTGCGATCGCGGCGTCGAGAATGCAGCGATAGGCACCCGACATGATGCGCGGCGCCTTCACCTGCGCACGCGGGCAGGTGTCCATCACCGCGTCGGCCTGACGGAAGTGCTCGAGCGCACGCTCGACGAGCGTCGCGCACACCCGCGGCAGCGCCGGATCGCGCACGATCGTCGCCGGATCCGTGATCGCGATGCCTTCGCGCGCGAGCAGTTCGCGCGGCAGGTAGCACCGGTTGATCGCCGCGTCGTCGTCAATGTCGCGCAGGATGTTCGTCAGTTGCAGCGCGCGGCCGAGGTGGTGCGACAGCGCGATCCCTTCGGCTTCCGGCATCCCGAAAATGCGCACCGACAGCCGGCCGGCCGCGCTCGCCACGCGATCGCAGAAGAGGTCGAGCGTCGGCTCGTCGGGCGCGCAGATGTCTTGCTCCGCGTCCATCGCCATTCCGTCGATCATCGCGTGGAAATCGGCGCGCTGCAGGTTGAACGCGCGGATCTCGCGATCGAGCGCGGCCAGGTGGCGCGGCGGGCGGCCGGCGAAGCATGCGTCGATGTCCGCGCGCCAGCGATCGAGGCCCGCGTTGCGCTCGGCGCGCGGCAGGTCGCTGTCGGCGATGTCGTCGACCGCGCGGCAAAACGCGTAGACCTGGAACATCGCATCGCGCTGCACGGCCGGCAGGATGCGCATCGCCAGATAGAAGGAGCTGCCCGATGTGACGGCAGCGGCGTCGGTTTCTTGTTCGTCCACGACGGAATGGGAAACGGCCAAGACGAGCTCCACGGAGACACCCACGCGGGGCGATTGAAGAAGCCATGCCCGGCTGGGATGGTCAGGGCGTCAAATGCGTGCGAGATATGCGAACGATCGACGCAGACAGGCACAAATTACCGGCCGGAAGCCGGAATTGGCCGAAAGTATAGCAATCTTTGAAGTTCGATGGCGGACGCGCGCCATGTGGGGCGGGGTGTCGGGCGCCGTCTGGGCGCCCGTGCGGCCCGCTTCGGCGAATCGACGCCGCGCGGCGCGTCAGCCGTAAACGATGTCGCGCTGCAGATCGAGCGCGATGAGCCCCATTTCGCGCGTGAGCTGGAGCATCGAGCGGCGCTCGAGGCGCGAGCCCATGAAGCTCGTCACGCGCCCGTCGGGCTCGACGGTGAACTGGAAAACCGCGCCGCCCGTACCGAACCACGCGCCCGGCACGTCGGGCGATTCCTGCCAGTCGATCTGTTCGAACACGCGCGCGATGCCCGCGCGCACCAGGTCGCCCGGGCCGATCGGCGGCGCGACGTCGCCCAGATCGTCGAGCGAATAGGGGCCGGGTTTGTTCGGCTTCCGGTAGAAGAGATAGTCGACGTTCATGGGGCGCAATCGCAGGTAAAGCAACAAATTAGCGCGCTTCGGCACAAATTCAAATCGGATCCGGACGAAATGTGGCCTGCGCGACACAAAGGAAGGGTTCGTTGCCGGTCAGGAAACGCGGCGCGCGATCGCGTCTCGATGCCGGCGGGTTCGTCTAAGATGACACCTTTCTCGAAAAAATACGGACACCATGGAGACGAACGACACCGCCACCCCGCAGTCCGATCCCCCCGTTTTCGTGCTCGTGCACGGCGCGTGGCATGGCGCGTGGTGCTACGCCCACGTGGCGGCCGCGCTCGCCGCGCGCGGCTACCTGTCGATCGCGCGTGACCTGCCCGCGCACGGCATCCATGCCCGCTTTCCCGCGTCGTATTTCCCACGGCCGCTCGACAAGGACGCGTTCGGCGCCGAGCCGTCGCCGGTCGCGAACACGACGCTCGACGACTACGCGACGCAGGTGATGCAGGCCGTCGACGACGCGTACGCGCTCGGCCGCGGCAAGGTCGTGCTGGTCGGGCACAGCATGGGCGGCCTCGCGATCACGGCGGCCGCCGAACGCGCGCCGGAGAAGATCGCGAAGCTCGTCTATCTCGCGGCCTTCATGCCCGCGTCGGGCGTGCCGGGCCTCGACTACGTGCGCGCGCCGGAAAACAAGGGCGAGTTGCTCGGCCCGCTGATGCTCGCGAGCCCGCGCGTGGCCGGTGCACTGCGCATCGATCCGCACAGCGGCGACGCCGCGTATCGCGAATCGATGCAGCGCGCGCTGTACGACGACGCGCCGCAGGCCGACTTCGACGCGGTCACGAACCTGATGAGCTGCGACGTGCCGGCCACGCCGTTCGCAACCGCGATCCCGACCACCGCCGCACGCTGGGGCGCGATCGACCGTCACTACATCAAGTGCCTGCAGGATCGCGTGATCCTGCCCGCGCTGCAGCAGCGCTTCATCGACGAAGCCGACGCGTTCGCGCCCGGCAACCCGACCCACGTGCACCAGCTCGACAGCAGTCATTCGCCGTTCGTGTCGCAGCCGGCCGTGCTGGCCGGCGTGCTCGCCGACATCGCGAAAAGCTGAGCGGAACGGGCGCGGTCGGTCAGGCGTACGCGACCGACCGATCGCGCCCGAGCCGCTTCGCACGATAGAGCGCGGCGTCTGCCTCGTTGACGAGCACGTCGCAGCTCAGCGCGCCGGCTTTCGCGCACGCGGCGCCGACGCTCGCCGTGACCGGCACGCCGACGCCCTCGGCATCGACCGGCATGCTGCCGATCGCCTCGCGCACCTTGTCGGCCACCCGCATCGCCTCGTCGAGATTCGTGCACGGCAGCAGCAGCGCGAATTCCTCGCCGCCGAAACGGCCGAACGTATCCTGCGCGCGTACGATCGACGCGACCCGGCGCGCCGTCTCGCGCAGCACGGCGTCGCCCGCCGCATGCCCGAAGCGGTCGTTGATCGTCTTGAAGTGGTCGAGGTCGAACAGCAGCACCGACAGGTCGCCGCCGTAGCGCTGCCAGCGCAAGAATTCGTCGCCGAGCCGCGCCTCGAAGAAGCGCCGGTTCGCGATGCCGGTCAGCCCGTCGCGATTCGCGTGTTCGCGCAGCTTCGCGACCGCTTCCTCGCGCTCTCTTTGCATCACGCTCACGTGCGTGACGTCCGAGATCGTCACGCACACGGCTTCGACGTCACGGCCGCGCGTGAGCGGCATGAACGTGCAGTCCTGCTGCATGTAGTCGACGCCGCCCGTGATCGGCCGGTCGTGCTCGAAGCGGAACAGGTAGGGCCGCTGCTCCCACGAGCTGAAGGCGAAGCTGCCGAGCTGAAACACGCTCTCGAGCTTGCGCGACAGCCACGCGCGCGGCAGGTCGGGAAAGCAGTCGAACAGGTTGCGGCCGATCACGTCGGCGGCCGGGATGCCGCTGTGGTCCTGCATGAAGCGATTCCACATCAGGACGGTCATCGAACGGTCGAGCACGAACAGGCCGAAGCCGACCCGCTCGATCACGAGGTCGCTCAGCGACGGGGCGGCGGCCGTCATAGCGCGGACAGCAACGCGTCGAGCGCGTCGCCCATCAGCCGGATCGAATCCTCGGCCATCAACATCACGAAATGCGCGCGGAACGTGTGATCCTCGAGCCCGAAGTTCACCTCGAGCAGCAGCGCGACGCTCCACCCCAGCTCGTTCGGCTGGAAGACGTCGTCGAACGACACGTTCGCGCCGAGCAGCCCCGGCGGAAAGAACACCGGCTTGCGGCCGAGTTCGTCGAGGATCGACGCGACGCAGGCGCCCATCAGCACGTTGGCGACGTCGAACACGAGCTCGTCCGGCGTCGCCATCCCGCCGTACACGCCGTCGCCGAACGTGCGGTCGACGACCGACATGAGCCGCGCGACGCCCGCCGTGCGGCACAGCACGATCGCCTCGCCCTTGATGTCGGAACGGAAGCCCTGGCGCACCGCGGTCACGTTGTCGTGGATGCCCGTCATCTCGCGCAGCGCGGCGCCCGCGTCGGCCGCTTTCACGACGCGCACGCGCGGCACCGACAGCTCGATGAAGTGCCCGAGCAGCAACGCAAGCCGCGCGGCGGCGCGGCCCATTGCAAGGTTGGCGATTTCCTGCAACGCGTCGCGTTGCTCCGCCGTGAACACCGATTCAGGCATACAACCCATACTCCTTGAGAATGGGCAGCAATGCCTCCGACGTCACGGGTTTGGCAACGAATGCGATCGCGCCCAATTCACGCACGCGTGCTTGCGCCTGCGGCTGGATATCGGCGGATACCACGATCACGAACGTGTTCAGATCTTCGTGGCGCAGTGTTTCCAGGACCTGATATCCGCTCATGTCGGGCATCGTCAGGTCCAGAAACATCACGGAAGCTTTGCCGTCACGATAGAGCGCCAAGGCCTCGCGACCATTCGCTGCATACGCGACGTCAACGTCCCAATCTCCCGGCAGCGCCTTTGTCAGAAGTTTGCGAGCGAGCAGCGAATCGTCGGCAATTACAATCGGCAAAGGCATGGGGCGATGCGGTATACGGAATGGTCTCTCTCGCGTTAACGACCGCGCGGCGCATTTCTTGAGTGCCATGCGTTTCGGGCGCGGGGCAACCGCCTCGCAGCCGCGCACGGGCGCCGCGACGCAGGTGCGCGCGACGCACCGCGCGGCAATCGCCGGCGGGCGCATATATCTGTCATAGGGGAAAGCAAGGCGCGATTCTCGGAGTAAACCGGAGGCGATGCAACTCGCCATTTTCACCATTTCGAACAGAATCGATCCGATCGCGCGCCATTCCGAAAACAGCTGCGACCATTTTCGAGATAAGCACGCAAAATTTTTCCTTGTGTACGTTTGCGCTGCCGGATTCGTCGCGTTTTCAATCTGACGGTTTCCGGCGGGTGGATTCGACGGATCGCGTGCGTACGGCGCCGCACGGCGGGCCACCGCAACTCGTTTATGATGGCAGGCACCTCTGCTTCACCCCCTTTCCTCGATGACGTCCGAACGGCCTGCCGCCTCCCAAGCTTCCGCCCCCCCGCCCGCCGACGACTGGCAGGACGACGGCAGCTACGCGTCCGGCGCCCCCGAGCACGATTTCGCGGTGCGCCGCGTGACGCTGATCGTGCTGCTCGTCGCGGCCATCGTGCTGCCGTGCATCTACGTGGTGGTGATGGCGTACAACGACCTGAAGGCGCGCGAGGCCGCCGCGAGCGACGTGACGATGCGCACGGTGCGCGTCGCCGAGGAGCATGCGCTCAAGGTGTTCGACCTGAGCGAAACGCTCGATGCGCGCATCGTCGACCTCGTGCAGGACATGGACGACGCGACCGTGCGCAGCAAGGAATCCGACATCCACGAAGCGCTGAACACGATCGGCGGCGGCTATCCGCAGGTGGCGGCCGTGTCGATCTTCGGCGCGAGCGGAATGCTGCTCGCCAACAGCCTCTACTATCCGGCGCCGTATGCGTCGATCGTGAATCGCGACGACTTCGCCGGCATCCGCGACGGCAAGGTCATCGAACACATCTCGCGGCTGATGATGGGGCCGCTCAAGCTCGAGAACATTCCCGTGTTCAACACGGGCGTCGCGCGACGCCATAGCGACGGCTCGTTCGCCGGCATGGTGTCGATCGCGCTGAAGTCGTCGTATTTCAACGCGTTCTACCGCGACCTGCTCGGCGGCGCGAGCACGCCGATGACGATGGCGCTCGCGCGCTCCGACGGCGCTGTGATCGCATCGTATCCGCCGCCGCCGTCGCTTGCGCACACCGATCGCTCGGTCACGTTCGGCAATCCGCACAACGATCCGCGCGCGGGTGTCGTGCGCGTGCGCCACGACGGCACGAGCAGCGAGATCGTCGCGTATCGCCAGGTCGGCAGCTATCCCGTCTACGTGAGCTGCGCGTACCGCACGTCGGCGATCTGGCATGAATGGTACGAACACCTGAGCGTGCTGTTCATCTCGATGTTCGCGCCGTCGGTCGCGCTGTGGTCCGTGATCTGGCTATCGCTCAAGCGGCTGAAGGCCGAAGAGCAAGCATGGGATCGCTGGCAGGCCGAAGCATCGATGCGGCGCTCGATCGAATCGGCCTACCGGCAGTCGCGCAAGATGCAGGCGCTCGGCAATCTCGT
This sequence comes from Burkholderia sp. MSMB1459WGS, assembly GCF_001534535.1. Classification (NCBI taxonomy): domain Bacteria; kingdom Pseudomonadati; phylum Pseudomonadota; class Betaproteobacteria; order Burkholderiales; family Burkholderiaceae; genus Burkholderia; species Burkholderia sp. MSMB1459WGS. The sequence continues at coordinate 334,672 of NZ_LPMU01000037.1, forward strand.
CGGCAGCGTCGCGCACGACTTCAACAATCTGCTGATGATCATCTCGAGCAACGTGCAGATCGCGCGGCGGCGCGGCGTGCAGCATCTCGACAAGGAGCTCGACGCGATCGAACGCGCACTGAAGAACGGGCAGTCGCTCACGCGCCAGTTGCTCGGCGTCGCACGCAAGCAGCCGCTGCACAACGAGACGATCGACGTCGGGCAATGGCTCGGCACGTGCCGCGAACTGCTGAAGACGTCGCTCGGATCGAAGTCGTCGCTGGTCGTCGCGATCGAGCCGGGCGTCTGGCCGATCCGCGTCGATGTCGCTGAGCTCGAGCTCGCGGTGATCAACCTCGCGGTCAACGCGCGCGATGCGATGGCGACGGGCGGCCGCTTCACGGTCGGCGCGCGCAACGTCACGCTGCGCCGCGAGGACGGCTTTCCGCTGACCGGCGATTTCGTGCAGATCTCGCTCGACGACACGGGTTCGGGCATGGCGCCCGACGTGCTCGCCCGCGCATTCGAACCGCTGTTCACGACGAAGCCGCAGGGGATGGGGACGGGGCTCGGCCTGCCGCAGGTATTCGCGTTCTGCGAACGCTCGGGCGGCCTCGCGACGATCGACAGCGCGGTCGGCGCGGGTACGTCGGTGCGTCTGTACCTGCCGCGCGCGCGCGCCGAGGACGTCGTCGCGCGGCCGGCGGCCGGCGCGCACGACGCGGGCAGCGGGGCACTCGCGGGCTTGCACGTGCTGCTCGTCGAGGACAACGGCGAAGTCGCGGCCGGCACGGAAGCGCTGCTGTCGCTGCTCGGTCATCGCGTGACCTATGCGCCCACCGCCGACGACGCGTTGCGCCTGATCGAAGGCGCCGCGGCGAACGACACGTTCGATCTCGTGATTTCGGACATCCACATGCCGGGCCGCCTGAACGGTATCGACCTCGCCGAAGCGGTCGAAAAACGGCCGGGGAAGCTGCCCGTGATTCTCGTCACGGGTTATGCGGAGGAGCTCGACCGTACGCGCACCGTCAACGTCCGCGTGCTGTCGAAGCCGTTCGACATCGCGCTGCTCGACGAGATCCTGCTGGGCATCCGCGAAGCGCGCGACGCACGACACACCGGCGCGTGACCGGCCGTGTGCGGCCGGCGCCGGCGCCGACGCCGACGCGACGGCGTGAACGGGCGCATCGATCGGCCCGACGACGTCAGGCCGATTTCAGCAGGCGCACCCAGCCCGCATAGCGATCGACGAAGCCCTGCAGGAACTTGCGGGTGTCCTCGCTGACGATCTGCCCCTGGTCGTCGATGCGCGCCGGATCGTGCTTGATGAACATCTCGGGCTGACCGAGCGTCTTCACGTCGAGGTACGCGAGCACGTTGCGCAGGTGCTGCTGCGCGAGCGCGGTACCGACTGCACCCGGCGACGTGCCGAGCACCGCGCCCGGCTTGCCCGACCACGAGTTGGAACCCCACGGGCGCGAGCCCCAGTCGAGCGCATTCTTCAGCACGCCCGGAATCGACCGGTTGTATTCAGGCGTGACGAACAGCAGCGCGTCGGCGGCTTCGATCGATTGCTTGAAGCGTTTCGCGACTTCGGGGAAATCCGCGTCGTAGTCCTGGCTGTACAGCGGCAGTTCGCCGATCTCGACGAACTCGAACGAAAAATCGGCGGGGGCGAGCGAGATCACGGCGTGCGCGAGCGCGCGGTTCGTCGAAGCGCTGCGCAGGCTGCCGACGACGACTGCAATACGATAGGACATGGCATTCTCCTTCCGGTGAGTGAGGAATCGGATCGATTGCTTCCGAACGGGCGACAAAGGTCTGTTTATAGGCAAGCCAGCCCGCGAGCCGTCCCACGGGGCCGTCCGGCCGACTTTCCACAAGGTTTTCCACAGAAATTGTGGATAACTCGACCGTTATGTTCCGACGTTACAGATTGCCGCCGCGCGCCGACGTCGACGCGCGCGACAACGCGCGACAAGGTTCGGCAAGCATAGCGCAGCGCGGCGGCCGGTTTCGTGAATTCGTGACGGAACATTGCGTTGCAGGCCGGCACCGCGCCCAGTAAGCTGCTCGCACCGCGACGCGCCCGCTGCGCGACGCTCGCGCGATTCGCTTCGAGACACTGCCGACCAGACATGCCGTCCGCACACGACGACCCCGCCTATCTCGCGCAACTGCGGCGCGACCTGCTGCGTTTCGCGCGACTCCAGCTCCGCGATGCCGACGCGGCCGAAGACGCCGTGCAGGAAGCGCTGGCCGCCGCGTGGTCGCATGCCGGCGATTTCGCCGGGCTGTCGGCGCACAAGACCTGGGTATTCGGCATCCTGCGCAACAAGCTGATCGACGTGCTGCGCGCACGGCAGCGGATGGTGAGCCTGAGCGCGCTCGATGCGGAGCTCGACGGCGAATCCGTACTCGATCGCGAACTGTTCAAGGACAACGGACACTGGGCCGCGCATGCGAAACCGCGACCGTGGCCGAAGCCCGAAACGCTGTTGCAGCAACAGCAGTTCTGGACGCTGTTCCAGGTCTGCCTCGACCATCTGCCGGAGCAGATCGGACGCGTGTTCATGATGCGCGAATTCCTCGACGTCGAGATCGCGGACATCTGCAGCGAGTTGACGTTGACGACGAATCACTGCAGCGTGCTGCTGTACCGGGCGCGTACGCGCTTGCGAACCTGCCTGAGCGAAAAAGGACTGACGACCGAAGATGCTGCCGGGGAAATGTACTGACGTGACACGACTGCTTTCGGATGCGCTCGACCGGCATCTGACGCTGCACGAGCGCCTGCAGGTGCGCGTGCATTTGCCGACCTGCAGCGGATGCCGCGCCTATCGCGGACAGATCGCGCTGCTGCGCACGGCTGCGAAAGCGGCGGCGGGACGGGGCCCGGACGACGATGATGGGTCGCCCGGTGGAGGCTAGGCGCCGCGGTGTCGACATATCGTCCCGCTGGCGGCGAGCAGGTTGGCCGGCGATCGCGTCGGCCTGGACTGCCGTTACGTGTGCCGGGTTGGGCCGGGCCACGTCGATGCAATAAGAAAAATACGGCGGGCAAGAATTATTCGAACAGCGCCTTCACCGACTCGGGAGGGCGACCGATGGCCGCCTTGCCTCGATGCACGACGATGGGGCGTTGCAGCAGAATCGGATGAGCGACGATCGCCGCGTAGGCTTCGGCGTCGGTCAAATCCGCGCGGGCCAGGTTCAACGTCTTGTACGGCTCCTCGCCGTCGCGCAGCATGTCGCGAACCGGACGGCCGAGCTGCCGATGCAGCGTTTCCAGTTCCTCCACCGTCGGCGGCGTCTTCAGGTACTCGACGACGTTCAGCGGCGCGTCGGCGGTATTCAGCGACTCGACCAACGTCAGCGTCTCGCGGGACTTCGAGCATCGGGGGTTGTGGTAGATCGTGATCATCATTCAAGCCTGGATGGTGGAGCCCTGTATTGTAGCCAGTCTGTATCGGGGAGCTCGGTGGGGTGGTTCGACCGAGATCAGGGTGGCTTTCCTTTCGACAGGTCGCTGAGACGGGTCGGTTTGGCGATGCGCGGTGATCGGGAGAGGGGCGTGCGTCAGGTCCGGGAAGACGTCTCAAAGAGTGGTTCTGTTTATGCGCATAAAGTCGGGACGGCATGTTCCGCGGACGAGGAATCGCGGTTAGTCCAGCCAATGCTTCGTGAGCGCTGCCTTTTCGGAAGGGCATGCATGATGGCGAGCAAGGCGGTTGGTTTATGCGCATAAAGCTCCTGATCGTCGAGCGAGGTGCTGTGCGACGTTGGGTGTGGGCGCATGTCGATGCGAGACCGTACCTGGCCATCGCCGTATCGATAGGCTGTCCTGCCATGACATCGTCGCGCGTCTGACTCAGCGGAGGTTTATGCCTGCGGGCACTTCGTCGCGAGCACTCGTTGCGTCCGGTTTATGCGCATAAACGCTGCGCCCCGACAGGGCGCCTCGATGCGCGTCCTTCCGCTCAACGATGCCCCTCGTGGGCACGCATTCGCCTTGGGCTCGCAGATCACTCCTCTCACCCCTGCGAATGCCGGGCACTCTAGCGACGGCATTGCTCGCCTCGGCCTCCGCAGACTTTATGCGCACAAACTCCCGGCTCGCAGGTGACGCAGCCCGTCCAGCGAAAGGGCAGCGCACCGAGACATCTTTGCGACGAACAACCCTCCGACGCTGTGGCAACCGTGACGATCCAACCTCGAGCAGCCCATTCCCCGGCATCCGCCTCGCCATCGCCAATACACCGCCTAAACGCGCCACCTGTCGCCGCCTCGTTTATGCGCATAAACCGATAGTCCGAATGGCCAACGCGTAGTTGTTGAACGACAATTTCATTGAAATTCAAATATCGTCCTGTAGAATTCCAACGACCCAAACAGGAGTGAAAATTGGCCGCGGAAATCATTGCAGTCACTCAACAAAAAGGCGGCGTCGGCAAAAGCACGATTGCCATGCATCTCGGCGCCGCGTTCCATGAAAAGGGGAAGCGCGTCCTCGTCATCGACGCAGACCGTCAAAACACGCTGGTTCACTGGTCGAGCGCATCCGGCGACAGCGACAACGGCATCCCGTTTCCGGTCGTCAATCTTGCCGAAGCCGACGGCCAGATCCATCGCGAGATCAAGAAGTTCATCAACGACTACGACATCATCGTCGTGGACTGCCCGCCGTCGATCACCGAGAAAGTCTCCGGCGTCGTCCTGCTGGCCGCATCGATTGCCGTGATCCCGACATCGTCGTCGCCGGCCGATTACTGGTCGAGCGTCGGGCTGGTCAAACTGATTCAGCAGGCACAGGTGATGAACGAAGACCTCCGCGCGGTCTTCCTGCTGAACAAGACCGAAGAGAAGCGCATGCTGACCCGCGAGCTCAAGCGTGCACTCGAGGAGCTCGGCTTCCCGCTGCTGAAGACGCAGATTCCGACTCGGGAAGCGTACAAGCAAGCAATGGCGCTCGGTCAGACCGTACTGCAGATGAACGATCGCGGCGGCAAGCTGGCCGCGGCCGAAATTCGCGCATGTGCCGACGAAATCGTCGCCATGCTGCCCTGACTTTATGCGCATAAAGGAGTCACATGAAACCTTCCCAATTTGCCAAAGGATTCCAAGCGCGCCCGGATATCACGACGAGCGAGAAGCGCACGGCGCTTGATCGCCTCAATGCGATCGACGGCATCGTCAAGTCCGAGACGCCCGCCGCGGCGCCGACCAAATCCGCGAAGAAAGACATCGCACCGCCGCCTGCTCCCGAATTCACGATCGATCCGTCGATTGACGAATCGCAGCAATATCGCGCGTGGCGCCTTGAGAATCGCTATGCGCCAGGGCAGGTGATCGAGCTGCCGCTGAAGGCGATCAAGCACAGCCCGTTCAATCCGCGGCACTTCTACCTGAAGTCGTCGATTGCCGAACTCGCGGTCAACCTCGCGAAGCAGGGGCAGCAGCAGGCGATCCACGTGATTCCCGATTACGACAATCCGGGCACGTATTTCGTGAGCGACGGCGGCCGTCGCGTGCGGGCGCTGAAGGAAGCGAACAAGGAGTCGGTCAAGGCAATCGTGATCGACGTGCCGATCGGCATCCAGAGCTACAAGCTCGGCTACGATCTCAACGTTCAGCGCGATTCGCAGACGGTGTTCGACAACGCTGTCGTGTGGCGCCGCTTCCTCGACGAAAAGCATTTCCAGAGCCAGAAAGAACTCTCCGAGCATCTGGGCCTCGACGAGTCGACGGTGGCCGTCGCGCTGTCGATCGGCAAGTTGCCGGAAGCGATCATGCAGGAAATGGTCGCGCGCCCCGACCGCTTCGGGTCGAACATGGCGTATCAGGTTGGCCGCTATCACAATGCGCGCGGCACCGAGGCGACGCTGCGGCTGATCAACAAGATCGTGTCGGACGATCTCAGCACGCGTCAGGTGTCGGACATCGTCAAGGGCCGCGTCGCGGCACAGGAGACGCCGAAGGCCGCGGGCCGTCAACGCTATGCGCAGCGTCTCGAGATCAAGCTCGGCGGCAAGTCGGTCGGCGACCTGAAGTCGTATGGCGAAGACCGCATCGAACTGCGCCTGCGCGGCCTCCCGAAAGACAAGCGTGACGCAATCCTCGAGCAGCTCGAGCGGATGCTGTTGTCGGAATGATGGAGGCGGCCGGCGGGGCCTGGTGAGGACGCCGGCCCTACCCGAGGGCTAGGACCGGCGGCGGCCCGTCAGCGGGCCTGAGCGGGCCTGAGCGGGCCTCAAGCGGCCCGCGACTGGTTCAGCGTGAACGACAGCAGATCGCCATCCGTCGGCTCGCCCCAGGTCTTCTGCGCGAGCCAGTCGAAAAAGGCCGTCTCGGCCAGCTTGGAATCGAGGCCGCGTTTGCGCCAGTCGTCGCGCAGATGCGAGCCCATCGTCGGCAATGCCTCCGATTCGAACGACTCGCGCGCCACTTCGCGCTCCGCGTCGCCCTGCTCCTCGTACAGCACCTTCGCTTCCTTGCGACGGAACGCCGCGAACTCGCTCAGCAAGCGCGCCTTCAGATCGTCCGGTTGCGCCGCCGCGACCTTCGCGGACGGCGTGCCGGCCGGCAGCGCGTCGACCGACTCGACCGGCGGCGCATACCCCTTCTTCAGCGCATCCTTGAACAGCGCCGGCGCACTGCGTACCGGCGGCAGCGTCGTGCTGCGCATCCGCTGCTCGGTCATCTGCAGTGCGGCGCGAATCCGGTTTTCCTCGCTGTCCGCATAGAGCGTCTGCGCTTCCTTCAGCGGAATCCCGAGTTTCACCATCCGGTCGACCAGCGTGCTGTCGAACACGTTCGGGTGTTCGTCGAGCGCGAGCATCGGCTGCTTGCGTTCGGTCACGCGGAACTGGATCTCGGCAACCCGACGCCCTTCGCGATGCTCGATCAGCTCGACGAAGATGTTGGTGACCGCGTTGACTTCCGCGATCGCGGGCCGCAGGTAGTCGCGCTTGAAGTACTTGTACTCGCGCTTCGCTTCGTCGCCGGCTTCCGTGTCGGGCGTGCCCGACAGGATGGGCCGCCACCATTCCCACGGCTCGCGCATCGTCAGGTGGCTCGGGTTCGTCAGGTAGCGCACGCAGATCTCGTACAGCGCGAGGCCGGCGCTGCTGCGCAGCTGGCTCTGGAACTGCAGGCTCAGGCGCGCATACTGAACCGGGTCGAGCAGTTTCTTCTTGATCTTCGGTGCGAACGAGAATTCGACCCACACGCGGCGGGTCGTCGGATCCTCGAGAATTTCCGCATCGGCGATCAGCGTGGAGATCCCCCACTTGCGGCCCGGCTTCTGGCTCGAGGTTCCCGTGCTCCATTCGACCTGCACCGACACCATGCGGCGCAGGTGTTCCTTCACCAACGCGGTGTCGTTCGAATCGAAAGCGGAGTTGGCGACGATGTCCGACAGCAGCGCGCGATACGTGTCGCCCGAGTCGTCGGCCTGCTGCGCGACGGCCAGCAGGACATTGAACAGCTTGCGAGTGAGGAGCGTGATCTTGCCGCTCTTCGGCTGAATGGCGATCGCCTCGACGGCCTTTCGCAATTCGGCTGAACTGGCACTCACCACATCCACATCGGTTTTCTTGGCGCGCTTCGTCGTGGCCATACGTCGGGTCGGAGGAGAAGTTTCCCGGAAGGATAGCGCCTGCGGTGATGTGCGTCCAGAACGACATGCTCACCATAGCCGGTGAAGCGCACCGGCAAAACGGCGCTCACCCGAACCGCTCCCGAAAAGGCTCACCGGTCCGCCAGTACGACGTTCCGGACTCTTCCAGACGTGCCGCGGCATGCGCCGATTCACAGAATTTCACCTGTGCAGGACACGTGCGAAATTGGCTCCCGTATCGGCTCACCTTTCGATTTGTCGTAATTTTGCGACTTCACAGCCGTGAGTCCGACACAGGGTCGCGATTGCACCTCACCGTTCCTCCCCGAGCGCCGCAGATAGGCCTGTATGCATGTACAGGCGCGGCCCGCCGGAGATCGGTTCGACTTCGACTCGTGGAAAACCGCCGGCGAAACCTGCGCGTGCGGCCCGATCAGGGGTTACTCGGCCAGTCCGGGCGGGCATTGTACAGCGCACGAATCGTGTCGGGTCCCGAAAATGCTCACCTCTGGCACAGCATGTTGATTCGTCCGGATAGCGACGAAGGCCCGACACACGCGGGACTGGCTGCCGAACATTCCCGAAAACGCTCACCTTTCGGGAAAAATGCGGCACAGCAGCGGGCACGGAAATGGCTCCCGAAAAGGCTCACCGTAACCGGCGCGGTATCAAAAATCCCAATCCGTTCCGATACTTATGCACGGAAGGCATTTGGCTGTGCAGCGCCGCGATCCCCCGAAAACCCTCACCTTTCGACCGGGATCCTTCATACGACACCCGTATGCCGCCTCCCGAAAATCCTCACCTGTGCCAAAAGGTGGCACAGAAAAAACGAGATTTCTTCCAGTCCTGGCGGGCTTTTCGGCGAATTGGGCCGGTCACAGGTCCCGAAAAGCCTCACCTTTGACCATTTTTTCAGCAAATACGACTCCCGAAAAACCTCACCTGTGAGCCAAGTCACGGCCTGTGGGCCATGCCCCGAAAAAGCTCACCTTAAGGAGATCGGAGCAGGAAAATCCGGATTTCCCTCCCGAAAAACCTCACCTTTGGGGCATCACAGGCCCCGGAAAGCACTTTTGCTGTGCAAAATGGCGTCCGCCTCCCGGAAATCCTCACAGCAAATTCCCGTGGAGTCCCGTGAAACCTCACCTTTCGCCAAATCTGCCCAAAAGATGGGCAGAATCGGGGCGCAAAGCAGGTCCTGCAAATTCTCACCTATGTCTGCACAGGCAGAAAACTGTGCAGTCAGGCGCCGCGCGGCTTTCGTGGCTGTGCGGCCCCGAAAACCCTCACCTTTGGGAAAACTCGTGTTTTACTGTGATCCCGAATCCGCTCACGACCTTTCCTGCAACGGCTCACGCAGTTCCCTGAACCCCATCACGTCAGCTCCCGCAGAAGATCACCTTGGCTCCCGTAAAACTTCACCTTGTCGGCCGGAAAGCCTTGCCCCATAAGGCTGTGCCGTGGCGTTAACGTTTTTAACTAAGGGTTCAAGGGTGTTTACTTCTAATACTCTCAAGATATCGGCCGACGAGTTTTCCACAGACACCCCAACCCCTGAACACCCACGGGCAACCGGATTCGTCGTCATGTGAAACAAATGCCCAAATTCGGGGCTCGCTAGAAATCGCTTGTAATACAAGGGCTTGGCTGATTTTCTTCGCTTTGTTTCACGGAATTCCAGCCCACCTTCGGCAGGATCGGCTCAGAACCCCGATTTCTGTGCAAAGCGACGTAAATTCACAACGGACCCTCGAAAGAAGTATCAATAGCTACGTATTTCGTTATGATTGCCACATTCATTGTCTGTGAGTGTTGCCATGACCCTGGACGAAATGCGTCAAGTCATTCGGGAAGAACTGGAATTGCTGCGCGCAAGCGGTGCGCGGCGCCAGGAATTGTCGCTGCACGCGTGCAAGCGCTTGTTCTTCGATCTTGGTATCCGGCCGTCGGCCGCCAACGTCCGCGATCTCACCCAGACCGGCAGCGCCAGCGACATCCCGAAAGACATCGATCATTTCTGGGAACGCATCCGTTCCGCATCCAAAATCAGGCTCGACGGCGCGGCGATACCTAAAGCCGTCGAGGAAAAGGCCGGCGCGTTGCTCGGCACACTCTACGAAGAGGCATTGAAAGCCGCGCGCGACAGCCTCGATGGAGACCGGGAAAAGGTTCGCGCCGACATCGCCGACGCCGAGCAGCGATTGCGGGACGCAACCGTCCGCCAGGAAACGCTCGAGGGAGCGCTCGCGCGCGGTGAAGCGAGAAACGAGCAATTGCAGGCGCGGGTGACCGAACTCGAGGTGCAGCTCGCGTCGCAAACCACCCACGGTTCGGCAAGCGAAGCCACATTGCTCACCACAGTCGCCCGACTGGAAAAGGAACTGGCCGCGGCTGCCAGCCGGATCGATGCCGAACAGGCACAGAACGCCGCGCTGCGCGACCGCATCGATGCGCTGCAAGCCGAATTGCAGCAGCGCACCGAGCACTACGCGCAGCAAATCAAGGATGCGGTGGCCGAAGCCGAACGCCGTGTCAAACCGATGCTGGTCGAACTGGACTCGTTGCGCAGCATGGCGTCGACCTACCAGAGCGGGTTGCGCGACGTTCAGCGCAAGGAGTTCGATTTCCTGCAGCAATTGAGTTCGGCGAAGGCGCGTGCCGACCGGCTCGAAGAACAGTTGCGCGCCCAGAGCGACGAACTGGACCGCGCAACGCGCGATATGAGCTCGTTGCGTGCGAACCGCGGAATGAATCCGGAAATCGCCGAGCTGCTGCGGCGCCTGGCCGACGCCGGACAACTGGATGCGGATGCGTATGCCGTGATCGGCACCTCGCTGGATCACGAGATTCCGGCGCCGACCCGGTGTCCGCATTGCGATGGCGAACCGGAACTATCACATGGCGACGAGGGTTTCGAAGTCACGTGCCCCGAGTGCGAGCACGCGTCGGGCGCATGGCCGTCTCGCTTCGAAGCCGCCGCGCGTTTCGCGCATACCTGACCCGAAGGCCGGCAACGCCGCACAGGTGAGAGGATCCGGGAAGCCAGCGGTGAGGATTTTCGGGAGCTGTGAAAGGGTGAGGCTGCGCCACGCAAGGCTGCTCACGGATCGATTCGCGTGAGCAGCCGTTTCCGATCAGTGAGTTTCGTCGCGGTCGGATGCGTCACCGCTGCCGTCGGCCAGCCCGTCACGCCAGTTTTTCCATGCGCGATGCAGGCGATTCGACGAGATCGGCCGCATGAAGCCCAGCCATTTGCCGACGCGCTCGGGCGGCATGTCGTGTTCGAACAGCTCGGCCGCGTAGGTATTGCGCAATGTTTGCGGGCTTGCACGCGCGGTGCGTGACGACGTGAGCCCGGCCGATTCGACGATCGCGTCGATCGCGCGCAGCATCGTCGCCTTGTGCATCGGCCGCCCGGCATGCGATGCGGGGAAGACGAGCTCCCCCGGAATCTGCTGGCGTTTGCGTTCGGTGAGCCAGGCTTCGAGCAAGGCGATCGCGAACGAAGCCAGATGGGTTTCGCGTGCGTAATCCGGATGCGTCGACTCGATCCGCAGCGACGTCGTGCTCGTATTGATGCAACTAATCGTAAGTGCGCGCGCTTCTCCGGTTTTGATGCCGGCACCGAGAAACGCGGCGACGAGCGCCCGATCACGGCGTTCCTTCCAGTACGCGGAACCCGATACGCCGATCGGCGAAAACAGATACGCGAGCAACGTCGCGCGCTCCGCCGGCGTGAGGAAACCGGTCGGTTCGTTGTCGCGGGCCTTTCGCCAGTTCGCTTCGCCATCCTGAGCAATGAAGCGGGCCGGGTTGGTCGATGCGTACTCGGTGCGGCGGACATGATCGAGCACACGCTCGATCAGCCGAAGATAGCGCATCCGCTGCGTTTTCTTGATCGGCAACTCGCCGACGAAGTTCGCGATGGTCGGCGTATCGACCGTCGCCAGGTTCTTTTGATGTGCACGCATCCACGCGAGAAACGCGCCCCATTGCGCGCGATAGACATCGGCCGACGAGCGGCGATAGTCCTGCATCGCCAGCCACGCGTCGAACGCGGTTTCGGGCGAGACGACCCAGTCGGACGCATCGCGGTCGAACAGATCCTTTTCTTCCGGCGGGGCGGTGGTGTCGGGAGAGGCGGGAAGGGACATGGCATTAATTCCGTTAGTTGCGTATATGGTAGCCCTTTCCGCAACGTATCGGGCGGCAAACGGGTGAGCCGGCCGCAGTGCGCCGCGGCCGGGGCTGGGCCATCAGTCGCCCCACGCCTTGGATTGGCGGTGAGCGCGCGCGGGACGCGCGGTATCGTGCGTCGTTGCCGCGGCTTCGTAAGCGAGAACGGCGAATGAAAAGACCGCGGGCAACGCATTCGAGCGCCCGAAGTCGATCGGATCGTCCGTTTCGGGAAACGTCATGTCCGACGGCCGTTCGAACAGTTGACGCATGCCAGCGTCGTGCCGGCTGGCGAAGCCGAGATCGGCGAGCGCTTCGGCTTCGATCGCGTGCAGCAGGCGCCACGTCAGCGGCACGCGCTGACGGATGTAGCGTCCGGCGATATGGCGAACGATCAATTCGAGGTCGTGCGCGGCAGCCTTGAAGCTGAGCGCGGCCAAGTCTTGTTCTTCTGTCATTGCAGGCTCCTGTCGACCGGGGCGGGCGCCTCGGTGCGCCAGCTCCGGCCCTTGCATGGCGGAATGTCCGTTTACTGTACAAACATACAGTACTTTCCGCAACTGGCCCGCGATTGGCCTTTTGGCCGGCTATACGCGCCGTCAGCGATGTATCACGATCAACAAGGCCCGTGCTTCGGTCTTGCCGGGATTGCGGATCGCATGCGGCTCGTCGGCCGGGTAGCGCGCGGTGTCGCCCGCCTTCAGGCGCCGGCTGGCCGCGGCGGCTTCGATTTCCATCGCGCCCTGCAGCACGGTGAGGTGCTCGCGCGTGCCGGGTTCGTGCGCGTTCGATACCAGTGCGCCGCCGCCCGGCAGCGTCAGCTCGTACCACTCGAACTTGCCGGCGAGATCGATCGGGCCCCATACGCGCAACTGGTACCGGCCGTCGTGGCCCGCAAGCGTCGGAATGTCGTGCGGGCCGTCCACGCGGATCGTCTCGGGCGCCTTCGGCTGCGAGAACAGTTCGTCGAGCGTGATGCCGAGCGCGTTCGTCAGCCGCCACGCGACGGCGATCGTCGGGTTGGCCTTGTCGCGTTCGATCTCGGAGAGCATCGATTTCGATACGCCGGCCGCGCGCGACAGGTCGTCGAGCGTCAGCTTGCGTTCGTTGCGCAGGCGCTGGATTTGCTCGCCCACGCGCGGCGGGGTCGCGGCCGGCGGCTGCGGGGCGGCGTCGGCACGCGTGCGCCGCGATCCGGAGGAACTTGCCATTTGAATTCCGTTCGCTTAGAGTTGTTCGATATTTCGAATTCTAGTTCGGAATATCGGATAAATGCGGTCAACCGAACGACCGACTATAACAGTAGCAGGCCGCAGCGCCGCCACGAGCCGTGCGCTGCGGAATGCGAATCCCTGTCAGGAGCTTTGCGATGCGTGATGCCTTTCTCGCCCAGGTGCGCGGGACGCTCGACCAGATCCGCGCGGACGGTTTTTACAAGACCGAGCGCGAGATCGCGAGTCCCCAGGCGGCAGCCATGCGGCTCGCCGGCGGCGCCGGCGTGCTCAATTTCTGCGCGAACAACTATCTGGGTCTGGCGAACGATCCGCGCCTGATCGACGCGGCGAAAGCCGGCCTCGACCAGGACGGCTTCGGCATGGCATCGGTGCGCTTCATCTGCGGCACGCAAACCGTTCACAAGCAACTGGAAAGCGCGCTGGCCGCGTTTCTCGGCACCGAGGACAGCATCCTCTATTCGAGCTGCTTCGACGCGAACGGCGGGCTGTTCGAGACGCTGCTCGACGAGAACGACGCTGTGATCAGCGACGAGCTGAATCACGCGAGCATCATCGACGGCATTCGCCTGTGCAAGGCGAAGCGTCTGCGCTACAAGAACAACGATCTTTCCGACCTCGAGGCGAAGCTCAAGGAAGCCGATGCCGCAGGCGCGCGCCACAAGCTGATCGCGACCGACGGCGTGTTCTCGATGGACGGCATCATCGCCGACCTCAAAGGCATCTGCGATCTCGCCGATCGTTACGGCGCGCTCGTGATGGTCGACGATTCGCATGCGGTCGGCTTCATCGGCACGCACGGCCGCGGCACGCCCGAACACTGCGGCGTCGAAGGCCGTGTCGACATCATCACCGGCACGCTCGGCAAGGCGCTCGGCGGCGCCTCGGGCGGCTATGTCGCCGCGCGTCGCGAGGTGATCGAGCTGCTGCGCCAGCGCTCGCGCCCATATCTGTTCTCGAACACGCTCACGCCGAGCATCGCCGCGGCGTCGCTGAAGGTGCTGGAACTGCTCGGCAGCGACGAGGGCGCGAAGCTGCGCGAGCGCGTGCGCGAGAACGGCGCGCGGTTCCGCAAGCAGATGACCGAAGCCGGCTTCACGCTCGTGCCCGGCGCGCATCCGATCATCCCGGTGATGCTCGGCGACGCGCAGCTCGCGACGAACATGGCCGACAAGCTGCTCGGCGAGGGCGTCTACGTGATCGGCTTCTCGTTCCCCGTCGTGCCGCGCGGCCGGGCGCGCATCCGCACGCAGATGAGCGCCGCGCATACGCCCGAACAGATCGACCAGGCGGTTGCCGCGTTCGTGCGCGTCGGCAAGTCGCTCGGCATCGTCTGACGGAGGCGCGACCATGAAAGCACTGGCAAAGCTCGAACGCGGCCCCGGCCTCACGCTCACGCGCGTGAAGCGCCCCGAAGTCGGCCACAACGACGTGCTGATCAAGATCCGTCGCACGGCGATCTGCGGCACCGACATCCATATCTGGAAGTGGGACGACTGGGCGCAGAAGACGATTCCGGTGCCGATGCATGTCGGCCACGAATACGTCGGCGAGATCGTCGAGATGGGGCAGGAAGTGCGCGGTTTCGCGATCGGCGATCGCGTGTCCGGCGAAGGCCACATCACCTGCGGTTTTTGCCGCAACTGTCGCGCCGGGCGCAGGCATCTGTGCCGCAACACGGTCGGCGTCGGCGTGAACCGCGAAGGCGCGTTCGCCGAATACCTGGCGATTCCGGCGTTCAACGCGTTCAAGATTCCGCCCGAGATCTCCGACGATCTCGCGTCGATCTTCGATCCGTTCGGCAACGCGACGCATACGGCGCTGTCGTTCAATCTCGTCGGCGAAGACGTGCTGATCACCGGCGCGGGCCCGATCGGCATCATGGCCGTCGCGATCGCGAAGCACGTCGGCGCGCGCAACGTCGTCATCACCGACATCAACGACTATCGGTTGGCGCTCGCGCGCAAGATGGGCGCGACGCGCGCGGTCAACGTCGCGCGCGAGTCGCTGCGCGACGTGATGGCCGACCTGCACATGACCGAAGGCTTCGACGTCGGTCTCGAGATGTCCGGCGTGCCGAGCGCGTTCACGAGCCTGCTCGAGGCGATGAACCACGGCGGCAAGGTGGCGCTGCTCGGCATCCCGCCCGCGCAGACGGCGATCGACTGGAATCAGGTGATCTTCAAGGGGCTCGAGATCAAGGGCATCTACGGTCGCGAAATGTTCGAGACCTGGTACAAGATGGTCGCGATGCTGCAAAGCGGCCTCGACTTGTCGCCGATCATCACGCATCGCTTCGCGGCCGACGATTACGAACAAGGCTTCGCCGCGATGCTGTCCGGCGAAAGCGGCAAGGTGATTCTCGACTGGACGGTCTGAGTCGCGTGTCGAGACGGGGCAGCGCGGCGCGTTCGCCGCCTGCCCCGTGTTCGTTCGTACGCGCACCGTCGAACCTCGGAAGCGCGATTCAACGCTTGAGGTGAGAATATTCGGGAGCCGTGTCTGCGCGCCGAATCGCCACGCGATCCCACGTCGGTGACGTGCAATTGCATGTTCGCTTCACCCGTCGATACACGCGTCGCTGCTTTCCGTCACGCCATTCGGCGCCCGTTTCTCCCCTTCCACACCCTCCCCAGCTTTACTTGGCGTGCGAGCGCTCGCACGCCACCGTGTGCGATATCGTGCCGATCCGGCACATCAACAGTGAGTCGCATGCAGCGTCGCGACTCACTAATGCACGATGCCATCCACATCGATCGTCCTCGATCGGTGCGTAGGCCGCTACCTGATCCGTTCACCCTTCGATCCGCTCGTGTCGGGCCGAAGGCTCGACATGACGCGCCGGCGCGTCGGGCACGATTCGCCCCTCCCACCAGCAGGGACTTTTCATCCGGGTATTGACGGCGGAGAACGATCGTTCTACCGTAAACCCATGAACACACCTCTCGATTCCGCCGGCGAACCCGGCGTTCGCGACCGGCTGCTCGACGCGGCCGAAGCGCTGATCTATTCAGGCGGCATCCATGCGACCGGTGTCGATGCGATCGTCAAGCGATCCGGTGCGGCACGAAAGAGCTTTTATTCGCATTTCGAATCGAAAGAGGCGCTGGTGGTCGCCGCGCTCGAACGTCGCGACGAGCGCTGGATGCACTGGTTCGTCGACGCGACGCTGGCGCGCGGCAAGACGCCGCGCGCGCAACTGCTCGGCATGTTCGACGTGCTGCGCGACTGGTTCGGGCAGCCCGACTTTCACGGCTGCGCGTTCCTGAATGCATCGGGCGAGATATCCGACGCCGACGATCCCGTGCGGGTCGTGGCCCGCATGCACAAGGCACGCCTGCTGGCGTTCGTGCGCGAGCGCTTCGACGCCCATGCCGACGAAACCGGCATCGAGCGCCGCGGGCTCGCACGCCTCGCGCGTCAGTGGCTCGTGTTGATCGACGGCGCGATCGGCGTGGCGCTCGTCAGTGGCGATGCAAACGCCGCGCGCGATGCGCGCGCGACCGCTGAACTGCTGCTCGATACCGTATCGCGGTAGCCGACGCAGCGCATCCGAACCGGCTGTGTGCATTCGCAGCCCGAACCCTGAACAGGAGCAACCCATGTCCGCCTCCCCCGAAGTTCGTCCGCCCGTTCCGCCTTTCACGCTCGAAACGGCGCGCCAGAAGGTGCGCGCCGCCGAGGACGCGTGGAACACGCGCGACCCGCAACGCGTGTCGCTCGCCTATACGCCGCAAAGCCGCTGGCGCAATCGCGCGGAGTTCGTGACGGGCCGCGACGAGATCGTCGGGCTGCTGCAGCGAAAGTGGACGCGCGAACTCGACTACCGGCTGATCAAGGAGCTATGGGCGTTCGGCGGCAACCGCATCGCGGTGCGCTTTGCGTACGAGTGGCATGACGACGCGGGCAACTGGTTCCGTTCGTACGGCAACGAGAACTGGGAGTTCGATGAAAACGGCCTGATGGCGCATCGTCACGCGAGCATCAATGATCTGCCGATTCGCGAGGCGGACCGTCTTTATCACTGGCCGCTCGGCCGTCGTCCGGACGATCATCCGGGGTTGTCCGACCTCGGGCTGTGATGCTCGTACACGTTCAACGGATCGGCGAACGCATCGGCCGGGTTCAATGGTGAGGAAATTCGGGAGCCGCCCGCTGAAGGTGAGATTTTTCGGGACGAGGTGAAATGTCGCGTCGAGCTGTGTGCATTGAACAGATCGACGCGACATCGCATGAGTAAAGCGAGGCATGCGTCGAAGTGCTGCGGTGTGCTTCCCTGCGCGATGCATCTCACCGATCGCGCCGAAGCGATCGTGCATCGACGATCGGTGTGTGCGAGCGCGACGTGCAACTCACCGATCGGATCGTCTTTCGACTTTTCAAGGAAAACCGCACGAGCCGTGCGCGTTGCGATGTGTCGTTGCTCATCGCTCGACTTCACCGCCGACGCAACGGTGGAGTCCGCACAAGTGCGTAACCGCATCGCGTGTCGCTCACCGCAGACGGCTGCTTGAGCGCAGCGCAGCCCGGCGCGAACGCCGGGCACAACCCTCACTCAACCCGCAATCCGCGCGGCGATCGCCTCGCCCACTTCCTGCGTGCCGGCGTTGCCGCCGAGATCGCGCGTACGCGGCCCCGTGCGCAGCACGTCCTCGATCGCGGCGACGATCGCATCGTGCGCGTCGCGTTCGCGGCCCGTGCCGTTACCGAGGAAGTCGAGCATCATCGCGGCCGACCAGATCATCGCGATCGGATTTGCGATGTACTGCCCCGCGATGTCGGGCGCCGAACCGTGCACGGGTTCGAACAGCGACGGGAACGTACGGTCGGGGTTCAGGTTCGCCGACGGCGCGATGCCGATCGTGCCCGTACAGGCCGGCCCGAGATCCGACAGGATGTCGCCGAACAGGTTCGACGCGACGACGACGTCGAAGCGGTCCGGCTGCAGGACGAACCGCGCGCACAGGATGTCGATGTGTTGCTTGTCGACCGCGATCTCCGGATAGCGTTCGGCCATCTCGGCCGCGCGCGCATCCCACCACGGCATGCTGATCGCGATGCCGTTGCTTTTCGTCGCGACGGTGACGCGCTTCGCGCGCCGCTGCGCGAGCTCGAACGCGAATTTCAGCACGCGCTCGGTGCCGTGCCGCGTGAAGATCGACTGCTGCATCACGACTTCGCGCTCGGTGCCTTCGAACATCGTGCCGCCGACCGACGAATATTCGCCCTCGGTGTTCTCGCGCACGATCATGAAATCGATGTCGCCCGCGCGGCGGCCGGCGAGCGGCGACGGTACGCCGTCGAACAGGCGCGCGGGCCGCAGGTTGATGTACTGGTCGAATTCGCGGCGGAATTTCAGCAGCGAGCCCCACAGCGAAATATGATCGGGCACCGTCGCCGGCCAGCCGACCGCGCCGAACAGGATCGCGTCCATGCCCGACAGTTGCGCTTTCCAGTCGTCCGGCATCATCGTGCCGTGCTGCGCGTAGTAGTCGCAGCTCGCCCAGTCGATCTCGACGAAGTCGAAACGCACGCCGAAGCGCGCGGTCACGGCGTCAAGCACGCGCACGCCCTCGGGCATCACTTCGCGGCCGATGCCGTCGCCGGGGATAACGGCAATCCTGTAAGTCCTGTCGGTCATGCAAATCTCCTTGGCTGTTCGGCCGGCTGCCGGGAAGGCAGCGGCCCGTCACGTCATTCTATTTATTTCCATATGGATTAAAATCGCGCAAAAGTTAATCGACCTTCCACGAATCGTGAATAAATCGCCGAACCTCGACGACCTGCGCGTGTTCAGCGTGGTCGTCCGCCTCGCGAGCTTCAGCGCGGCCGCCGAACAGCTCGCGGTGTCGCCCGCGTACGTCAGCAAGCGCGTCGCGATGCTCGAGGCGCAGCTCGGCACGCGCCTGCTGCATCGGTCGACACGCCGCATGACGGTCACCGAAGCCGGCGAACGCGTGCTCGCGCGCGCCGAAAAGATTCTCGACGACGTCGATCAGCTCGTCGAGGACGTGTCGACCACGCGCACGGTGCCGCGCGGCACGCTGCGCATGTCGAGCAGCTTCGGCTTCGGCCGGCACGTCGTCGCGCCGGCGCTGCTCGACTTCAGCGCGCGTTATCCGCAACTGAACGTGCGGCTCGATCTGTTCGACCGGCTCGTCGATGTTGCCGGCGAGGGCTACGACCTCGACGTGCGCATCGGCGACGAAATCGCCGATCACCTGATCGCGCGCCGCCTTGCCGCGAACCATCGCGTGCTGTGCGCGTCGCCCGACTATCTCGCCCGCCGCGGGACGCCGCGCTCGCTCGCGGATCTGGCCTCGCACGACTGTCTCGCGATCAAGGAGCGCGATCATCCGTTCGGCGTATGGCGACTGAACGTGCGCGGCGAAACGGCTACGGTGAAGGTCGGCGGCGCGCTGTCGACGAACCACGGCGAGGTGGCCGTGCAATGGGCGCTGGCCGGGCGCGGCATCGTGCTGCGCTCGATCTGGGAGGCCCGGCCGCTGATCGAGGGCGGCGCGTTGTGTCGCGTACTGCCCGATGCGATCCAGCCCGCGAACATCTGGGCCGTGTATCCGGAACGCGTCGCGGCGTCGGCGAAGGTGCGCGTGTGCGTGGATTTTCTGGTGGAGGCGTTGGCCGGCCTGGATGCCGCCGCGGGTGACGATACGGCCTGAAACCGGCCAAAGGTGAGCTTTTACGGGGGCGTGCGCAGGCACCGTCGACGATGCCTGCGGGCGTGTCACGCCGCGTGTCGCGCGCCGAGCATCAAGTCGAGATTCTGCACGGCGGCGCCGGATGCCCCTTTGCCGAGATTGTCGAACACGGCGGACAGCAGCACCTGGGTGCCGTCTGCGTTGACGAACACGCCGAGCCGCAGATCATTGGTGCCGTTCAACGCTTGCGGATCGAGATGCGTTGCCGCGCGTGCGTCCGCGAGCGGCATCACGTCGACGTGACGCGCATCCGCGTAGTGATGCGCGAGACAGGCATGCAACCGCTCGCCCGTCACCCCGGCCGGAAGCAGGCGCAGCTCGATCGGGATGGTGAGCACGATGCCTTGCCGATAGGCACCGTAGGCCGGCACGAAGAACGGGCGGTGTGCGAGCCCCGCGTGTTGCCGGATCTCGGGCACGTGCTTGTGCTCGAGTGCGAGGCCGTAGATCTGCAGCGGCAACGCGCGTGCGGCGGCGTCGCCCGATTCGAATGCATCGACGGCGGCCCTCCCGCCGCCCGAGTAACCGGACACCGCATGGATGCTCCCCGGGTAGTCGCGCGGCAGCAGCCCGGCTTGCAGCAGCGGGCGAAGCAGGCCGATCGCGCCCGTCGGATAGCAGCCCGGATTGGTCACGCGCTTGGCCTGCGCAATGTGTCGCGCCTGTCCGTCGGCCATCTCGGGAAAGCCGTAGACCCATTCGGGCTGCGTGCGATGCGCTGAACTGGCGTCGATCACGCGTACCGCCGGATTCCGGATGAAGCCGACCGCTTCGCGCGCGGCCGCGTCGGGCAAGCACAGGATGGCGATATCGCACGCGTTGAGTGCGTCGGCGCGCCGCGCGGGGTCCTTGCGTTCGGCGGCGGGAAGCGTGAGCAGCCGCACGTCGCTGCGGTCGCGCAGACGCGCGTGAATCTGCAACCCGGTCGTGCCCTGGTCGCCGTCGATGAAGACAGTGGGGAAGCTCATGATGGTCGTGTTCGTCGCGTTCGGTCGTCGGGGGAAGCCGTATCGTCCACCGAAAGCCTAGAATAGGAAAAGTTGAATTTGCTGACCGTCCGATTCAGCTTTCCTGAACGAGAGGTGTGTGATGCGCGAAATCAGTCTGGACCGCCTGCGTACGCTGGTCGCGATCGCGGACCAGGGCTCCTTCGTGGCGGCGGCGCAATGGCTTCATCTTGCTCCGCCGACCGTCAGCCTGCATGTTGCCGAGCTTGAAAGCCGCGTCGGCGCGCCGCTGCTGTCGCGCACCCGCGGCAACGTGCGCCCCTCCGTGATCGGCGAAGTGCTGGTGGAGCGGGCGCGGCGTCTGCTGGCAGAAGTCGAATCCACGCTGGACGACGTGCAGCGGCAGGTGCAGGGGTTGACCGGGCGCGTACGCCTCGGCGCATCGACCGGGGCGATCGCGCATCTGTTGCCGCAGGCGGTGGCCGGATTGCGTGCGAAGCATCCGGATATCGATGTGCAGATCGCGGTGCTCACGTCGCACGACACGCTGTCGCGCATTGCACAAGGCACGCTCGATGTCGGGTTGGTCGCGCTGCCGCAAGCGCCGGTCGCGGGGCTGACGATCCGCCCATGGCGCCGCGATCCGGTGATGGCTTTCCTGCCCGCGGACTGGCCGCTTCCTGCCCGGGTGACGCCCGCGTATCTGGCCGCGCGGCCGCTGATTCTCAACGATGCGACGACGCGCCTGTCGCGGCTCACGACCGAATGGTTCGCGCTCGGCGGACACCGGCCCGAGCCGCGGATCGCGCTCAACTACAACGATGCGATCAAGAGCCTGGTCGCCGCAGGTTACGGCGCGACGCTGCTGCCGCACGAGGCGGGCGCCCCGTTGCCGGATGCGCGCATCGTCATGCGGCCGTTACGCCCGGCGTTGTGGCGCGAGCTGGGGATTGCCCATCGAGCCGGCCCGGTCGAACGGGCGACGCAGCACGTGCTCGATGCGCTGCGGGCGCTCGGCGCGCGATAGCGGGCCGTCGCGCGGCCGGGCCGTGCGGCCCGAACGCGCGTTCAGAGCCGGTTGTCCTTCGCGAGCATCAGCACGCGCGCCCAGCGCTGCGCATCGCGCTTGTCCATCATCGGCAGCTTCCATTCGCCGCGCACGGCGTCGCGCACGCGCACGACGAGATGCCAGCGGCCGTCGATCGGTGCGGCCTCGCAACCGTCGAGCTGCGATAGCGTATAGCGGCCGTCCGCGCCGTCATGCGACAGCCACAGCAGCCCTTGCGTCGCGGACACGCGCAACTCGCCCCACGCGCGATGCACGATATGCGTCCAGCCTTGTTCCTTCGTGTTCGGTGCGATGTCGCGACGGCGCTTGAGCCACCACGCGATCAGTGCGGTCAGGAGCGCGGCGGCCAGCACGGCGGCCGCGATCGCGACCGGCTGGCCGAACTGCGCGGCGATGACGTGGAACAGGTGAACGGCGCCCCATCCCAGGGCGATGAGCGCGAATAGCGCAATGAAAATCGGCATGTCGAATCGGAAAGGAGGACGGGCCGGCGCATGCGGCGCGCCGGCCCGTCGCACGCGGCATTACCGGCGGCGGTGAATGTCGTGCGTGACGAAGCCCGCGTCGTTGACGGGCAGCGCGAGGCCGTCCTTCACCGCGAGCGTCTTGCGGATGTCGTCGAGACCGGCAGACCAGTGGTCGCGCATCGTCGACAGACCGAACTGATAGTCCTTGTAGTGATGCTCGTACGCTTTCTGCTGGTAGATCAGGTGCTGGATGTTGTACTTCTTCCCGCTCGACATCTCTTCGGCCTCGATGCACCACGGGTCGTTCTTGCGCTGCTCTTCCGGCACCTGGTCGAGCACGTGACGCAGCACGTTGCGGTAGCGCTGTTCGCGCTGCAGCGTATCGGTGACGAAACGCGTGCGGCTCGAATACTGCACGTCCTTCGTGCGCTCGGCGACGTCGGCCATCGTGCGCGGCAGCGGCCCGCGGGCGCTCCACAGGTCGACCTGGAACGCGAGCGTGTCGCGGCGCGGCCGGGCACGGAGCACTTCCATCAGCGGCGTGTTCGACACGACGCCGCCGTCCCAGTAATACTCGCCGTCGATCTCGACGGGCGGGAATGCGGGCGGCAACGCACCGGACGCCATGAAATGCTCGGGCGCGAGACGGATGCGCGAGTTGTCGAAGTACACGAAGTTGCCGGTGCCGACGTTGACGGCGCCGACCGACACGCGCGTCTCGCCCGAATTGATCCGGTCGAAGTCGCACAGTTTCAGCAGCGTCGTGCGCAGCGCCGACGTGTCGTACCAGCTGATTTTTTCCGGATGATCGGACACTCCGGGCAGCGGCGGCGGAAAGCGCGGCACGAAAAAGCCCTGCTGGCCCTGCATCATCGCGCTGGCGGCCTGCGACGCGGTGAAGAACGTGCGGACCTGATCGATGCTGTTGAACAGCGCGAATTCGAACGCGGCCGGAATCGCCGGAAAGAACGCCGGCTGGCAGATCGTTTCCCAGAATTCGCGCAGGCGCTCGACGCGATGCTCGGGCGCGTTGCCGGCGATCAGCGCGGTGTTGAGCGCGCCGATCGAGATGCCGGCGATCCAGTCGAGCGGAATGCCTGCTTCGTGCAGCCCTTCGAATACGCCGGCCTGATACGCGCCGAGCGCGCCGCCGCCTTGCAGGACGAGCGCGATCGTTTCGTACGGCAGCGACCGCGCAGCGACCGGCGCACCGGCTTCGTGGTGCAGGTCCGCCGCATCGACGGCCTGCTTTTCTGTACGCGCGTGCGGTTTCATCAGTTGCTCCGAGAAATCCCGCCGTGGACGGCGGTGATGGATGGCTTGGCGTCGGTCGACGACGGCACGCCATCGCAAGAATGGCGGCGGCGCGGAAACGCGCCTGCCGCCGGGGAAGTGCCGGCGTTACTGCATGAACCAGCCGTGGCTGACGATGAACGACTGGCCCGTGAGCGCAGCGCTCGGGAATGCCGACAGGAACAGCACCGTCTGCGCGACATCCTGCACCGTCGTGAACAC